>NZ_JBYOLA010000006.1:0-176092 GCF_057799055.1 Stenotrophomonas sp. 14P6.2.3
TCAACAGCGCGGTGGCCCGCGCGGCATCGCCACGGGACTGAGCGGTCTGTGCTGGGGTCGGGTTCGGGGTCGAAGCCGGACTCACCGAAGATGCTGCGGGCGGCTGCGTCGGCGCAGGGGTCACCGCGGGTCGGCTGGCGGCCACGGCCGGACCATCGCCCGGCCACTCGATCACCAGCTTGGATTCATTGCCTTCGCGCTGCATCTGCGGGCGGAAGGGCGCGACCGTCTCAGCCAGGTCGAATACGACACGGAAGGTGCCCGGTACCGGCTGCCCGGTGCGCACCGCCGTGACCACGCCCTGCGGCGAAGGCATCTTCAGGTTGCGCACCGCGCTGGAATCGGGGAAATCGACCACCAGCCGGTTCGGACCGGCCAACGACAGGGTCTTGTAGCCGCCACTGCCGACCAGCGCGATTTCCGCACGGGTTCCGGTAGAACCGGTATTCAGCAGGACCTGACGGACCTCACCGGCCCACGCACTGACGCTCGCCAGACCAAGTCCGACGGCGGCACAGATGGCAATGAGTCGATTCCCCGGGCGCATGACTCAGGATTCAATCACCGCACTGAACGGAATGCAACACCTTTTTCCTTAATAATCCGTAACCTGCCGGTGTTTGTTCTCGTCAGCCGACAGAAAGGGCCTGCAAGTCGCCACCTTCGGGAAGCCGCAACAGCCATTCACGTCCCGCGTCGCTGACGCCAGTGAGACGCACGCGACGCCCCTGCCCTTCAATTTCCAGTGCCACGACCAGATCGGTGGGCGGAAGTGCGCCGGCACCGCGCTCGGGCCATTCGACCAGCCACAGCACGGCACTGCCCTCATCCAGCCCAAGGAAATCCAGCTCGCCGGCCTGGCCGATGCGATACAGGTCCAGGTGCCAGGCTTCGCCGCCACTGGACAACGGATAGCGCTCGACCAGCGTGTACGTGGGGCTGCGGATCGCGCCCTGCACGCCCAGCGCCCGCAGCAGCGCGCGTGCCGTGGTTGATTTGCCGGCGCCAAGATCGCCGCGCAGTTCGACCAGCGCCTGCGGAGGACGGGTGGCTGCCAGCCACTGCCCCAGCAATTCGGTGGCATCGCTGTCGGCAAGGAAGAATTCGGTCATCGGGAACATTCCGGGTTGGCCAGCCGCCGCAGGGGCGCCAGCAGATCAGTGGGAAGCAGGCCTCGGGCACCGTCGGCGGCGGCGACATCACCGGCCAGGGCATGCAGCAGCGCACCGCCGGCCGCCGCATCGAACGCGGGCAGGCCCTGTGCGCGCAGGCTGGCGATGATGCCGGTCAACAGGTCACCCATGCCACCTACCGCCATTCCCGGGTTGCCGGCAGCAATCAGTCGAGGTCCGCGGCCGGGCGCGGCGACGATGCTGCCAGCGCCCTTCAGCACCACCACCGCGTGATAGCGCTCGGCCAGCGCCTGCGCGCTGCCATAGCGATCTGCCTGGATGGCCGCCGTGGTAGTTTCCAGCAAGCGCGCGGCTTCGCCGGGGTGCGGGGTCAGGATCGCATCGGCCAGCGCATGCGCATCCTGCGCCAGCAGGTTCAGTGCATCGGCGTCGATTACCAGCGGCAGGCCCGACTGTAGGACACGCGCATACAGCGCCCGCGCCCATTCGTCCTGGCCCAGACCCGGGCCGATCGCCACGACCTTGGCTTTTGCCAGCAACGCGGGCAGCGCAGCGCCATCTTCCAGCGCATGCGTCATCGCCTCAGGCAACCTGGCCAGCAGCGGGCCAACATGGTCCTGACGCGTGCCGATGCTCAGCAGACCTGCACCAGCGCGCAGCGCGGCTTCGGCGGCCATCGCGATGGCACCGCCGCTGCCATGATTGCCGCCCACGCACAGCACATGGCCGGATTCACCCTTGTGACTGTTGGCACGGCGCGGCGGCAGCAGATCCGGCAGGCGCGACTGCGTCCAGCATTCTGCAGCGGCAACGACACCCTGCCAGGCCTCGTCGGGCAGCGTCAGCGGTGCCAGCTGTCTGCGCCCGGTGTATTCCAGCGCGTCGCCGGTGTACAGGCCACGATGGGCGACGATGAACTGCAAGGTCAGGGTCGCGCGCACGGCTACGCCCGGCACGCAGCCACGGTCGGCATCGACGCCGCTGGGTACATCCAGCGCCAACACCGGTGCCCGCTGCGCGTTCAGCGCCTCGATCAAGTCCTGTGCCGCACCGTTTGGTGCGCGGGCGAAGCCGAGACCGAACAGGGCATCGACCCATACATCGGCCTGGACCAGTTCGCCGTTGAAATCAGCGACGGTTCCCCCGGCGGACCTGAAATCCGTTGCGGCACGCTGCGCCAGTGCCGTGGAAGGCGGGCTGCCCGGCAGCGCGACCACCTGAACCTGCAACCCCGCCTGCAGCGCATGGCGGGCCAGCACGTAACCATCGCCGCCATTATTGCCACTGCCAACGACCACGCCGAGCCGTCGCGCCTGTGGCCAGTGCTGCAGCAGGCACTGCCAGGCCGCCTGCCCCGCCTGGGCCATCAGGCCCCAGCCACCCTCGCCCGCCAGCGCGGAGGCCTGGGCATCGAGTGTGCGTGCGGCACGGGAATCGAACAGATCGGCGAGGTTGGCCATGCGGGGATTTTATACTGGTGCACATGTCCCCCGTCCCTGCCCCCCTCGATCCGGCCCTGGCCGTACAGCGCATCCGCGACCTCGCGCGTGCGCATGGCTTCCAGCGCTGCGGTATCGCCGGCATCGAACTGGGCGAGGATGAGGCGCACCTGGCCGACTGGCTGGGCCAGGGCCTGTACGGCACGATGGACTGGATGGCCCGCCACGGCACCCTGCGCGCGCGCCCGGCAGAACTGCTGCCCGGCACCGTGCGGGTGATCTCGGTGGGTATGGACTACAGCCACAAGGATGACACCGAGGCCTGGGCCACGTTGGCCGATCCGGGCCGCGCCTATGTGGCGCGCTACGCGCTCGGCCGCGATTACCACAAGCTGATGCGCAACCGCCTGCAGAAGCTGGCCACGCAGATCAACGATGAGGTGGCGCCGCTGGGCTACCGCGTCTTCGTCGACTCGGCGCCGGTGCTGGAGCGCGCACTGGCCCGCAACGCGGGGCTGGGTTGGATCGGCAAGCACACCTGCCTGATCGACCGCCACGGCGGCTCGTGGTTCTTCATCGGCGAGATCTACATCGATATCCCGCTGCCGATTGATGCACCGGCCAGCGCCCACTGCGGCACCTGCACCCGTTGCATCGACGTCTGCCCGACCCAGGCCATCACCGGCCCGCAGCGCCTGGATGCACGCCGCTGCATTTCCTACCTGACCATCGAGCATGACGGTGCGATTCCAGTGGAGATGCGACCCCTGATCGGCAACCGCATCTATGGCTGCGACGACTGCCAGCTGGTCTGCCCCTGGAACAAGTTCGCCAAGCGCACCGACGAGGCCGACTTCCGCGCGCGCAACAACCTGGACACCGCGCGCCTGGACCAGTTGTTCGCGTGGGACGAAGCTGAATTCCTGCGCCGTACCGAAGGCAGCCCGATCCGCCGCAGTGGCCACGAGCGCTGGCTGCGCAACATTGCCGTGGCACTGGGCAATGCGTCGACCACGGCAGAGACGCTGTCGGCACTGCAGACACGCGCCGAAGATGCTTCACCCGTGGTCCGCGAACACGTGCAATGGGCGATGGGCCAGCACGGCCTGCGCTGACGTGCGATCCTGAGGCCCCTGCTCCATCTGCCCCACGCCGTAACCATGCAGCCACGCAACAACGACGTCTTCACCCCCAGCCAGCTCAATACCCTCGCCCGCGACCTGCTGGAAGGCAGCTTTCCTGCGATCTGGGTGGAAGCCGAACTGGGCAGCGTGGCGCGCCCGGCATCCGGCCATCTGTACTTCACCCTGAAGGACGCGCGTGCACAGTTGCGCGCTGCGATGTTCAGGATGAAGGCGCAGTACCTGAAGTTCGTGCCGCGCGAGGGAATGCGCGTGCTGGTGCGCGGCAAGGTGACCCTGTACGACGCCCGTGGCGAGTACCAGATGGTGCTGGACCACATGGAGGAAGCCGGCGAAGGCGCACTGCGTCGCGCGTTCGAGGAACTGAAGGCGCGGCTGGAGGCCGAGGGGCTGTTCGACCCGGCGCGCAAGCGGCCGATGCCGGCCCATGTACAGCGTCTGGCGGTGATCACCTCGCCTACCGGTGCCGCCGTGCGCGATGTGCTGAGCGTGCTCGGCCGCCGCTTCCCGTTGCTGGAAGTGGATCTGCTGCCGACCCTTGTGCAGGGCGCGACCGCCGCCGCGCAGATCACCCGCCTGCTGCAGGCCGCCGATGCCAGCGGCCGCTACGACGTGATCCTGCTGACCCGCGGCGGTGGCTCGCTGGAAGACCTGTGGGCGTTCAACGATGAAGCCCTGGCCCGTGCAATCGCCGCCAGCCGCACGCCGGTAGTTTCGGCCGTGGGTCACGAAACCGACTTCAGTCTCAGCGATTTTGCCGCTGACCTGCGCGCGCCGACGCCATCGGTGGCCGCAGAACTGCTGGTGCCCGATCAGCGCGACCTGGCCCTGCGCCTGCGCCGCAACGCGGCTCGCATGGTGCAACTGCAACGCCACACCCTGCAGCAGGCCATGCAGCGCGCCGATCGTGCCCTGCTGCGTTTGAATGCACAAAGCCCGCAGGCACGGCTGGATCTGCTGCGCCGACGCCAGCTGGACCTCGGGCGTCGACTGCATGCGGCGCACAACCAGCAGCAGGAGCGTCGCGCGGCCCGCCTGCGCCACGCCGCTGCAGTGTTGCGTGGTCATCATCCGCAACGGCAGATGGAGGCACTGCGACGCCGCCTTGCCGCGCTGGGCGGGCGCCCACAGGCGGCGCTGCAGCGCCTCCTGCAACGTGATGCGCTGCGCCTGCGTGGCCTGGCACGTTCGCTGGAAGCGGTCAGTCCGTTGGCGACCGTCGCGCGTGGCTACAGCATCGTGACCCGTGCAGACGATGGCGCGCTGGTGCGTCGGGTCGAGCAGGTGCAACCGGGTGACGCACTGCAGGCCCGCGTCGGAGACGGCGTGATCGACGTCCAGGTGACGGCGGTCAAATAAGGGGGGTTCGGCAGGGCTGCGCCCTGCACGTGCAGAGGCGGTAGTGCCGGCCGCTGGCCGGCAACCTCAGCAGCAACAGCTGGCATTCCGTGGGATGGCGGGGCGGTGTCGGATTGCGGGGACGCCGTGAACCCATCCATGGGGGCTTGGCAGCCGCATCCATGCGGCTGACACCCCGCAATCCGACACCGCCCCACCTCCGACAGTTTCCCGGTGACGGTTGGCACATCCACGACATGCGTGGATGAATCTCCATCGAGATCGAATATTTCGAATTGAAATCGAAAAGCATCCACGCATGGCGTGGCTCTACGTGTCGACCAAGGTCGACACCTACCAACAGCAGCGGGAAGCTGTCGAAGGCGGGGTGGGTCCGGTTGCGGGAGTGTCCGCGGCATGGATGCCGCGGCCAAGCCCCCATGGATGGGTTTACGGCGTCTCCCGCAATCGGACCCACCCCGCCATCCCACGGATAGCCCGCTGTTGCTGTTGCTTCAGCTGTTGCTTCAGCTGTTGCTCCAGCCTCGGCAGGTGCAGGGCGCAGCCCTGCCGAACCACCCTTTACCTGGCCTGCTCGCAGAACTTCTGCCGGTACTCCAGCGCCTTCGGCATCAACGCCTGCAGATTCTGGATGCGGGTACCCGGATTGGGGTGGGTCGAAGAGAATTCCGGCGGCGACTGGCCGCCACCCGCCTGACCCATGCGCTGCCACAGCGGCACCGCCTCGCGCGGATCGAAACACGCCGCCGCCGCCAGCATCAGGCCTACTTCATCAGCCTGCGTCTCGTGGCTGCGCGCATACGGCAACAGATAGCCGTAGCCCATCGCCGACATCATCATCTGCTGCTGCTGTGCATCCATTCCACTGGCGGCGCCGGCCATCTGGCCGATCTGGGTCAGCTTCTGCTGGGCCATGCGCTGTGCACCGTGGCGCAGCAACGCATGGGCGATTTCATGGCCCATCACCACCGCCATCGCATCGCGGGTGCGCGCGACCGGAATCAGCCCCGTGTACACGGCCATCTTGCCGCCGGGCAGGCAGAACGCATTGGCCTGTTCGGACGGAATCACATTCACTTCCCACTCGAAGTCGCGCGCGAAGTGTGCCGGTTGCAGCCCGTGTTCCTGCGCCAGCGCGGTCTCCACCACGTCCACCTTGGCGATCAGTCGCTCGGCAATCGCCCGGACATCCCGCGAGACCTGTTCGTTCGGGCCCAGCGGGCGCTCCTGCGACAGGATCTGCTGGTAGGCCTGCAGGCCCAGTGCCTTCTCCTGGCTGGCGTCCAGGCTGCTGTCGATCAGCACCTTCTCGCCGGTATAGGGGTCGACCGCACGGTTGGAGAACCAGTAGAACGCCGCATAGCCGGCGGCCAGCAGCAGCACCCACCAGCGGATGTTGCCGAACAGGCCACGCCGCTGCTGCGGCGAGCGGGAAAAAGGATCGTTGCGCATCGGCAGGTCTTCCGGCTGACCCCGCCGGCCGGCGGGCACGGCGCAATCTTAGTGCGGCGCTGCCTGCGGCGGGTGAAACCGGCGCCGATCCAGGTGCGCCGGTCAGATCCCTCGCACCAGTCGGAAGCCGATGCGCGCGTTGGTGGTATCCGAATCCTGCGATTGCCGCCAGGCCGCCCGGGTCTGCTCCGGGGCATTGGCCCAGTTGCCCCCCCGGATCACCCGTGAACGGCAGCCCGGGTTGAACCAGGCCACACCATCGGCCGGCGCGCGCCGATAGCTGGCATGCCAGCAGTCGGCCACCCACTCGCTCAGATTGCCGCCCATGTCATGCAGCCCGAAGCCGTTGGCCTGGAAACTGGCGACCGGTGCCGGCCCCCACCAACCATCGCCATAGCCGACGAAGGCGTTGTGCCAATGCCTGCCGGACGGTGAAACGTCCTTGCTGCCGGTGTAATTGCCACTGCCTTCCGGCGGCAGCCCGGCATCGCCCCACGGGTAACGGCCACTGCTGCCGGCACGCATTGCGTACTCGAACTCGGCCTCGCTGGGCAGGCGGTAGCTGCGGCCGGTCTGCTCGGAGAGCCAGGTCGCGTAGTTCTCCGCATCACGCACGCTGACGTGCATCACCGGCGAATTGCCCAGCGCGCGCCCACCGTCATAGTCGGATCGCCAGTCCACGCCGCTGCGACGGATGAAATTGCCGCTGCGCTCGTCATAGACCACCGAATGTCCACGCCGGGTCGCGCGTGGGCGGGCGTTGGTCGCCTTCACATAACGCTCGAAATCACCCACGGTGATCTCGGTGATCGCCATCGCGTAACCGCGCTCGAAGCGCACATAGTGCGACGGTCGCTCCGCATCGGTTGCGCCCGGCTCGGTATCACTGGCACCCATCTGGAATCCGCCGTGCGGTACCACGATCATCTGCGGTCCACGGCCGCCATCACGCAGCGCGTCGCTGAACACCTGCCCCGGCCGGAAACTGCCGTAATGGGTGGCCAGCTCGATGCGCTCGCGCAGCTGCGCCACCACCGCGTCGCCCGGCAGGGCGATGCGCAGCGCTTCGGCCAGCTTCTCGCGCGCAGGCTTCAATCCCTGCGGGGTGGTCAGATCATGCAGGCCGCCATCGCGCAGCTGGACCAGCGCTGCTGCGCGGATCTGCTCGATGCGCTCGAACGCATCGGCGATGGTCGGTGACGAATCCCGCACCTTGCTGGCTTCTGCCAACCACGCCCCGGCACTGGCGAAATCGCGGATGCGCGCGGCGTCCTCGGCACGCCGGATCAGCCCGCTTTCCGCCGCTGCCAAGCCCTGCCGCGCGCGGCGGTTGTTCGGGTCCAGCGCCAGTGCCTCGCGGAAGTTGCCGATGGCGCCATCACCCTCTTCACCTATCCGGTCGGCACGCAGATCGTCTTCGCCCGCGCGGTTGTAGGCGACCACGCGCTGCGCCGTCTCCACCCTGCCCTGCAGCGCGCGCACCTTCTCGTCCTTCGGCGCCAGGGTCAGCAGTACCAGCGCCTGCCGCCCGGCTTCGGCCAGCGCTTCACGCTGCCGCAATGGCTGCTGCAGCAACGCATCGGCCTGTTGCAGCAGGCGCTGCTTCGCACGTTGCAGGCCGAGGCGCGCCTGGCGGTCGTCGGGTTCCTCTTCCTGCACCGCCAGCCACAGCGGCACTGCCGCATCGCCATCTTCGTACAGATGCCCCCGCGCGAATGCCTGATCGGCCGCCCGGCGCAGCTGTGCCAGCGTACGTCCCTGGCGATCGACCCGCGGCGGCGTCCACTGCTGGATGTCCTCGGCCGCATCGTCACCGGCAATGGTCACCGTGCCCTGCCCGCTACCAGGCGCCGGACCGGCCTCTGGCGCGGGATCGGCCGGCTGGCCTGCGGTGCCATCGGAGGTCTGCGCAGGGGGCGACGGCGTGCAACCGGCCAGGCCCACGGCCAAGGCGGTACACAGCACGGGCGACAGCAGAAAACGCAAGCAGAGCCTCCTTCGGCACGGATGCGGACCGACGTTAGGCTATTCTCCCCTGCCTGAGCAAACACGAGTAGTAGGCCCTGACCTGTGGCAACCTGGATCACCACCCCCGCCGAGCTGGACACATACCGCCAGCAGCGGCCGACCCGCATCGGCCTGGATACCGAATTCATCCGTGAACGCACCTTCTGGCCGCAGCTGGCGCTGGTGCAGATGGCCGTCGGCGAGGACATCCTGCTGATCGACCCGTTGATTCCCGGCATGCCCGAGGCGCTGGCGCCGTGGCTGGCCGATGAATCCATCACCAAGGTGATGCACAGCGCCAGCGAAGACCTGGTGGCGTTCAAGTGGACCTGCGGCGTGCTGCCGCGCCCGTTGTTCGACACCCAGATCGGCGCCGCCCTGGCCGGCATCGGTGCTGGCATGGGCTACCAGAAGCTGGTGCAGGAGATCACCGGCGTGGCACTGGAAAAGGGCGAAACCCGCTCGGACTGGATGCGCAGGCCGCTGTCGGACTCACAGCTGAAGTACGCCGCCGACGACGTCGAGCATCTGTTCGCGATGCATGACGCGATTTCCGCCAAGCTGGAATCGCTGGGGCGCCAGCAGTGGCTGCACGACGACGGCGAGCGCCTGCTGGCCAGCGTCGCCAATGACGAGGACCGCTGGCCACACCTGGGCATGCGCTCGGCGCAGTTCCTGGACGCGCCCGCGCAGCGCCGCCTGCTGCGCCTGCTGCGCTGGCGCGACGTGCAGGCGCGCGCCAGCGACCGTCCGCGCAGCTGGATCCTGGACAACGAGCTGGCCGCGACCCTTGCACGCACGCCGCCAGCCGACGCGGCTGCATTGAGCAAGCTGTTCGAACAGTTCCCGAAGGCGCCGCGCAAGCTTGCCGCTGCGGTATGGGAAGCGCTGGATACGCCGTTGGCCGACGAAGCCGATGCACCATTGGCGATGCAGGCCAGCGATGCCAGCAAGCAGCTGCTGAAGAAGCTGCAGGATGCCGTAGCCGAACGCAGCCGCGAGCTCGGCCTGGCCGACGGCGTACTGGCCTCGCGCAAGCATCTGGAAAGCTATCTGGAGCATCGGCAGTGGCCTGCCGCATTGGCCGGATGGCGCCAGCAGGAACTGGAGCCGGTGCTGGCACCGCTGTTGCCCGCCGCCTGAGCATCCAGCCGTCGTCGCGCATGCAGCGCGGCGACGGCACGCCCGGGCATGGCCATGAGATCGCGGGGCACGTGCCTGCAGCGTGCGACACGTCGCGCTATCGCTCTTCGAAGCCCATCTGACGCAGATTGCCGCATGCGGCGGTCCGATAATCCTGTACGCCCGCCAACAGGATCGCGCCGCGCAGTTCATGTACATGACTGCAGACACATACGCCTGCGTCGACGGCATGCAAGAGTGAATCGCACGTCACCTTGTACGCCTGTTCAAGGCACGAGTGGACGACGCACCCCGCAGGACCGATGCCGTCGGCGCAGGTCCTGCCCACGCTGCTGCGCAAAGGACTCCCATGCACACGATCATCTCCGAACGGACCGCAGCTTCCTCCTCCCGGACCATGCGCCACCTGCGCCGATGGCTGGGCGTTTCACTCCTGTGCGTCGCTGCCAGTGCAAGCGCCGCCGATGACCTGCAGGCACGCATCGCTCAGGCGTTACAGGGCACTACGACGCCGGCCATGGGTGTGCTGGTGATCCGCGACGGCAAGATCGCCGAGCAGGCCGTCAGCGGCGTACGCCGCAATGATGAAAAGGTGGCCGTCAGCACGGGCGATGCCTGGATGATCGGCTCGACCGGTAAACCGATCACCGTGGCGATGATCGCGCGCCTGGTCGAACAGGGCGTGCTGAAGTGGGATGCGCCGCTGTCGACGATGCTGCCCGACCTCACGGCACAGATGCAGCCGGCCTACCGCAACGTCACGCTGGTGCAGCTGCTGTCGCACCGCGCGGGCCTGCCGGAAAACCTCACCGATGGCGCCGCTCTGGATGCTTTCTTCACCGACACGCGTGCCCTGCCGGTGCAGCGCGAGGCCTACATCAAGGCCGCGCTGTCAGAGGCACCGGTCCACCCGCCGGGAACGGAATTCGCTTACAGCAACAGCGGCTTCCTGATCGCAGCCGTGATCGCCGAGCGCGCCACAGGCAAGGACGTGGAGACGCTGATCCAACGCGAGGTGTTCCAGCCACTGAAGATGACCGGTGCCGGCTTCGGGCCGACCACGGCAGGGCAGCCGTTGGGCCACCGCGGCGGCAAGCCCGTCACCCGCGCGCCGCAGAAAGCCGATGATGGCGTACCGCCGATCTACACCGCCGCCGGCAACCTGCACATGCGCCTGCAGGACCTGGCATTGTTCGCCATCGACCAGCTCGCCGGCAGCCACGGCAAGGGCACGCTGTTGACGCCGGCGTCCTACACGCTGATGCAGAGCGCGCAACCGGGCAGCCCCTCGGGTCTGGACTGGGGCGTACAGCCGTCGATCGCCGGCCGCCAGGGTCCGGTGCTGGTGCACGGTGGCTCCGATGGCAACTGGCTGGCCTGGGTGGTGCTCTTCCCCGCACAGAACAGTGGCGTGATCGCCATTGCCAACGCCGCCGAAGACATGGGCGCCGACACGGCCACCATGGGTGTGCTCGGCGGCCTGTTCGCCGAACTGGCACCTGCTGTCACGCCTGCCGCCAAGTAGACCCGTCACGACGCCCTGCACCTGCGGGGCGTCGACTCCACGTGTCAGTTCCCACAACGGCAAACGCCCTGCACAGGCAGGGCGTCTGGAGGGTAGTGCAAAGGTGTCGGTACCGCGTGCGGTACCGACCGATGCGTCTTACCAGTTCATGTTCAGCGACACACCCACGGTGCGCGGTTCGTTGTAGACCGCCGCCATGTAGTTCTCGATCACACCCTTGAGGTTCTTCTCGTTGGTGATGTTGCGCGCGAACAGCGCCACTTCGTAGGCACCGTAGTTGCCCGAGTAGCCGATCTTCAGGCCGCCCTCGAAATCACCCTTGGAGTTGAACTCCTGGCTGTCGTACAGCACGAAGCTGGTGTAGCCCTGCTTGTTCCAGTCGGTGGACACGAACATCGTGCCTGCATCGCTGACCGGGAAGTCGTAGCGCGCGGCCAGGTTGATGTTGTACTTCGGCGCGTTCGGCAGCGGGTTGCCATCGATCTGGGCGAAGGTGTTGGCACCGACCTTGATGGTCGGGTCATCGACGGTGCACACCACCTTGCCGTTCAGGGCGCAGACCTGCGCATACACGCGCTTGTCCTTGATCTCGCTGTGCAGCAGGCTCAGACCGGCGCTCAGGGTCAGGTTCGGGATCGGGCGCAGTTCCATGTCCGCTTCGAAGCCGTAGGCCTTGGCCTTGTCGGCGTTGAACAGCACGCCGTTGCCGTCCGAATCGTTGCCGTTGAGCTGGATGTCGTTGACGGTGTAGGTGAACGCGGTGGCATTCAAGCGCAGGCGGTTGTCCCACAGGCTGCTCTTCACGCCCGCTTCCCAGGACAGGATCGTCTCCGAATCGGCGGTGGTGAAGTCAGCGTTGAACACGGCCGAACGGCCCTGGATGGTCGGACCGCGGAAGCCGCGCGCGACCTTCGCGTAGACACTCACGTCCGGGGTGATCTGATACATCGCGCTCAGATCCCAGCTCGGGGTGGTGTCGGTCATCTTGACGTCGGTGCGGCCCTTGTAGGTGACCAGGCCGGCGGCGGTATCAGCCGTCTTCAGCAGGCGGGTGTGCTTCTCATCGCGGGTCTGGCGCAGGCCGGCGGTGACGGTGAACTTGTCGGTGAAGGCGTAGCTGAGCTGGCCGAAACCGGCCCACGAGGTGTTCTTGTTGCGCAGGCGCACCCAGTTGTTCGGGTTGCGCGCCGCGCCCTTCAGGAACCAGGCGCGCTGGTAGAAGTCGGTGGTATCGCTGCCGTTGAAGTAGAACGCGCCGGCCTGCCACTGCAGGGCGCTGTCATCGTGGCTGGCCAGGCGGAATTCCTGGGTCCACTGGTCCAGGTCACGGATCTGGCCCATCGATTGGCCATAGCCGTTCGGCACGCCATTGACCGGGAAGTTGACCGCGGCGCCGCCGTCGGTGTCACCGCGGCTGTAGCCGGAGGTGGTTTCGTAAGCGGTGATCGAGGTGAAGTCGATCGCGCCGAAGTCATAACGCGCCTTCACCGAACCGCCGTAGGTCTTGTACGCCTGCGGGTTGTTGTCGGCCTCGTCGTAGGCCACCTGGTCACGCGGCACGTCGGTCTTGTTCGAGCCCTTGGTCAGCGCGTTGCGCAGGAACAGGGTCGAGGTGCCTTCGTAATCACGGGCATGGGCCGAAGCTAGGATCGAGAACTGGTCGCTCGGGGTCAGCAGCAGCTGCGCACGCACGTTGCGGTCGTCGAAGCCGCCCATGGCGTTCTTCTTCGGGCTCACCGTGCCGTCGGCGCTGGGGCCGGTGTAGGTGTTGTCGACGTAGTCGTCGCGGTGCTGGTACAGGGCCGACACGCGGAACGAAGCGATGTCGTTGATCGGGCCACCGAAGCCACCGTCGATCGACACGCTGTTGTAGGAGGCGTAGCTGGCGCTGACGCGGCCGCTGTAGTCCTGGGTCGGCTTGAGGGTGTCGAACTTGACGATGCCGGCGGTGGTGTTGCGGCCGAACAGCGAGCCCTGCGGACCGCGCAGCACTTCCACCTGGTCCACGTCATAGACCGGGTTGGACTTCAGCACCACGTGTTCCAGCACGACGTCGTCCTGGATGATCGACACCGGCTGCGACGCACCCAGGTAGAAATCGATGTTGCCCAGGCCGCGGATGTAGAAGCGCGGGAAGATGCGGCCGGTGGTGGTTTCCGCATACAGGCTCGGCACGCGGCCGGACAGCGCCAGCAGGGTGTCGTCGCCGCCGGCGGTGAAGTCGCGCATGCGCTCGCCCTGCACCACGCCTACCGACACCGGCACTTCCTGCAGGTTCTGCTCGCGGTGCTCGGCGGTCACGGTGATGGTGTCCAGCCCGGTCGGGGTCGGCGCACTGTCCTGCGCGGCAGCACCGAAGCTGGCAGCCAGGGCCAGGCCTGCACAGGCCAGGGCCAGCGGATGGCGACGGAAGGAAACGAGGGAGGACGACATGCCCGACGAACGGCGGGAATCGGAATGGGAAGGCATCGAAAGCTCTGAGGAGGCGTCCGTGCGGCCTGCGCTGACCGGGCGGCAAATAGGAGGAAAACTGCGCAAGCGGCCATTATCCTCCAAATTGTTACAATTTCGTTGCGCGGCACCCGAACCCGGTGAAACAAGCGGTTTCGGCACAGTCAGCCAGCACCGCCTGGGGTCAGATCCGTTTCCCAAGGGGAAACGGATCTGACCCCGGATCTCACGGCAACGGCGCCAGCGCAACCTCGACCATCGCCAGCAGACGTTCGCGGCTGACGCCGTCACGCGCCTGTACCGAGATGCCATGCAGCACCGTGGCGAAATGATCGCCCAGGGCCTGCACGGACAGATCGGCCGCCAGCTGGCCGTCCGCCTGCGCCTGCTGCAGCCGCGCGATGATCGCCCCCGTGCGCTGGCGACGATGGCTGGCCAGCCAGTCACGTACGCCCTCGCCATCCGGTGACACGCTGCTTGCCGAGGACACCACCAGGCAGCCATGCGGACGACCGCGACGGGTGTAGGTCAACACGGCATCACGCAGCATGCTGCCGATCGCATCGCGCAGTGACGCCTGCTCGAGCGCGCGCGGCGCGAAGCCGCCCTCGCCTTCCTCGTACAGCGCCACCGCTTCGCGGAACAACTGCTCCTTGCTGCCGAACGCGGCGTAGATGCGCGCCGAGGCAATGCCAAGCGCTTCGACCAGGGCCGACATCGAGGTGCCCTCATAGCCGTGCTGCCAGAACAGCAGCATCGCCTTGCGCAATGCCTGGTCCCTGTCGAATTCGCGCGGTCGCCCTGCCATCTGCCTGCCTGCCGTTCTGAGGCGCGCAGTGTAACGCGGGTGTTGACCATCCCGATGCACGCGCCTATTCTTTGTCGACCTACAAACAATTGGAGCAACACATGCAAATCCTCAAAGGCCCCAGCCTGCATCTGGCGCAGTTCGCTGGCGACCAGGCGCCGTTCGACAGCCTCGCCGGCATCGCCGAGTGGGCCGCCGGCCACGGCTTCAAGGCCCTGCAGATTCCGGCCTGGGACGCGCGCCTGTTCGACCTGGCCACCGCCGCCGACAGCCAGGACTACTGCGACGACATCCGTGGCACCCTGGCCGAACACGGCCTGCAGGTCAGCGAGCTGACCACCCACATCCTGGGCCAGCTGGTGGCCGTGCATCCGGCCTACGATGAACTGTGCGATGGCTTCGCCCCGGAGGCGCTGCGCGGCAATCCGCAGGCACGCAGCGAATGGGCACAGCAGCAGTTGCATCTGGCCGCCCGCGCCTCGCGCCGGCTCGGCCTGCAGGACATGGGCACCTTCTCCGGCTCGTTTGCCTGGCCCTACCTGTTCCCGTTCCCGCAGCGTCCGCCGGGCCTGATCGACGCCGCATTCGATGAGCTGGCACGACGCTGGCGGCCGATCCTCGATACCTGCGAGGACAACGGCATCAACCTCTGCTACGAAATCCATCCCAGCGAAGACCTGCACGATGGCACCAGCTTCGAACGCTTCTTCGAGCGTGTGGGCCAGCATGAGCGCTGCCGCATCCTGTTCGATCCCAGCCACTTCGTGCTGCAGCAGCTGGATTACCTGCAGTTCCTGGACATCTACCATCCGCTTGTCCACATGTTCCATGTCAAGGACGCGGAGTTCCGCCCCAATGGCCGCCAGGGCATCTACGGTGGTTACGCCGACTGGACCGAACGCGCCGGCCGCTTCCGCTCGCTGGGCGATGGCCAGGTCGATTTCAAGTCGATCTTCTCCAAGCTGGCGCAGTACGACTACGCCGGCTGGGCAACGCTGGAATGGGAGTGCTGCCTGAAGGACCAGGAAGCCGGTGCGCGCGAAGGTGCCGCCTTCATCCGCGACCACATCATTCCGGTCACCGACAAGATCTTCGACGACTTCGCCGGCGCGCCGATCAGCAGCGCCCAGATGCAGCACATGCTCGGCATCGCCTGAGCCCCCACAGGAACATCCCCATGAAGAACATCCCCACCGCTGGCACCTCCGGCGACGATACCCTGCGCCACCACTACCTGCGCATCGACGGCCAGCGCGTGCATTGCGTCTCCGCCGGCAGCGGGCAACCGGTGCTGTTGATCCCGGGCTGGCCGCAGACCTGGTACGCCTGGCGCCACGTGCTGCATGCGCTGGCCGAGGCCGGCTTCGAAGCGATCGCGGTCGACCCGCCCGGCATCGGCGAATCCGATCGTCCCGCACACGGTTACGACACCGGCAGTGCCGCCGCGGTACTGCACCAGACCATGCAGGCCCTCGGCCACGAGCGCTACCAGGTGGTCGGCCATGACATCGGCATGTGGATCGCCTATGCGCTGGCCAGCGACCAGCCGCAGGCGGTACAGCGCCTGGCCGTGACCGAAGCGGTGATTCCCGGGTTGGCACCTGAGCCGGGCATCTTCGCCGCGCCAGCCGACAACATCTTCCTGTGGCACTTCATGTTCAACCAGGTGGCCGATCTGCCCGAGGCACTCATCAGCGGTCGCGAACGCGCCTACCTGGACTTCATGTTCGACCGCTGGTCGTACCGGCGCGATGCGGTAGCCAGCGAAACCTACATCGCCGCCTACAGCCGCCCCGGCGCGTTGCGTGCAGGGTTTGCCTGGTACCGCGCGATTCCGGAAACCATCCGCCAGAACCAGGTCCGCGCACAACGCCGCTTGACGATGCCGGTGCTGGCCATCGGCGCCGAGCACGCCACCGGCAACGCCCCGATGCTGACCCTGCAGCCGCACGCCGATGATCTGCGCGGCAGCGTCGTTCCGGGCTGTGGCCACTTCATCATGGAAGAAGCGCCGCAGGCCTTCCTCGCCCAGCTGCTGCCGTTCCTGCAGGAGGCTGACCATGCCGCTTGAACCTGCGTTGCAGGCGTTCGTGGATGCGGTGGCGGCGCAACCGCTGCCGGACGATCTGCTGGAACTGCGCGCACTGAGCGAGCAGGCGCTGCCCACGCTGCAGGGCGCCACCGAGGCGGTATCGCATGTCGTGGAGCACGTCATCAGCGCGCGCGACGGCCATGCGCTGGTCGTGCGCCTGTACACGCCCGCGGCCATCAGCACGGAACCGCGCCCGGCCCTGTTGTTCGCCCACGGCGGTGGCTGGTTCCAGTGCTCGCTGGCGGTCTATGACGGCCCCTGCCGGGCCTTGGCCAATGCCAGCGGCCATGTCATCGCTGCCGTCGGCTATCGCCTGGCCCCGGAGCATCCGTTCCCGACGCCGCTGCACGACGTCGTCGACGCCTGGCTGTGGCTGCAGGCCAATGCCGCAGACCTGGGGCTTGATCCAGCACGCCTGGTCATCGGCGGCGACAGCGCCGGCGGCAATCTCGCAGCAGCGTGCTGCCTGCTGCTGCGCGATCAGGGACTGCCGCTGCCATCGCATCAATTGCTGCTGTACCCGGCATTGGATGCCACCATGGCCAGCAGCACCTACGGCGAGTTCGCAGACGGCTACTACCTCAGCGCCGAACTGATGCAGCGCTGCTGGCAGGCCTATCTGGGCGAGGGTGACCGCCGACAGGCGCTTGCTTCGCCCCTGCATGCCCGCGATCTGCGCGGGCTGCCGGCGGCGACGGTACTGAGCTGTGAGTTCGACCCGCTGCGCGACGAAGCTGAACAGTACGCCGCGCAGCTGCGGGAGGCGGGCGTGGACTGCACGCTGGAGCGCCTGCCGGGAATGATCCACGCCTGCATCCACCTGCATGGCGTGTCGGCTGCGACCGACATCGCGATCCAGCGCGCGGCGGCCCTGCTGCCCTGAAACGACAGGCCGCAGAGGGACGCAGCGGCGATTCCGCTGCGTCCCTGCGTGCCCCTTGGCAGCCGGCACCTGGCAGCGCTATGCTAGGTCCGTCACGTGGCGCCAGCTCCGCTGCCCACGGGATGCAACATCCCCTTGGGGCCATAGCTCAGCTGGGAGAGCGCGTCGTTCGCAATGACGAGGTCAGGAGTTCGATCCTCCTTGGCTCCACCATATGAAAAACAGAAAGCCCCGGCACTGCCGGGGCTTTCTGTTTTGGCCTTCCGCTCAGGCCGGGTCCTGCCCGCCGTCCTTGCGCACGGGTGCACGCGAATGTGCATCGCGCACCTTCTGGTCGTGCTGGCCGGGACGCTGTTTGGCCACTTCATCCTGCTGCCGGTCCTGGCGACTCTCCTGCACGCCTTCGTGTGCATTCGAGGTCTTCTTGTCGTGTTCGGTCATGAATCGCTCCCATGGCGCCGGCAACAGGCCGGCGTGACGCAGACAACGCTATCCGCGCCTGCGTGATGCGGTGGTCGGCTGCCTGCGAACAACGCGTGCAGCCATCACGCTCCTGCAGTGCTTGTGATCGTCATCGTCGCGTGATCACAATCGGCGGATCACCTCGCACAAGGACGCGCCATGTATCGCCCTGCCCTGTTGATTCCACTGCTGCTCGCCACTGGCTGCGCGCATCGCCTTGACCGGCAACCGATGCCGCCACCGGGCTATATCGGCAACTACGAAGCGGTGCGTGCGGCGCAGGATGATCCCTCTCGCGGCATCTCCGGCGTTTTCGTGCTGACCGTGCAGGCCACCGGTACCGAAGGCGAGCGCATCTACCTCAACAGCGAGCGCGATTACCGCCATCCACTCAACATCACGCTCAACATCGATGCCGCGCTGCGCCCGGAACTGGAAAAAGCGTTCGGCATGAAGCTCGAACAGCTGCAGAACCGGCGCCTGCTGGTGCGCGGTACCGCGGGTCGGGTACGCATCGCCTTCATCGATTCGAACGGCCAGCAAAGCGACAAGTACTACTACCAGACCCAGATCCAGATCCGCGACGCCAAACAGCTGCGTTTCGCCCCGTAAGCCCACGAACGGCGCGCGTCGAAGATTGAGGGCACCGGTTCCGTTCCGGTGCCCTCAATGAAGCAATCGCTCAATCCAGCTTCACCACCAGCTTGCCGAAATTGCGCCCCTGCAGCAGGCCAAAGAAGGCTTCCGGTGCATTCTCAAGTCCCTGCACGACGTCTTCGCGGTACTGGATACGCCCATCGCGCAGCCACTGCGGCATGTCGCGCTCGAAATCCGGCCACAGATGCTTGAAGTCGTGGACGATGAAGCCACGCACGGTCAGCCGCTGGCGCAGGATCTGACTGAACAGCGCCGGCAGCCGATCCGGCCCAGGCTGCGCGACGCCGCGGGCATTGTAGGTGGCGATGGTGCCGCACACCGGAATGCGCGCGAAATCATTAAGCAGCGGCAGCACGGCGTCGAGCACATGCCCGCCCACGTTCTCGAAATACACGTCGATGCCATCCGGTACAGCAGCACGCAGCTGCCCGGCAAAATCGGAGGCGCGGTGGTCCAGCGCCACATCCACGCCCAGTGTTTCCAGGTACGCACGCTTGGCCTCGCCACCGGCGATGGCGACCACGCGCGCACCCTGCAGCTTGGCCAGCTGCGCCACGGTGGCACCGACCGGTCCGCTGGCAGCAGCCACCACCAGGGTCTCACCGGCTTGCAGCTTGCCGATTTCGATCAGGCTGGAGTACGCGGTGAACCCCGGCATGCCGTACACGCCCAGCGCCGTGCTGAGCGGCAGCCCGGCCGGATCCAGGCGCCGGCTGATCGCATCACCCGCCACCACGGCATGGGTCTGCCAGCCGCCAGGGGCCAGCACCAGGTCGCCCACCGCCAGGCCAGGCGCCTGCGACTGCAGCACTTCGGCCACGGTCTGGCCCTCCATCACCGCATCCACTGCCACGGGCGGTGCGTACGACGGGCCATCATCCATGCGTCCGCGCATGTACGGATCCAGCGACAGGTAGCGGTTGCGCAACAGCACCTGGCCGGGGCCCAGCGCCGGAAGGGGCGCCTGTTCGAGGCGGAAATTGGCGGCGACCGGCGCACCTTGCGGACGAGAGGCGAGCACGATGCGGGTGGTTGAATCGGACATGTCCAATGGCTCTGCTGCGGGCAGCGTCGGGGAGGGAACCGCGACAGTACGCCGTGCCCTGCCCTCGTGGGTGCCATGAAAACAGCGTTCCATCGGCACCGTCCCCACTCCGCCGCTGCATTGCTTGCCCCGTCAGCTTTGGCGTCAGCGGCGGGCCGCTGTTTTCCGCGTCCAGCATTTCCGGCCAAGCTGGGTCAACGCAGGATCAATCACTTGCAGCGCCTTCCACCGGTCGCAGACACCAATGTGAAGGTTTTTTTCCAAAACGCTTGCCGAACCTGTCCTACGTCCGTATTATGCGCGTCCTCGGCAGCGACATCGCTGCAACGAAACAAGTGGCCGAGTAGCTCAGTTGGTAGAGCAGGGGATTGAAAATCCCCGTGTCGGCGGTTCGATTCCGTCCTCGGCCACCACTTTCGAAGACCTGCAGAAATGCAGGTCTTTTTTTTCTACATGGCCGAGTAGCTCAGTTGGTAGAGCAGGGGATTGAAAATCCCCGTGTCGGCGGTTCGATTCCGTCCTCGGCCACCATTTTCGAAGACCTGCAGAAATGCAGGTCTTTTTTTTGTCTGTGACTTTCCGACCATGCGGCACGTGGATCGCGCCGCATCGATCCTGCGCGGACGCGGCCACACCGGTTGACGAAACATTCACACCTCCGCGTGCCGTGCACCCTACGCTCCAGACTCCTGCCCGGAGCCGATCAATGCACCTGCGCCCTGCCCTGCTCGCCTGCCTGCTGCTTTTCGCCGCACCGGCACTCGCTGCCGAGCCCGTGCGCGCCGTCAGTGAACTGAACATCGATCGCTACGCCGGGCAGTGGCACGAGATCGCACATCTGCCGGTGTCGTTCCAGAAGCAGTGCGTGGGCGAGATCACCGCCAACTACGGGCTGCGCCGCGATGGCCGCATCAGCGTCACCAATGCCTGCCGCAAGGCGGATGGCGAGCGGGTTGTCGCCGAAGGCGTGGCGCGGCCCGTTGCGGGACAGCCCGGCCAGCTGCAGGTGCGCTTCGTTCCCGACTGGCTGAGCTGGGTGCCCCTGGTCTGGGCCGACTACTGGGTGATCGCGCTGGACCCCGACTACCAGTGGGCGATGGTCGGTGAACCGGGCCACAAGTATCTGTGGATCCTCGCGCGCCTGCCGGAGATGGACCGCGCCCTGTTCGACCGGCTCAAGGCAAAGGCCGAAGAGATGGGCTACGACCTCGCACCGCTGCGCATGATGGCGCCCCTGCGCGACACCCCCGCCGATTGAGGCGCCGCCCAACCGGGGCACGCTACGTCCGCAATCCGGCATCGCGCACGCCTCGCGTGCATCTTCACGCGCTACCCTCTGTGGCCGGTCGCCGCAGGCGACCCATTCCACCATACGCCGTAGTATGCTTACTCCACGCACCGCCTTCAGAGGACCTGCGCCCATGCTCCACCGCTTCCGTACCGTCTTGATCGTCCTGTGCACCCTGGCCCTGGTCGCTTGCGGCGATGGCATCGTCAAGCGTGTTTCGGAACCGGCCGCGAGCCTGCAGCAGCTGACCGTGCAGGCCAATGGCGACTGGACCGTCGCCCTGCGTCTGCAGAACTACAGTTCGATGCCGATGAGCTTCGACGATGTCGCGCTGGTCTTGACCATCGGCGACACCGATGCCGGCCCCCTGTCCGCCAAGCCGGGCATCTCCATCGGCGGCGTTTCCGCCGATGTCATCAACGTGAACTTCAAGCCCAGCCCGGCCGCACGCCTGGTGATCGCCGACGCCTTGGCCAGCAACCGCACCCTTGCCTACAGCCTGAAGGGCACGGTGTCGGCCACGCCGCAGGAAAAGAAGCAGCGCACCTTCGACATCAACAGCCGCAGCACGCTGAACCAGGCCCCGGGCCTGCCCGGCGTACTGCGCTGATCTCCGCTTTCCGCCGCGACGCATCGCGCCGCTCCCCCTGTTACTGATCAAATCGAGACGCACCGATGAGCAGCTACACCGCCCCGCTTTCCGACCTTCGTTTCGGCCTGCACGATGTGCTGAAGGTCGAGCCGCTGTTCGCCCGTCTTGGCTTCACCGACGCCACCGCCGATGTTGTCGATGCCGTGCTGGAAGAAGCCGGCCGCTTCAGCGCCAGCGTACTGGCCCCGCTCAACAGCGTGGGCGACGAGATCGGCTGCGTGCTCGACCAGGCCAGCGGCGAAGTAACCACCCCGCCCGGCTTCAAGCAGGCCTACGACCAGTTCGTCGACGGCGGCTGGACCGGCCTTACCGCGTCACCGGAACTGGGCGGCCAGGGCCTGCCGCACACGCTGGGCGTGCCGCTCAATGAAATGATCAACGCCGCCAACCTCGCCTGGGGCAACTTCCCGCTGCTGTCGCACGGCGCCATCGAAGCGCTGAAGCAGCACGGCGAAGCCTGGCAGCACGAGGCATTCCTGAAGCCGCTGATCGAAGGCCGCTGGACCGGCACCATGTGCCTGACCGAGCCGCATTGCGGCACCGACCTGGGCCTGCTCAAGACCAAGGCCGAGCCGAACGCCGATGGCAGCTATTCGATCACCGGCACCAAGATCTTCATCACCGCCGGCGAGCACGACCTGACCGGCAACATCGTGCATCTGGTGCTGGCCAAGCTGCCCGACGCCCCGCCGGGCGCCAAGGGCATCTCGCTGTTCGTCACCCCGAAGTTCAAGGTCGATCGCGACGGCAACGTCGGTGAGCGCAACGCGCTGCGCTGCGGCTCCATCGAGCACAAGATGGGCATCAAGGGCTCGGTCACCTGCGTGATGAATTTCGATGGCGCGCAGGGCTACCTGGTCGGCCAGCCGCACAAGGGCCTGCAGGCGATGTTCACCATGATGAACACTGCTCGCCTGGGCGTCGGCCTGCAGGGCATCGGTCTGTCCGAGCGCGCCTACCAGAACGCGCTGAAGTACAGCCGCGAGCGCCTGCAGTCGCGTTCGCTCAGCGGCGCCAAGTTCCCGGACAAGCCGGCCGACCCGATTCTGGTGCATCCGGACGTGCGCCGCATGCTGCTGACCATCAAGTCGCTGGTGGAAGGCAGCCGCCTGCTGGCGCTGCACGCCGCCACCCTGATCGACGTCGCCCACCATGCAGAAGATGCCGGCGAACGTGAGCGCGCTGACACCCTGGTGAGCTTCCTGACCCCGATCTCGAAGGCCTGCCAGACCGAATGGGGCATCGAGAACACCTACAACGCCCTGCAGTGTTTCGGTGGCCACGGCTACATCCGCGAGCACGGCATGGAACAGCTGGCCCGCGATGCCCGCATCACCACGCTGTATGAAGGCACCACCGGCATCCAGGCGCTGGACCTGATCGGCCGCAAGACTGCGTCCAGCCAGGGCGCTGGCCTCAAGCTGATGCTGGCCGAGATCGAAGCGTTCGCCAAGGCCAATGAAGGCAACGAAAGCCTGGCCGAGTTCATCGGCCCGCTGCGCGCCAAGGCCGCCGAGTGGGGCAAGCTGACGATGGACGTTCTGCAGCGTTCGGCCGCCAACCCGGATGAACTGGGCGCAGCCAGCTACGACTACCTGTTCTACTCGGGTTATGTGGTGCTGGCCTACTGGTGGGCCCGCAGCGTTGCCGCCGCCGATGCCAGCGCGCACGGCGCGGCATTCGCGCAGGGCAAGCGCGAGACCGCGCGCTTCTACTTTGCCCGCGTGCTGCCGCGCACCCTCAGCCACGCCGCCGCCATCCAGGCAGGTGCTGCACCGCTGATGGCAATGGACGACGAACGCTTCGGCGCCTGAGCCGGGCCGCGCCCGGCACCTGCGGTAGTGCCGGCCGCTGGCCGGCAACTGCAACAGCTGGAGCAACAGCAACAGCTGGTTTCCTGCGGGATGGCGGGGTGGGTCCAATTGCGGGGGACGGCGCAAGTACGTCCCTGTAGCCTCGGTCGCGCCATCCATGGCGCTCACGCCCCCGCAACCGGACCCACCCCGCCTTCGACAACTCCCCGCGGCTGTTGGTAGGTGTCGACCTTGGTCGACACGTAGATCCACGCCACGCGTGGATGGAAACCCCCGAAATCCATCTGGAGAAAAGCCCCCTTTTGTTAAAGGGGGCGCACCGACAGGTGCGGGGATTAGGTGGAATGCGCGGACCTGAATCATTGCGATTTGGGTTTCGCCCTCCGGGCGATACCCAAATCGCAATGATTCAGGTATAAGCTGTTTTCCCGATGGAGACAGACACTACACGCTTGGGTCTGATCGAAGCCGGAGCTCCGTTTTCTGCTCCGGGCGCCGAAGCATCGCCCAACGCCACGACGCTGCATCGCCCCGGCACGGTCCGGTTGCTCTCACTTGATGGTCACGGGCGGGTCCTGGATTGGATCACCTGGCAGGACGCAGCCTGCCTCTACGCCCGCGATGCCGTCGCCTGGACCCTCGGCGACCCCTGCCTGCACATCCACGGTGGGACAAATCGTCGCAGTGGCATGCAGAGCGGGATGGACCTGCACCCGATCATCGCCGCGCGCGGCCATGCCCGCTCACGTGCGCTGGACCCGACACCGAACCTGACCAACCCGGCCCTGTTCGCCCGCGATGCCCATCTCTGCCTTTACTGCGGCCAGCAGTTCGGACGCCCGACCCTCACCCGCGACCACGTCATGCCCTTGTCCAAAGGCGGCCTGGATACCTGGGAAAACGTAGTCACCGCGTGCTTCCACTGCAATTCGCGCAAGAGTGACCGCACCCCGCAACAGGCCGGCATGCCGCTGCTGGCAGTGCCTTACCGGCCGAGCTGGATCGAGCACCTGATCCTGTCCAACCGCAACATCCTGGCCGACCAGATGGCGTTCCTGAGGGCCCAGCTGCCCAAGCGTTCCAAGCTCTGCACCTGAACTGCCGGGAATGCAACCCTCACCGTCCTGTCACGGACGGCGGCGTTTGCTTGCCCCACCCCCGTTTGAGGGCGAAAATGGGCGTTCAGAACAAGTGCGAACATGATGATCGACTCTGCCCGCTATCCCCGCCTCGCGCGCATCCAGACACCGGATGACCTGCGCACGTTCGACGAATCCGAACTGACGGCGGTTGCCGATGAACTGCGTGCCTACCTGATCGAATCGGTGGGCAAAAGCGGCGGCCATTTCGCCGCCGGCCTGGGCGTGATCGAGCTCACCGTGGCCCTGCACTACCTGTACCAGACCCCGGTTGACCAGCTGGTCTGGGACGTCGGCCACCAGACGTATCCGCACAAGATCCTGACCGGTCGCCGCGACGAGATCCACACCGTCAAGCAGAAGGATGGCGTCGCGCCGTTCCCGAAGCGCGAAGAGAGCGAATACGACACCTTCGGTGTTGGCCACTCCTCGACCTCGATCTCGGCAGCGCTGGGCATGGCCATCGCGCGCCAGACCGAAGGTGACGACCGCAAGGTCGTGGCCGTGATCGGCGACGGCGCGATGACCGCCGGCATGGCGTTCGAAGCGCTGATGCACGCCGGTGGCATGGAGCCGGAACCAAACCTGCTGGTGATCCTCAACGACAACAACATGTCGATCTCCGAGGCAGTGGGTGGGCTGACCAAGATGCTCGGCCGCGCCACCGGCAGCCGCACGCTCAATGCGCTGCGCGAAGGCGGCAAGAAGATCCTCGGCGACAAGAAGAACAACCCCGCCCGTTTCGTGAAGCGCTGGGAAGAACACTGGAAGGGCATGTTCGTGCCGTCCACGATGTTCGAGGAAATGGGCTTCCATTACACCGGCCCGATCGACGGCCATGACCTGCCGGCGCTGCTGTCCGCGCTGAAGACGCTGCGTGCCTCCAAGGGCCCGAAGCTGCTGCATGTGATGACCACCAAGGGCAAGGGCTACGAGCCGGCCGAAGGTGACCAGATCGGTTACCACGCGGTGGGCCCGTTCGATCCGGACAAGGGCCTGGTGGCCAAGACCGGCGCGAAGAAGCCCACCTACACCGACGTGTTTGGCGACTGGCTGTGTGACGCTGCCGCCGCCGAACCGCGTCTGTACGGCATCACCCCGGCGATGCGCGAAGGCTCGGGCCTGGTGCGCTTCAGCAGGGAATATCCGCAGCGTTACTTCGACGTGGCCATCGCAGAGCAGCACGCGGTGACCCTGGCCGCAGGCATGGCCACCCAGGGCGGCAAGCCGGTGGTGGCGATCTATTCCACCTTCCTGCAGCGCGCGTACGACCAGCTGGTGCACGACGTGGCCATCCAGGATCTGGATGTGCTGTTCGCGATCGACCGCGCCGGCGTCGTCGGCCCCGATGGTGCAACCCACGCCGGCAACCTCGACCTCAGCTTCCTGCGCTGCGTGCCGAACATGGTGGTGATGGCTCCGTCCAACGAAGCCGAGTGCCGGCAGATGCTCAGCACCGGCCTGCAGCACCCCGGCCCGGCGGCGGTGCGCTACCCGCGCGGCAGCGGTACCGGCGTGGATGCCGGCAACGATCTGTCGACCCTGCCGATCGGCAAGGGCGAGCTGCGCCTGCAGGGCAACCGTGTTGCCCTGCTCGCCTTCGGCAGCACCGTCGCCGCCGCCGAACAGGTCGGTCGCGAACTGGGCCTGAGCGTGGTCAACATGCGTTTCATCAAGCCACTGGATCGCGAGCTGGTACTGGCCATGGCCAACCAGCACGAGGCACTGGTGACGATCGAAGACAACGTGGTGGCGGGCGGCGCCGGTTCGGCCGTGGCCGAACTGCTCAATGCCGAGGACGTGCTGCGCCCGATCCTGCACCTGGGGCTGCCCGATGCCTTCCAGCATCACGCCAGCCGCGAGGACCTGCTGGCCGAGGCCGGCATCGATGCCGCCGGCATCCGTGCGGCCCTGCTCAAGCGCTGGCCGCAACTGGCCGCTGGTAACCCGCCACTGAGCGCGGCGGGCTGAGCGCCGCCAGGGTTACGGGGCCACGTCATGCGTGGCTCCCCAGGCCCCTCATCCACGCATGGCGTGGATCTACCAAGGTGCTGGTGGCGCAAAAGTAGATCCACGCCATGCGTGGATGCCGCAGACCCTGCCGGCGAACGGCGCTCTCAGCCGTAGCTGATCGCCTCGACAAAAGCACCGCTGGACTCCACCCGCACCGAGGCGCGCTGGCCGGTATCGGTGAAATGAAGGCGGGCCAGGGTTTCGGCGAAGTCAAAGGCACGGACGCCATCGCGAAACTCGATCGGTTCCGGCTTGTCCGGGTGCAGCACGCGCCATTGGCGCTGCTCACATTGCAGTCGGATCAACATGCGTTGCTCACTCCTTGAACAGCGTATCGACGACGAGAGAATGACCGCACCAGGCGCGACAGGGATGGCCAGTGCGAACCGGGACGCGCAAGGCGTCCCGGGAGTCGACAATACGAGGAAAGAAGTGTGATCGCTATCAGATTTCTCTGATCTTGAGCCGATTGCATCGGCCTCTCAATTCACCTGGAACTGGGCCCTGCAGCCGTTGCTGACCCAGATACCACGGCGGTCCCAGCCCCAGCTCTGGCCTTCGATGCAGGCACTGCGCGATTCCTGCCGTACCAGACGCACGCCGCGACGAACCTGTGCATCGCAGTACTGCTGGCGCCGGTCATTGGAATGGCAGGCAATCACCTGGCCGCCACCACCCCACTGGCTTCCGCCCCAGCCGTTGCCACCACCACCGCCCCAACCACCGCCGCCACCGCCCGGTCGCCGGTATTCACCGACGAATTCGGCGCGGCAGCCTTGGGTAACCCAGACACCGTAACGGGACTGGCCCCAGGTCTCACCTTCCACACAGGGGGAGCCGGACAACTGGCGGATCATGCGCGCGCGCCCTTCCAGCCGGCACTCGTTGCTGCGGTTCTTGATCGATTCGCAGCGCACGATGCCATTGCCACCACGATCGTCGTAGCGATCGTCGTAGCCATAGTTCTGCGCCTGCACGCCGCCAGCGGCAGCCATCATCGGCAACAGGGTGCACGCCACGGTGCGCCAAGTGAGTCCCTTGCCCATCCCTCGTCTCCAGGTGAATACGGTGGAGGCAAGCATCGGGGATTCCGGGCGTGGCGCACAGAGGGAGCTGCGACGGCGGTTTTTCCCCCATTCAACCAACCCAACCGCAACTGACTGCGGCTGCGGCGGCTCAGCGGCCGAAGTGCAGCGCGTCGACCGCCGTGCCCAGTGCTTCCACGCGCACGGTGCTGTGCTGGCCGGTACGGCAGTGATGTTCGCTGGCCCGCGAGGCAGCGGCGTCGAAGGCGGCCGCACCGGTGCTGAACTCTTCGGTCGCGCGTGTCTGCGGATCCAGGACGGACCAGCGCTGGGCGGTGCATTGGACAGTGATGACCATGGTGGGCTCCTGCGTTTCTGGGAAATCCGGGACCGGCGCAAGGCCGATCTCCGATGCCCGACCAGCCTAGCCAGCGCCCCGGGGAAGACCTATCGGATTTATCCGAAAACTCCCTACCGGCACCTCAGAAAGCGCCGCCCATCACATCCCTGAGGCCATTTAGGAAATCCATTCCGTGACCCTTGTCACGAAGTCAGCCGCGCTTCACACTATCGTCATCAACAGGGGCCCCTTCCACATGCGCACCTCGCTTCCACTGCAGCGTTCGACGCTGCTGAAGTTCTATTTCGCCGCCAGCTACGTGGTACTGATCGAGGAACTGGTCCGCGCATCGCTGAGTTGAGGATTGGCCAGCGATGCTTGCCGCTGCTGCGGGGACCGAACAAACTGTCGGTTTACGGCACGGAGCCGCGCCCATGAAAGTCCTGTTCCTGATCCCGCTGCTGGCCCTGGCCGCGTGTGCCAGCCCGGAAAAACCGGTCACCCATGACACCGCCACGCCCGTGGTTGGTGGTGACCGCGATGCACACGGATGCATCGGTTCGGCCGGCTATCAGTGGTGCGAGCACAGCCAGCGCTGCGAGCGCCCATGGGAACTGGCGCAAGCGCAGGGCCTGGCCAACACTGCCGAAGCCATCGACGCCTACTGCGCCACCCCGGCAACGCCGGCGCGCAGGTAACGGGTGCTGACGATGACCGACCTGGCCCCACTGCCCGCGCTGACACCTGGCCGCTACCGCCACTTCAAAGGTGGCGAGTACGAGGTGATCGACATCGTCCGCAGCAGTGAAACGCTGCAGCCGATGGTGCTCTATCGCGCCCTGTACGGCGAAGGCGGACTGTGGGTGCGTCCCTATCCGATGTTCATTGAACAGGTGCCCGGCGAGCACGGCCCGCAGGCACGCTTCGCCCGCATCAGCGACTGAACGGCGCGGCTCACGCCGCGCGCACGGCATCGCCGCGCATGCTGAAGCATCCCTGCGAAACGGAACCCGCATGCGCCACACCCTGTTGATCGTCCTGTCGCTGGCCAGCACCCCGGTGCTGGCCGCAGAACCTCCCAGCTTCGACCGTCCCGGCATCGGCTTCGGCACTGACACGGTGCCGCGTGGCGGCCTTGCCGTCGAAGTGGGCCTGCCCAGCTATCAACGCGATCGTGATCGCGACGGCCTGCGTACGACCTCGCTGTCCAGCGACCTGTTGCTGCGCACCGGGTTGGCGCCGGGCTGGGAACTGCAGTTGGCGTCCACACCGTGGCAGCGCCAGCGCGAACGTGGCCCTGACATGCCACGCACGCAGCAGCGCGGCGCCGGCGACAGCACCGTCGGAGTGAAATGGGCAGGTCCTGGCAGTACCGAGCGCACGGCCTGGGCGCTGCTGGCAAGCGGTGTGATCGCACGTGGCGATGCCGCCTTCAGCGATGGCCGCCAGTACGCGCTGGCCGCCAGCGTCGAACACACCTTCAACGACCGCTGGAGCGGTGCGCTGTATGGCAGCCATCAGCGCGGCGCAGGCCAGCGCAGCACGACCTGGTCGCCAAGCCTCGCGCTGAGCGTGACCGAGCGGCTGGGCACCTATCTCGAAGCCGGCTTTACCCACGCCAGGCAGCAACCCGACCAGGCCATCGCCGGCGCAGGCCTGACCTGGATGCTGCGGCCGAACGTGCAGCTGGACGCCTCTTTCGATCTCGGCCTCAATCGCAACAGCCCCGACCTGCAGCTCGGCACCGGCATCGCGTTCTATCTGCAGTGACCTGCTGAACTGATCGTGCGCGTCGGGCGCATCGCCCCCGCGCTACAATCATACCGTCCAGTCGGTTTCGTCCCCCATGCCAGAATCCCCTCCCCGCTCCCGCCGCAAGGCGCCCGACAGCGTGCGCCAGGCGCTGCTGCACGCGACCGCCCATACCATCGGCCAGAATGGGCTGGCGGCCCTCACCGTGCAGGACGTCGCCGACGCGGCTGGTGTCAGCAAGGGCGCGCTGTTCCATCATTTCGGCAGCAAGCAGGACCTGGTCGAGGCGACGCTGACCTCGCTCATCGCCGACTTCGAGGACAGAGTGCGCGAGGTGCTGCGACAGTCTCCTCCCCGCCATGGCGGCTTCAGCCGTGCCTATGTGCAGGTGAATTTCGAACATCTGCTGCAGCAGGAGCAGATCAACGACATCGGGCTCACCATGGGCAACATGCTGGAGCCGGCGCTGCTGGTCTACTGGCGGACGTGGCTGCGCGGCATGCTGGCCGAGTTTCCGGATGAAGCCTGCGATCCGCGCCTGTACGCCGCGCGTTGCGTTGCCGATGGTTACTGGGCCACCGCCTATGGGCGGCCCTTGGATGAAAACGAACGCCAGAACGCCCAGGCCATGGCCCTGGAGGCACTGAAGCTGTGCGAACCGGTATGAGCGGGAGACTGCGATGAACCCCTATTTCTACCTGGCCGGCGCGATCGTGCTGGAAGTGATCGCCACCTCCCTGCTCAAGGCATCGGAAGGCATGACCCGCCTCGGCCCCACGCTGGGCGCGCTCGCCGGTTACGGTGTGTGCTTCTACCTGCTGTCGCTGACGATGAAGTCGATCCCCACCGGCATTGCCTATGCCATCTGGTCCGGCGTCGGCATCGTGCTGATCTCGCTGATCGGCCTGCTGGTGTTCAAGCAGCGCCTGGATGCGCCGGCACTGATCGGCATCGGCCTGATCTGTGCCGGCGTACTGGTCATCAATCTGTTCTCGCACAGCAGCGCGCATTGAGCGCGCCGCTGCACGAACTGCCGGGCTAGGCGACCTTCTTCGCGACGGTCATGCCAAGCACGAAAAGTACAACCGCAATGATGATGCCAGCCCAGAACAGGAACTTGGCGATCCCTACCGCGGCGCCGGCAATACCGCCGAAACCCAGCGCGCCGGCGATCAGGCCGATGATGGCGAAAATGATGGCCCACTTGATCATGTCGATCCTCTCCCTGACGGGAATACTGAAGGTGCGATCAGGTTAGGCAGGCCGCGATGCCACACGCGTGAACAGGTCGCAGGCGCGGCGTGAAACGATCCGGCTCAGCGCGGCCGGAAGCGCAGCAGCGCCACTGCGAAGGCGAGAAACACGCTGCCGACCAGGCGTTCGAACCAGCGTTGCGCAAAGGGCTTTGCCAGCCAACGGCGCAGCCCATGTCCACCCGCCGCGTACATCACGTACCAGAACAGTTCGCAGGTAGCGAAGGTGGCCACCAGAACCGTGTACTGCACGGCCTGGCCACGCGCGGGGTCGACGAACTGCGGCAGGAACGCCGCGGCGAACAGCAGCAGCTTGGGATTGCTCAGCCCCACCAGCAGACCACCACGGAACACCGCCCAGGCACCATGCACCGGCGCCAGGGCTGCATCGACGTCTGTCGCCACCGGCGCCTGCCGGCAGCTGTCCCGCCAGGCCTTGATGCCCAACCAGGCCAGGTAGGCCACACCCAGATAGCGCAGCACATCGAACAGCATCGGCGACGAGCGCAGCACCGCGCTCAGGCCGGCCGCGGACGCCGCAAGCACCAGCAGCATCGCCAGCAGGCAACCGGCCATGGCGGGCACGCTGCGACGGAAGCCCAGGCCGACACTGCGCCCCAGGATGTGCAGCATGTTCGGACCCGGCGTGCCGCACAGCACGAACACTGTCGCCAGGAACCACCACCAGGTATGCAGGGCCATCACTTCGTCCACCGGAATAATCCCTGCAAGGATAGTGCGCAGCGGCTGTCACCACCATGCACAGTCCAAGGTCGATTCGACGGTTACAGCTGCTGCGGCTCAGCCGCTGGCAACGCGCGACGCACGCAGTTCGGCCATCGCGATGCGAAGCACCCGCAGCGCCGAGCGCAGGAACACGACCAGCAGTGCGACGGCGACCAGCAGGTCCGGCCAACCGGCACCAAACAGCGCCACCAGCGCCGCCGCCAGCACCACCGAAATGCCCTCGAAGATATCGTTGCGCGCGCATTCCCAGGCCGATGCCAGGTTCACGTCGTCATTGCGATACGGCGTCAGCAGCCACAGGCAGAAGCCATTCGCGGCAAGATTCAGCAGCGCGGCCAGGCCCATGCTTTCGAACAGGGGAACCTGTGGATGCGCCAGCCGCCATCCGATCTGTACCGCCACTGCCACCGCCGCCGCCAGGATCAGCGCGCCCTTGAACAACGCAACCCGCGCCTTCGCCGCCACGCCGGCACCCACCACCAGCAGGCTCAGCAGGTAGGTGGCGGCGTCACCCAGGTTGTCCAGCGCACCGGAGAGCAGCGCGGACGAGTGGCTGTACCACGACGCGCCGACCATCATCAGGAAGGTGGCCAGGTTGATCAGCAGCACGATCCACAGCACACGCCGGTGGCGCGCCTGCATGGCCGCCACATCCAGCGTCTTGCCGCAGCCACAGCATTCGCCCATCGCCCTGCCCTCTGCCTGTCGTACCCCATTATCACGCCGATCAGGCGTGTCGGCAGCTGCTGCGACGGGTCCGCCCGTAATTGCGCGTCCGGCCAAGCCGGCACGCAGCATCCCGACCTCGGTTGTGCTGCAATGGCACTCCCCGGCACGGAGACACGCATGAAGACGCTTGGCCTGATCGGTGGCATGAGCTGGGAAAGCTCGGCGCAGTACTACCGCCTCATCAACGAAGAGGTACGCGCGCGGCTGGGCGGCGCGCACTCGGCGCAGTTGCTGATGTGGTCGCTGGATTTCGCCCGCATCAAACAGCTGCAGCATGACGGTGACTGGGATGCGCTGGGCAACGAGATGGTCGATGCGGCCCAGCGGCTGCAGGCCGGTGGCGCCGAACTGCTGCTGATCTGCACCAACACCATGCACAAGCTCGTTGGTGAGATCGAGGCGGCCTGCCCGCTGCCCCTGCTGCACATCGCCGACCCGACCGCCACGGCGATCGTGCAGGCCGGTCTGCAGCGTGTCGGCCTGCTCGGCACGGCGTTCACCATGGAGGAAGACTTCTACCGTGGGCGGCTGAGCGAGCGCTTCGGCCTGGACGTACTGGTTCCGGAGGCCGACGACCGCCGCGATGTGCACGCGATCATCTACCAGGAGTTGATCGCCGGCGTGGTCAGCGAGCGATCACGGCAGGTGTACGTCGAGGTGATCGAACGCCTGGTTGCCCGCGGTGCCGAAGCGATCATCCTGGGCTGTACCGAGATCATGCTGCTGGTACGTACCGAAGACAGCCCGGTGCCGCTGTTCGACACCACGACCCTGCATGCGCGCGCGGCGGTGGACGCGGCGTTGGCATGACGCACATCGCCGTGCACCCGGTCACGCGGTCGGTTCGGGCTGCACTTCCAGCGAAGTGACCAGCCATTCCACCACCGGTGGCGAATCGCACAGGAAGAACACGGCGTCGCCGCTGCGGGCTTCGGTCAGCATCCGGTAGACGCTGATCGCCACGCCCGATTGGTTGGCGATGAAAATCTCACTGCTGCGCGGCCCGTCGGCCTGGCGGGAAACCAGCCGCAAGGCACGCCGGGCCGCTACCGTATCTTCCGGCTCGGCTTGGCGGGTCAATTCCAGGCCACGCAGGCCCCAGGCAACAAAAACACGCTTGCCCTTGAACGTCGTGTCCAGGACCTGCACTTCGACCGCGCCTGTGCCGGCCGACCGATGAATGACGATACTGCTGATCAACGCAACCCCCTGTGGTCGTCGTGGTCCGCACATCCTTGTCCGCACCCGCGCCAGCAGCCACGGGCGAGGCCCGGAGGTCGCGTTCGAAAGCGCTGGAACGTGTAAAAAACTGTAAACCGATGCAATCGGATGTGCCGGGGATGATACGGGATGTAACGCCCTGCATGCGCTGCCGGACACTTATAAATCCGTCCTGAGCCAGCGCGGGCCCCGGTCGTCGCAGAGCGCCGCACGTGCGCCATTCTTGCGTCCCATTCCCAACCCGAGGTTTCAATGAGCCTTCGCCTGCTACTGCCCCTGGGCGGTTCTGCGCTTGCCCTGCTGCTGGCCGCAACCACGGTCTCGGCCCAGGATTACGACAGCGAGTCATCGCCGCGCACGACCTGCGAATCACACTTCAACAAGACCCAGCAGTGCCCGTTCGAAGGACGTGCGCGACTGGCGCGGCAGCTGTCGGTGACGCGATGCGTGGAAGACGACAACTGGGGACAGCGCCGCGGCATGCTGTGGGTTACCGATGGCTGTCGCGCCGAATTCGTCGCCGAAGAGCGTGGGCGAGGTCGTTGGCCCGGACGTGACCGTGACCGTGATCGCGATGGCGAGCGCCTGGTCTGCGAATCCTACGAAAACAAGGAGAAACAGTGCCGCATCCGCGTCCGTCATGACGTGCGGCTGGTCAAGCAGAAGTCGGTCACCACCTGCACCGAGGACCGCAACTGGGGCTGGGACCGACGCGGCGTATGGGTCAGCGACGGCTGCCGCGCCGAATTCCGCGTCTACTGAGTGCGATGGCTGCGCACCCATCCTCGCTAGAATGAGGCTCTCACAGCAGGAAACACCGCATGGAACGCTGGTATCTGGCAACGATGATGTCCTTGCTGCTGCATCAGATCGATGCCGCGTTCTGGCAGGAGTGGCAGATGTTCCAGGTGCCCGGCGGCATCCAGGGATTCCTGCTGTTCAACCTGCTTGCCATCGGCGTACTGCTGCACGGTTATCGCCAGGTGGTGCTCGGCCTGGGTTCTGCGCGCCGCTACGCGCTGTTGTGCGGCGTGCTGGGTATCGGCACCGCCCTCATCCATGCCGGCTTCGCTGCGGCCGGTCGCGATGAATTCCACCTGCCGCTGTCGCTGCTCACGCTTCTGGCCTGCCTGGTCAGCGGCAGCGGATTGCTGCTGCGCAGCCGTCGGCGATGACCCCGCAGGCTCCAGCACTTCGGGTGCGCGCGGCCGAGTGCACGGATCTTCCGGCACTGATCGCCCTGGTCAGCGTTGCGGCCGATGACCCACGCCGTGCCGCGCAGATCGGCCAGTGGCTGGCGGACGGCCACATGCACGCCGCCGAGCTCGATGGAAGGCTGGCCGGCTACCGCGTGCAGCATCGGCACTTCTTCGGTGAGGCCTTCATCGAGATGCTGATGGTGGCCGCGCCGCTGCGCAGACACGGCATCGGCCGTGCGTTGCTTCTGCATGCCACGTCGATCAGCGCGGGCACCCGACTTTTCAGCTCGACCAACCAGTCCAATGCCAGCATGCAGCGGCTGCTGGCAGCCGCAGGCTTCGTGCAGTGCGGGATCGTGCACGGCCTCGACGAAGGCGATCCGGAGCTGATCTACCGCTTCGACACTGACGATGTGAGGTAAGGCGCAACCTTCGCTTCCAGCAGCGCCATCAACGCCGGATCCATGCAGCGATAGTCGTCGGGGATGTCCAGGCAGTGCAGCGGCGTGTGCTCAAGCAGGCGCGCGAAATTCGCCTGCAGCCGATGCTGGTGCTTGGGCTCCATGACGAAGATGACATCAGCCCAGCGGATATCCGCTGGGCTGATGGGCCGGCGCGCGTGCGGGCTGGTGCCGGCCGAGCGCGCACTGATACCCGGCCGGCGCTGCCACATCGCTTCGGCGGTGGGGCTGCGCAGCTGGTTGCGGCTGCAGACAAACAGCAGGTTCAACATTCCTGATCCAGTAGTTGTCTCGGGCTGAGGACCGGATAGGTGAAACCCAGCTGGCGCGCCCGCAGCAGCTTGTCGCCACGCGTATACATCAGCTTCCAGTTCTTTTCCGGCTTGAAGATCGGCAGTGGTGCCGTGTGGTCGCCGCCGTGGTGGCGCGACTGCGAGCGCCTCCAGGCGCGGTTCCTTTGCGTTTCCATGATCGTATTCTCGTGAGTACCGGGTTCAGCAGCCGCGGTAGTACGAGTGCGCGCAGGATACAACGCCGCAACAAAAAAGCCCACGCATCGCTGCGCAGGCTTGTCTGTTTCATCACAGTGGTCGGGACGGCCGGATTCGAACCGACGACCCTCTGCCCCCCAGGCAGATGCGCTACCAGGCTGCGCTACGCCCCGACTGATGCTGCGATGTACCCGCCAGTGCGGCGGGCCGTGAAGTATAGCGGATTACGGCGGAAATGGGTCAGCGACGCAGCAGTTGCAGCACTTCTTCCAGTTCCATCCGCACCTGCTTGATGATCTGGTTGCTCAAGGCCGATTCCTCGCGTGCATCCGGACCATCCAGGCGCAGGCGCGCGCCGCCGATGGTGTAGCCCTGTTCGTACAACAGGCTGCGGATCTGCCGCACCATCAGCACGTCGTGGCGCTGGTAGTAACGACGGTTGCCACGGCGCTTGGCCGGCTCGAGACTGGGAAACTCGGTTTCCCAGTAGCGCAGCACGTGCGGCTTGACGTCGCACAGTTCGCTGACTTCACCGATGGTGAAGTAGCGCTTGGCCGGAATCGGCGGAAGTTCGCGGTTACTGCCCGGATCCAGCATAAGCTTCCACCCTCTCCTTGAGCTTCTGGCCCGGACGGAAAGTAACCACCGTACGGGCGGAAATCGGAATTTCCTCGCCGGTCTTGGGGTTGCGACCCGGGCGCTGGTTCTTGCGCCGCAGGTCGAAATTGCCAAAGCCCGACAGCTTCACCTGACGTCCCTGTTCCAATGCTTCACGCAGCACATCGAAGAACGCGTCGACGAATTCCTTGGCTTCCCGCTTGTTCAGACCGACTTCGTCGAACAGCTTTTCCGCCATCTCCGCCTTGGTCAATGCCATTGCCTGCTACCCCCGAGTGCTGCCCGCTCAGCCGCGGATCCGGGCGTGGTGTTCACGCTCGATGGCAGTGACCGCCTCGGCCACTACCGCTTCCACGTCGCGGTCCGTCAGAGTGCGCGACTTGTCCTGCAAAATCAAGCCCATAGCGAGACTCTTGAATCCCGGCTCGACGCCCTGGCCGACGTAGCGGTCGAACAGGTTCAGCTCGCGCAGCAACGGGCCGGCAGCCTGGCGGATGGTCGCGGCCAGGTCACTCCAGGCCACCTGTTCAGGCACCAGGAAGGCCAGGTCGCGGCGCACCGCCGGGTATCGCGACAGTTCACCGGCGCGCGGCAGCGCACGGGCGGACAGCGCCTCCAGATCCAGCTCGAAGGCGTACACATCCACGTCGATGTCCATCGCCTTGGCCAGGCGCGGGTGGATCTGACCGATCCAGCCGATCGCCAAGCCGTCGCGGAAGACTTCGGCCGAACGCACCGGATGGCCGTAGGCACGGCTGGACGGGCGGAACTCCAGCACCGCGCCACTGGCAGCGGCCAGCGATTCCAGGTCGCCCTTCAGGTCATGGAAATCGACCTTGCGGGTTGGCAGGCCCCACTGCACTGCCTGCGCTTCACCGCAGACCGCAGCGGCCACGCGCGAGGTTTCCAGCGGTGCCGGCCGGCTTTCGCCGAGCGACGCGTCGCCGGCCTGCTGGGCGAACACCCGGCCGATCTCGAACAGGCGCACGCGGCCCAGCTGGCGGGCGGCATTGCGGCCCAGGGTAGCGACCAGGCCCGGCAGCAGCGCCGGACGCATCACCGCCAGCTCAGCCGACAGCGGGTTGGCCAGCGGCACCAGGTTGTCGCGCAGCTGCCACTGGCTCAGCAGTGCGTCGTCGACGAAGGCGAAATTGACGGTTTCCTGCAGGTCGCGGGCAACCAGCTGGCGGCGCACGCTGAGCGTGTCCAGCTGGGTCTCGGTCGGCATCGCAACACGCGATGCACCACCCGGCAGCGTGGTCGGGATCTGCTCGTAACCGTGGATCCGGGCCAGCTCCTCGATCAGGTCTTCTTCGATGGCGATGTCGAAGCGGCGGCTCGGTGCAGTGACCTGCCAGCCTTCGCCAGCGATCGCCACCTGCATGCCCAGCGCGCGCAGGATGCGCTCGACTTCGGCGTCTTCAATGGTGATGCCCAGCACGCGGGTGATGCGTGCGCGGCGCAGCAGGATCGTGGCCGGCTGCGGCAAGTCGGCCGCGTTCACCGCCTCGGTAACCGGCGCAGGGATACCGCCGGCCAGGTCCAGCACCAGGCGGGTGGCGTATTCGATGGCGGTACGCGGCAGCGCCGGGTCGACGCCACGCTCGAAGCGGTGGCCGGCATCGGTATGCAGGCCCAGCTTGCGGCCACGACCCATGATCGCGGCCGGTGCGAAGTGCGCCGCTTCCAGGAACACGGCGGTGGTGGCATCGGTAACGCGCGTATCGAAGCCGCCCATCAGGCCGGCCAGGCCGACCGCGCGATCAGCGTCGGTGACCACCAGGAAGCTGTCGTCCAGCGCAGCATCACGGCCGTCCAGCAGCTTCAGGTTTTCGCCGGCGCGCGAACGACGCACACCGATTGTGCCCTGCAGGGTGCCCAGATCGTAGGCGTGCATCGGCTGGCCCAGCTCGAGCATTACGTACTGGGTGATGTCGACCAGCAGCGACACCGGGCGCACGCCACTGCGGCGCAGACGCTCGGCCATCCACAACGGAGTCTTCGCCGCAGCGTTGACACCTTCGATGACACGACCGAGATAGCGCGGCGCTTCGGCACCGGCATCGAGCTGGATTGCCAGCTCGCGACTGCCGTGGGCGGCGATCGGCTCTGCGATGAAATCCAGTACTTCGCTGCGCGTGGCTGCAGCAACGTCATAGGCGATGCCGCGGATGCTGAAGCAGTCGGCGCGGTTGGGGGTCAGCTTGATCTCGATGCTGGCGTCCGGCAGGCCGAGGTACTCCACCAGGGTCTGGCCGACCGGCGCGTCATCCGGCAGTTCCAGCAGGCCGGAAGCATCGTTGTCCAGGCCCAGCTCCTTGGCCGAGCACAGCATGCCGTTGGATTCGACGCCGCGCAGCTTGGCCGGCTTGATCTTCAATTCACCGATCTGCGCACCGACCATCGCCAGCGGCGCGACCAGGCCCGGGCGCGCATTCGGCGCACCACAGACGATCTGCAGCAGCTCAGCCTGTCCCGCATCAACCTTGCACACCTGCAGGCGGTCGGCTTCGGGATGGCGTTCGGCTTCGACGATACGCGCGACGACCACGTGCTGCAGGCCATCGCCAAGCGCGGCCACGTCTTCCACTTCCAGGCCGATGGCGGTCAGCACCGCGCTCAGCTCATCGCGCGAGGCAGTGGTCGGGACGTGGCTGCGCAGCCAGTTTTCGGAGAATTTCATGGGGTCACCCTGGTGGGCCCGGCGCATGCGCCTGGGCTTCGGATTCAAGTGCAGCCGGGCATGGCCCGGCACGACATGGTTGTGGCTTACGCGAACTGCTTCAGGAACCGCACATCGTTCTCGAAGAACGCGCGCAGGTCGTTGACGCCGTAGCGCAGCATCGCAAAACGCTCCACGCCCAGGCCGAAGGCAAAGCCGGTGTAGCGCTCCGGATCGATGCCGACGTTGCGCAGCACGTTCGGGTGAACCATGCCGCAGCCCAGCACTTCCAGCCAGCGGGTGCTGCCATCGGGCTGCTGCCAGGCGATGTCCACTTCCGCGCCGGGTTCGACGAACGGGAAGTAGCTCGGGCGGAAGCGCATCTCGAAATCACGCTCGAAGAACGCGCGCACGAACTCGGACAACGTGCCCTTCAGATCGGCGAAGGTCGAGTGCTCGTCGACCAGCAGGCCTTCGACCTGGTGGAACATCGGCGAATGGGTCTGGTCGCTGTCGCTGCGATAGACCTTGCCGGCGGCGATCATGCGCAGCGGCGGCTGGTGTTCGCCCATGTAGCGCACCTGCACACCGGAGGTATGCGTGCGCAGCAGGCGGCCGTCACCGAAGTAGAACGTGTCATGCATGGCTCGCGCCGGATGGTGCGGCGGGAAGTTCAGCGCCTCGAAGTTGTGCCAGTCGTCCTCGATCTCCGGCCCTTCGGACAACTCATAGCCCAGCCGGCCGAAGATGCCGGTGATGCGCTCGAGGGTGCGGGTGATCGGGTGCAGGCCGGCGCGTTCGCCGCTGCGGCCGGGCAACGTGATGTCGATCGCCTCGGCGGCCAGGCGCGCATCGAGTGCGGCATCTTCCAGCACTGCCTTGCGCTCGCCCAGCGCGCTGCTCAGCGCATCGCGGGCCTGGTTGATGGCCTCACCGGCCGCCTTGCGTTCGTCGGCCGGCAGCGCACCGAGCTGCTTGAGCTGCGAGGTGATGCTGCCGCTCTTGCCAAGCAGGGCCACGCGCAGCTGTTCCAGCGCGTCCGGGCTCTGCGCGGCGGCCACGTCGGCCAGCGCCTGGGAAGTGAGGGATTGGATGTCGCTCATGGGTAGCCGGAACTCCAGTCGGTCTGCCATCGCGATGCACGAAGGGCCGCGCCGTCGCAACCGCTTGCCGGTCGCCCGCCTTCTGCACGGCTGCGCCCGGCACAAAAAAGAATGGGGAAGGACTTGCGCCCTTCCCCATGCATTGCCTCTACCTGACACCGTTCTCCGTGAACGGCAACGGCATCGGGAAGGACTTATGCCGCCAGTGCGCCCTTGGCCTTTTCGGCCAGTGCAGCAAAGCCAGCTGCGTCGTGCACGGCGATGTCAGCCAGAACCTTACGGTCCAGGGTGATGCCAGCCTTCAGCAGGCCGTTCATGAAACGGCTGTAGCTCAGGCCGTTGATGCGGGCAGCCGCGTTGATGCGGGTGATCCACAGCGAACGGAAGTTGCGCTTCTTCTGCTTACGGCCGATGTAGGCGTACTGCTGTGCCTTGATGACCGCCTGCTTGGCGACGCGGAAGACCTTGCGACGGGCATTGTAGTAGCCCTTCGCCAGATCAAGGATTTTCTTGTGGCGGCGACGCGCCTGTACGCCACGCTTAACTCGTGCCATTTTTCAGTTCCTCAGAGGTAAGGGAGCATGCGGTCCAGACGGCCTGCGTCTTCTGCGCGGACGTGATTCGTCTGACGCAGGTTACGCTTACGCTTGGTCGCTTTCTTCGTGAGGATGTGGCTACGGTTGGCGTGGCCGCACTTGTACTTGCCCGAGGCGGTCTTGCGGAAACGCTTGGCCGCCGCCCGGTTGGTCTTGATCTTGGGCATTGCAATGTCCTTGATGGGATATGACCCTGGTTTCTGACTGATCTGGCGGCGGCCTGGGCCGCTCTTTCCGTCCTGCCATGATCGGCGTACGACCCGTCCTGGGTGGGTCGAGCCGGGCATGATACAGGCAAAACTGCCCTGTAACCAGCCCCCATACAGCTTTTCATCCGCAACCCGGCTGCGCCGGTCCCGGAAAAGCAAAAGGACGCCAGCGGCGCCCCTTCACCTTCATCCATTCAGCCGCCAGGCGCCCCGCGAGGCAGCCCGTCAGGCCTCAGGTCTTCTTCTTCGGCGCGATCATCATCACCATCTGACGCCCTTCCAGGCGCGGACGGGATTCGATGACGATGTCCTCGCCCAGATCACCCTCGATCCGGCTGGCCATCTCGCGACCCAGTTCCTGGTGGCTCATTTCACGGCCACGGAAACGGATGTTGACCTTGATCTTGTCGCCTTCTTCAAGGAAACCGCGCATCTTGCGCAGCTTGATCTGGTAGTCGCCCTCGTCCGTAACCGGACGGAACTTCACTTCCTTGATCTCGACCTGCTTGGTCTTCTTCTTGGCCTCGCTGGCCTTCTTCTGGGCTTCGAACTTGAACTTGCCGAAGTCCATGATCTTGCACACCGGCGGGTCTGCCTGCGGCTGGATCTCGACCAGGTCCAGGCCTTCATCTTCGGCCATGGACAACGCTTCGTCTCGCGTCAACACGCCGATCATTTCTCCGTCACTGCCGATCACGCGGACGCGCGGCACACGGATTTCCTGATTCTTGCGGTTCTGTTTGTTGTCAGGGGTACTGATATTGCGATCTCCCAAGGGTGTCGAACCCGGCCCGGGCGCCAATGCGCACGGGCCGGACCTTTATTTACGCGCCCTCGGCCTGGAGCCGCTCGGTGAAAGCCTGGAGGCTCATGCTGCCGAGATCTTCGCCAGAACGCGTACGCACCGCCACAGCGCCGTTTTCCTTCTCGCGGTCACCAATGACCAGCAGGTACGGCACGCGCTGCAGCGTGTGCTCGCGAATCTTATAGCCGATCTTCTCGTTACGCAAATCGGCGCTGACGCGGAAGCCTTGATCCGCAAGGCTTTTGGTCACGGCAGACACGTATTCAGCCTGCGCATCGGTGATATTGGCCACCACCACCTGGGTCGGCGCCAGCCAGGCCGGGAACTGGCCGGCATGGTGCTCGATCAGGATGCCCAGGAAACGCTCCATCGAGCCGACGATGGCCCGGTGCAGCATCACCGGATGCTTCTTCTGGCTGTTTTCGTCCACGTATTCAGCGCCCAGACGGCCAGGCATCATGAAATCGACCTGCATGGTGCCCAGCTGCCAGGTGCGGCCGATGGCGTCCTTCAGGTGGTACTCGATCTTCGGGCCATAGAAGGCGCCCTCGCCCGGCAGTTCCTGCCATTCCACTCCGCAGCTGGACAGTGCCGAGCGCAGCGCGCCCTCCGCCTTGTCCCAGGTGGCGTCATCGCCCAGGCGCGATTCGGGGCGCAGCGCGATCTTGACCTGGATCTCCTCGAAGCCGAAGTGCTGGTACACCGCCAGCGCCTGCTGGTGGAACGCGGTCACTTCCGCCTCGACCTGGTCTTCGGTGCAGAACACGTGACCGTCGTCCTGGGTGAAGCCACGCACGCGCAGGATGCCGTGCAGCGCGCCGGAGGGCTCGTTGCGGTGGCAGGCGCCAAACTCACCGTAGCGGATCGGCAGATCGCGGTAGCTGTGCAGCCCCTGGTTGAACACCTGCACGTGGCCCGGGCAGTTCATCGGCTTGAGCGCGTAGGTACGCTTCTCCGACTCGGTGAAGAACATCGCGTCCTGGTAGTTGTCCCAGTGGCCCGACTTCTGCCACAGCGACACGTCCAGGATCTGCGGGCAGCGCACTTCGCCGTAGCCGGTGCTGCGGTACACCTTGCGCATGTACTGCTCGACCACCTGCCACAGCGCCCAGCCCTTCGGGTGCCAGAACACCAGGCCCGGGGCCTCTTCCTGCAGGTGGAACAGGTCCTGCTGCTTGCCGATGCGACGGTGGTCGCGCATCTCCGCTTCTTCGATGCGCTTGATGTACGCATCGAGCTGCTTCTTGTCGGCCCAGGCGGTGCCGTAGACGCGCTGCAGCTGCTCGTTCTGCGCGTCGCCGCGCCAATAGGCGCCGGAAATGCGGGTCAGCTTGAAGGCCTTCAGGAAGCGCGTGTTCGGCACGTGGGGGCCACGGCACATGTCCACGTATTCCTGGTGGTAGTACATGCCCATCGCCTGGATGTCAGGCGACATGTCCTCGATCAGGCGCAGCTTGTAGTCCTCGCCACGGGCCTTGAAGATCTCGATGACTTCCGCGCGCGGCGTCACTTTCTTGATGACGTCGTAGTCCTGTGCGATCAGCTCGCCCATGCGCTTTTCGATCGCCGCCATGTCTTCGGGCGTGAACGGACGCTCGGAGTAGATGTCGTAGTAGAAGCCTTCGGCGATCACCGGACCGATGACCATCTTCACGTCCGGGTACAGCTGCTTGACCGCATGGCCGACCAGATGGGCGCTGGAGTGGCGGATGATTTCCACGCCCTCCTCGTCCTTGGCGGTGATGATGCGCAGGGAGGCATCGTGGTCGATGACGTCACTGGCATCGACCAGCACGCCATCCACCGAACCGGCGATGGTGGCCTTGGCCAGGCCGGCGCCGATCGACTGGGCGACGTCCATGACGCTGACGGGATGTTCGAATTCGCGGCGGCTGCCGTCGGGAAGGGTAATCGTGATCATTGCAATGGCTTCATGCGGGGCCCGTCGTGGCGGGCTGGAAAGCGCTCCCGGGGCAACGCCCGGGCAATAAAAAAGCGCCGCGAGGGCGCCTGGAATACAGGGCCTTCGGGGCAGGTCAACAGTGGGCGGTGGTAGTGCTCATGTCGCACGCTCGGCCGGCGCTGGGCGCGGGCCACCTTGTTCCAGGATGGGGTTGCCGATGATCTTAAACCAGTGGCCGACAAAGCCCAAGCGGCGCCTGAATGGCGCTGGCTGGCGGCGTGAAAACGCAATGACTACCATGTGCGCGCAGCCAGCCCCCGTGCCGGCCTGCCCGCTTCCCCCAGGACCCTGCAATGCGCCACCCGCCCCGACCGGCGCCCGCCGGTCCCGCCCGTGCCCCGCGTTCACCGGCCGTATGCCGGGCTCGGAGCCCGCAATGATCACCGTTGGCCTGTCGACCCTGGGCTTCTGCAGCCTCGGCATGCTGTCGGCGATGTTCTCCGCGCTGGCGTTCTATGCCGCCTCCCCCCACTGCCGTTGGCCACGGCTGCGCCGTGCCGGGCGCCTGGGCCGGCAGATCGGCCTGGTCGCTGCCGTGGCCGCACTGTGGCTGTGGATGGCCGAACTGGGCTTTGCCGCCGGCCTGGTGGCGATGCTGTGCACCTGGATGCTGGCCGCCATGCTGCTGCCGGCACTGGCCGCATGGCACCGCCCCGATGTGGAGCCGCGCTGATGTGGTCGCGCGCACTGGCGGGCATCTTCGCCGGCTTCTTCCTTGCCGCTGCGGCAACCGGCCTGGTCGCATGGCTGCCGCCGGGCCCCTGGCAGAAGGCCCTGGTGCCGAGCCTGATCGCATTCGTCCCGTTGTGGATGCTGGCCGCGCTGTGGGCCTTCAGTTTCCGCAGCCCGCTGCGCGCCTGGCTGACCCTGGCCGGTTGCGCGGCCCTCGGCTTCGCCGTACTCGGCCTGCTGCGCCTGACCGGCGCGGTGCAATGAGATCGACCGCATGAAATTCAGTTCACAGACCCTGCGTACGTTCACCACCCTGCACACCTGGGTTGGCCTGGTCGCCGGCTTCGGGCTGTTCGTGGCGTTCTATGCCGGCGCGCTGACCCTGTTCCACCACGATCTCCCGCTGTGGCAGACGCCTGGCGCGGCAACCGCATTGCCCGCCGGCCTGGATGACGCGCAGTACCTGCTCGACGACGTGCTGGCCACGCACGCGGAGGCGCGTCGCCACGTCGGCATGACCTTCCCGGGCGCCGATCATCCGCAGCCGCTGGCCTACTGGCAGGCCGAGGACGGCAGCTGGCGCTATGCATGGCCCGGACAGACCGGCGGCAGCCCGACGCCACCGCAGACCGGGCTGGCCGAACTGGTCAACGAGCTGCATTACAGCCTGGGCCTGCCGGTGGCCGGCATCTACGTGATGGGCATCGTCAGCCTGCTGTACGGCATGGCCCTGCTCAGCGGACTGGTGATCCACCTGCCCAAGTTGCTGGGCGATCTGTTCGCGCTGCGCCCGGGCCGCAATCTGAAGCAGCAATGGCAGGACGCGCACAACGTGATCGGCGTGCTCAGCCTGCCGTTCCATCTGATGTTCGCGGTGACCGGCGCCCTGCTCTGCCTGGTGTTCATGCAGATGGCCGTACTCAATCCCCTGATCTACGACGGCAAGGCACTGCAGGCGGTACCGACGGCGATGGACACCGCGCCGCTGCGCGAGGCCAGTGGTATCCCTGCTGCACCGGGCAGCCTGCGCGAACTTCATGCACGGGCGCTGGAAGTGGCGCGTGCGCAGGGCGTGGCCAACTTCGAACCGGCCTACCTGAAACTGGCCAATGGCGGTGATGCCAACGCGACCATCGAGATCACCGGCGAGGCCAGCGGCACGCTCGGCCCGCTCGGCGCTGTCGCGCTGGATGTCGAAAGCGGCCGCGTGCTGGCCAGCCAGCTGCCCGGCCAACGCGATGCCAACCACGCCACGCTCAGTGCGGCCTATGCCCTGCACTTCGGCGAGTTCGGCAACGGCGTGGTGGTCTGGCTGTATTTCCTGCTCGGCCTCGGCGGCGCCTTCCTGTTCTATTCGGGCAACCTGCTGTGGATCGAGTCGCGCCGCAAGCGCCGTCAGCCGCAGCAGTCACGCGCGGCCGTCAACATGGCGCGGGCCACGGTGGGTGTCTGCATCGGCCTGTGCGTGGCGATCTCGGTGGCCTTCGTAGCCGCACTGGTGCTGGAGCGGGTCGCCCCTGCCCAGGTCGACCACGGCATCCGCTGGGCCTGCTTCGTGACCTGGGCGGCGTGTGCGCTGTGGGCAGCCCTGCGCCGCCCGGCACAGGCGGCGCGCGAGCTGCTGTGGGCCGCAGCGATCAGCACCGCGCTGGTGCCGGTGGCACACGGCGCCCTCAACGGTGGCTGGCTGTGGTTGGCCGCCGCACGCGGCCACTGGCCGTTGTTCTGGATCGATGCGATGGCACTGGCGATGGCCTTTGGCTTTGCCCGCCTGGCGTATGCGAGCCAGCGGCGGGCCCGCAACGGTGACCCCAACAGCGTGTGGGCGAACTGACCACCCGCCATCGATGATCGGATTGCAGCGCCGGCCCTTGCCCGGCGCTGACAGCACGCTCAGTCGCCGACGCGGGCCTTCTGCCACGGAGCCAGCATGGCGTTGAGCAGGCTGGCCTGCTCGTCGTCACCGGTCAGCTCCCACATGAAGACACCGGCCAGGCCCTGCTCGCGCGCGAACTGCGCCCGCAGCCCGATCGAACGCGGGTCTTCATAGCTGATGAAAATCTTCTCGGTCGGGTTGTACAACCACGGGCTCTGCGCCTGCGGCTGCCAGTGCTTGTTCCAGCCCGGCTGGTCGAGATAGCGCGCCTTGATCACCCGCCAGTCACCGGCATCGGCCGGAGCGCTGTAGGCCTGGTACAAGCCATCTGCCGACTCGCCGGTGACCTTGAAACCGCGCCCATAGAACGGCACGCCCAGCACCAGCTTGCTCGCGGGTACGCCATGCTCGCGGTAGTACTGCACGGCACCGGCGACGTTGTTCCAGCGCCGCAGTTCCGGCGCCAGCGGATCGGCAGGCACTTCATGCAGGGGGGCATTGAAGGTCGACACCGCCGAGAAGCCGGTGCCCATGTCATAGCTCATCAGGTTGATGAAATCGAACACCTTGGCCAGCGCCGGCAGATCGTAGCTGGCGACGGGATCGTACGGACCGTCGGTCTGCAGGCGACCTGCCGCCAGCGCCGCAGTCAGCAGCATCGGCTGCCCCGCCTTTCTGCCGCGAGCATCCAGCGCCACGCGGAAGGCCTGCGCAAGCTTGGTCAGGTTGGCACGGTCCTGCGGACGGTGCGCCAGTTCCTTCGGGCCACCACTGACCGGGAATTCCCAGTCGATATCCACACCATCGAAGCTGCCGGCATGGCGCTCGAAGAACAACGCCATGCACGAGTCGACCAGGCGCCTGCGGCTGGCCTCGGTCAACGCAGCGTCGGAGAATCCTCCTGCGCCCCAGCCACCGATCGAAATCAACGTGCGAAGATGCGGATGACGGCGCTTGAGCTCGGCCAATGCGGCGAAGTTGGCCGGCGCCTCGGCTCCGATCGCACAGCGTCCGTCCTCGATGGTGGAAAACGCATAGAACAGATGGGTGAGTCGTTCGGCCGGGATGCTCGATACCGGATAGCGCTCGGCCGAACCGCCGGGGTAGTACGCACCGAAGATCGGCGGTTGCGCGGGTTGCGCCTGTGCGGCAATGGGCAGGGTACCGGCGATCAGCACTGCAAGTACGGCCAAGGTCTGGCGGAACATGGAAACTCCCGGGTCGAAGGCGCAGCCACGTTAGCAAACAGATCGGCCCAGGGTGCGGATGTCCGTGCAAGTCGTCCGCCGGACAGTGGCCGGCCACTGGAAGCTGACACGGTCGGGGCTGCGTAACGTCGAAAGCACTTCGCTGCAGGACAACACGCGACCTGCCTGGGCTAAGGTGGCGCTGGATCTTCAATGGCACACGGACATGACCGCAGACCACGACGCAGACGACAAACTGCTGGACGACGAAACCCTCGAAAAGCTGCAGGCAATGGAAGCGCTTGCCTATGCAGCGTTCGATGCTGGCGACCTGGCGGAAGCCACTGCCCTGTTCGGCGAGCTGATCGAACTCACACCCGAACTGCCCAATCTGCACTACATGCGCGGGTTGGCGCACAAGTACCTGCGCGACTGGCCGGCGTCGCTGCAGGACAACCTGCGCTCGGAACAGCTGCGCGATGCATTCGACGAGGCCAGCGCATGGAACGCCGGCATTGCCGCCACCGGCGCCGGTGACTGGGCCGAGGCGCGCCGACAATGGACCCGTTGCGGCATCACACTGCCCGAAGGCGAAGGCCCGATCGACGGCAATTTCGGCGTTGCCTGTGTCCGCTTGAATCCGTGGTCCAGCGGCGAGACCGTGTACATGCGCCGATTGGATCCGGTGCGTGCACGGGTGGAGAACGTACCGCTGCCTGAGAGCGGGTTCCGCTTCGGCGACATCGTGCTGCATGACGGCGCATCCACCGGGCATCGCAGCCATGGTGAGCGTCAGGTACCGGTGTTCAACGCCATGCAGCGTCTGCAGCCGTCGGACATGGCAACCCATGCCGTGTTCGTGCAGTGCGATGGACCGGAGGACATTGCCGCGCTGCGCGCGCTGACTTTGCCGGGCATCGGCCTGGTCGAGGACTGGACCGAGTCGGTGCGTCACCTGTGCCTGCGCTGCAGCTATGGCACGCCGCACCAGCACGATGACGACCGTGGCGATGACGAGACCCGTGATGATGACGATCGCTGGGAAAGCGAACGCAACCTCGGTATCGCCGCACAGGGCCGGACCGCGGTGGAGAAGCTGATGGCGGTATGGACGGCAGCCGGCAGGGGGCGCGTGCTGGAGGCGATTGAACAGCGCGAGCATCCGCTTCCGGATCCGGAGCCCGGTCAGGTGTGGTGGCTGGGGCACGAAGAAGAACAGCCCGTGTAGCGCCGAGCCTTGCAACGCAAGGCTTTCAGAATTCTTCAGGGGAATTTCCAGCACTTCAGCCGGTGCTCTGGCCCAATCGGGCTCCTTTCGATGGAGCCCGATCATGCGTTCACTCCTGGCCATTTCCGGCCTGCTGGCATCTCTTCTCAGCCTGCCCTGCACCGCCGCCCCACCCGACCCTGCGCGTCTGCAGGCGCTGGAACACGCCATTGCCAGCGATGAACTGAAGCAGATCCGCAGCGTGCTGCTGCAGGTGGACGGCAGGGTCGTCTACGAGGGCTACTTCAACGGCGCCGATGCGCAGACCCTGCACGACGTGCGTTCGGCCAGCAAGAGCGTGACCGCCCTGCTGGTGGGGGCCGCCATCGGCGAGGGCAAGCTGCCGGGCGTGCACGCCCGCATCTATGACTACTTCCCCGCCTACACCGCGCTCCACCCGGTGGATCCGCGCCTGCGCCAAACCACGGTGGAAGACCTGCTGACCATGAGTTCCCTGTGGGAGTGTGATGACGAGAATGCGTTCTCGGCAGGCAACGAAGAGCGCATGTACGTGACCGAACGCTGGCTCGATTTCACCCTGGGGTTGCCGGTCAAAGGATTTGCACCATGGATGCAGCGTCCGGCGAACAGCCCGCACGGGCGTGCCTTCGCCTACTGCACCGCCAATTCCTTCGTGCTCGGCGCCGTGCTTGAACAGGCGACCGGTCAGCCGCTGGCAGACTACGCCGCGCGCGTGCTGGAGCGACCACTGGGAATCACGGCAAGCCACTGGAACCGGTCGCCCGAGGGCATCGGCATGGGCGGTGGCGGGACGCGCTACCGCAGCCGCGATCTGGCCAGGCTGGGCCAACTGGTACTCGATGGCGGCCGCTGGCAGGGCCGACAACTTCTGCCGCGCGACTACATCGCCGCCATGATCCAACCGCAGGCACAGGCCGGCGATGGCAGTGACTACGGTTATCAATGGTGGGGATTGAAACTGGCGGTCGACGGCAAACCACAGACGGTGTGGGCAATGTCCGGCAATGGTGGCAACTATGTCTTCGTGCTGCCGCAGCATCGCGCCGTGGCCGTGGTTACCAGCCAGGCCTACAACCGCAGCCTGGCCCACCCACAGTCGCGACGGATTCTCACCGAGTTCCTGTTGCCGGCGCTGCGCTGAGGCCCGAGAGATCGGCGGGACGCCAGTCGGCAGCCAGTACCCGGCTGCGTTGGCGTGCGATATCGGTATCGATGCGCGCCAGCAGAGCCGCCCATCCCGAAGTGTTGTGCAAGGGCGCGAACAGCGGCGTGGCGCGCAGCCACGCCGCATCGCGGAAGCCGTCGTTGACCGCCTGCTGCAACGCCCCCATCGCGGCAGCGGTGTTGCCTGACGCCTGCAGCAGCAGGGCCCGCTCCAGAGCGGCGTCGGACCAGCCATCACCGGCCTGTGCCTGCAGCGATGCGAGGCGGTCGCCAATCCATTCCGGTGATGGGCCCGGCGCTGCGTACAGCATGGCCAGGGTCTGCCCGAACGACTGCTGCGGACGTAGTTGGCGCCCCTGCTCGAAGGCAGCGGCGGCGGCGGCGCGATCCCCGGCCTGCAGCGCCAGTTCGCCCTGCAGCCGCAGCAGTTGTGGATGCGGAGTGCCGCGCGACAGCGCTTCGGACAGCGCCTGTCTGGCTGGCCCGGATGCACCGGCTGCAAACAGGCTGCGCGGCCAGGCGATGTTGGCAAAGACGTTGTCGGGGTACAGCTGGAAGTTCCGCGCGTGACGTTGTGCCGCCGCTTGGGTGAAGCCCAGCAGCTCCAGTTCACGTGCCACCTGCACGTCGCGGAAACGCAGGCGCTCGGGCGCCTTCAATGCGAGATTGTCGCGCAGCGCAAGAACAAGATGGCCCTGCTCCTGGTGCAGATAGGCCAGCGATGCGCGCGTGCGCTCATCAGCGGGATCCAGCTGGATGGCGCGCTGGTAATCGGCAATGGCATCGCCCATCCGCCCCAGGCAGTCGTAGGCATAGCCGCGCAATGCGTGCGCCGCACCGTCATCGAAAGCGCGACGGAGTTCGGCGTCCGCCAGGGCAAGGGCTTCGTCTACCTGCGCAGCCGGGCCATTGAACAGGCACCCTTGCGCGGACAAGGCACGTGACAGCCCGCGTCGTGCGCTGCTGGATTCGGGATCCACCTGCAGTGCCTGCCGGTACAGGGCAATGGCACGCTCGTTGTTGCCGGCCTGGCCGATGCTGGCGTAGTACTCGGCGCGCTGCAGCAAGGCCTGCGCGGCCGGCGGCGATGGCGTAGCGGGCCACAGTAGAACAGTGGCCAGTACGACAACGGCGGCGGCACCGCCGGCCAGCCAAGGCCACTTGCGGCGTGCAGCTGGCGGCGAGGTCCGCTCCAGCGCGACCGGCGCAGCGCACAGCTGGTAGCCACGCCCACGTACCGAGCGGATATACCGCGGGCGGCGGCTGTCGTCGCCCAGCGCCTTGCGCAGCAGCTTCACCCGCTGGCTGATCGCATCTTCGCCCACGACCGCTGGTGCCCAGACCTGTTCGGCCAAGGTGTCGAAATCGACGATGTCGGTACCACGCTCCAGCAGCACTTCGAACAGGCGCCAGCTCAGGCCATGGAGCGGCAACGCGACACCTGCGCGGGTGACCCGCTGTGCAGGGAAATCTATTTCAAGGTCGAGCAGACGCAGGCTGTCCATGCGCGAAGCATAGCGGCCGGTGCGGCCTGCGGGACGACAGGCAAAGAAAAAGCGGGCCGAAGCCCGCTTTTTCATTTCGGCGTGTCAACCAAGGTTGACACCTACCGGAATCGAGGCGTGCCAACCAAGGTTGACACCCACCGTCGATTACTCGGCGGTGGCGCCTTCGCCTTCCTCGACGGCCTTCATCGACAGGCGGATACGGCCCTGCTTGTCGACTTCCAGCACCTTGACCTTGACCACGTCGCCTTCCTTCAGCACGTCGCCGACCTTCTCGACGCGGTCGCTGGAGATCTGCGACACGTGCACCAGGCCGTCCTTGCCCGGCAGGATGGTGACGAATGCACCGAAGTCCATGATCTTGGCGACCTTGCCTTCGTAGATGCGGCCCGGCTCGACGTCCGAGGTGATCTGCTCGATGCGGGCCTTGGCAGCCTGCGCAGCGATGGCATTGACCGAAGCGATGACGATGGTGCCGTCATCCTGGATGTCGATCTGGGTGCCGGTTTCCTTGGTGATGGCCTGGATGGTCGAACCACCCTTGCCGATCACTTCGCGGATCTTGTCCGGGTGGATCTTGATGGTCAGCAGACGCGGCGCGTAGTCCGACAGCTCTTCGCGCGGAGCGGTCAGGCCGTGGGCCATTTCGCCCAGGATGTGCAGACGGCCAGCCTTGGCCTGCTGCAGAGCCTGCTTCATGATCTCTTCGGTGATGCCTTCGATCTTGATGTCCATCTGCAGGGCGGAGATGCCCTCAGCGGTACCGGCAACCTTGAAGTCCATGTCACCCAGGTGATCTTCGTCACCCAGGATGTCGGACAGGACGACGAAGCGATCGCCTTCCTTGACCAGACCCATGGCGATACCAGCAACCGGTGCCTTCACCGGCACGCCGGCGTCCATCAGGGCCAGCGACGAGCCGCAGACCGATGCCATCGACGAGGAGCCGTTGGATTCGGTGATTTCCGACACGACACGGATGGTGTACGGGAAGGATTCCAGCGACGGCATCACTGCCAGCACGCCGCGCTTGGCCAGACGGCCGTGGCCGATCTCGCGACGCTTCGGGCCCATCATGCGGCCGGTCTCACCCACCGAGTAGGGGGGGAAGTTGTAATGGAACAGGAAGTTCTCTTTGTACTCACCGGAGACGGCATCGATGACCTGGCCATCACGGGCGGTGCCCAGGGTGATGGTCACGATGGCCTGCGTTTCGCCGCGGGTGAACAGCGAGGAACCGTGGGTACGCGGCAGGATGCCGGTCTTCACTGCGATCGGGCGGACGGTGTCCAGCGCACGGCCGTCGATGCGGACCTTGGTGTCCAGCACCGAGTTGCGCATGGTGCTGTATTCCAGCTCGCCGAATTCCTTCGACAGCTCGGCCGGGTTCCAGCCTTCAGCGGCCACGCGACCAGCCAGCGACTCGACCACGTCCTTCTTGATCGCCGAGATGGCGTCGCGGCGCTGCAGCTTGTCGCGCACCTGGAAGGCTTCGCCCAGACGCGGGCCGATGGATTCCTGCAGGGCGCTGATCAGCACGTCGTTCTTGGCCGGAGCGACCCAGGTCGACGGCTTGGTGCCGGCTTCCACGGTCAGTTCGTTGATCGCGTTGATGACCTTCTGCATTTCGCGGTGACCGAAGGTCACGGCGCCCAGCATCACGTCTTCGGACAGCAGCGCGGCTTCGGATTCCACCATCAGCACAGCGTTGGCGGTACCGGCAACGACCAGCTCCAGCTCCGAATCCTTCAGTTCGGTCACGGTCGGGTTGAGGATGTACTCACCGTTCTTGTAACCCACCTTGGCGGCGGCGATCGGACCCTTGAACGGGGTGCCGGCCAGCGACAGCGCAGCCGAGGCACCGATCAGGGCAGCGATGTCACCATCGATGTCCGGGTTCAGCGACATCACCGTGGCGATGATCTGGACTTCGTTCTTGTAGTCTTCCGGGAACAGCGGACGGATCGGACGATCGATCAGACGCGAGATCAGGGTTTCCTTCTCGGTCGCGCGGCCTTCGCGCTTGAAGAAGCCACCCGGGATACGGCCACCGGCGTAGAACTTCTCCTGGTAGTCACAGGTCAGGGGGAAGAAGTCCTGGCCCTCACGCGCGCTCTTGGCGGCAACGGCGGAGACCAGCAGCACGGTGTCGTCGAACTTGACGATGACGGCGCCACCGGCCTGGCGGGCGATTTCGCCGGTCTCAAGCGTGACGGTGTGCTTGCCGTACTGGAAGGTTTTGGTGATTTTTGCCACGGAGGGTGTCCTTGGGGATGCTGTCTGCGAATGGACCGAGGGCGACCCTTGCCGCCAACGGATGATCGGTCGTTCCGATCTGAAAAAGGTATTGCGGTGCTACAAAACAAAACCGCGGCGCATCGCTGCGCCGCGGGGGATTCGTTGCTTAGCGACGCAGGCCAAGCTTCTCGATCAGGGCCTTGTAACGCTCGACGTCCTTCTTCTTCAGGTAGTCGAGCAGGCTGCGGCGGCGGTTGACCATCTGCAGCAGACCACGGCGGCTGTGGTGATCCTTCTTGTGGGTCTTGAAGTGGCCGGTCAGCAGTTCGATGCGGGCGGTCAGCAGTGCAACCTGGACTTCCGGGGAGCCGGTGTCAGCCGAGCTGCGCTTGTTGTCTTCAATGACCTTCTGGGTGTCGATCGACATGTCTTTTTTTTCTCTGTGATGCGTGGCCGGCAGGAACGCGCTTTCGCGCACCGCCTGGCTCGCCGTGAACCAACAAATGGATGAAACCCGCCTTCGGCAGGCTGCCGTAAAACGGCCGCGAAATTGTAACGGCCAGGGGGCTTTGGAACAAGGTCCGGGGCTGAACCGGGCCTCCCCGTTCAGAGGTTGAAGCGGCGCTGCGGGGCCAGCAGACCGCCATCATCGACCTGGCCCAGGCCCTGCGCCACCGATCCGGGACCAAATACGGCCACCAGACCGCGTGGCCAGGAAGGGTTGCGCTGGCGCTGGCCTACGCAGAAACGCTGGACCTGCTCGGCGTCCAGGTCGACCCGGGGATACTCGGACAGACCGGCTGCAAGCGGTAGCAGCAGCGCGTCCATGGCGGTCTCGTCCTGCGCTTCCACCAGGGCCCTCAGCTGCTCCAGGGTGACCATCGCCGGTTCGTGGAACGGCTCCACCCACAAGCGACGCAGGGCACTGATGTGCGCCCCGCAGCCCAGCGTTTCACCAAGGTCACGGGCCAGACTGCGGATATAGGTGCCCGAGCCGCAGGTGACCCGCAGCCGCAGCCGCTCGGGCTGCTGCTCCAGTATCTCAATGGCATGGACCTTGACCTGGCGCTCGGGCGCCTCGATGGCGTCGCCTCGGCGGGCCTTCACATAAAGCGGTTCCCCGCCCTGCTTGAGCGCGGAATAGATCGGCGCACGCTGCAGGATGTCGCCCAGCAGCGGCGCTATTGCCGCCTGCAGGGTCTCGGGACTGATCGCAGGCACCGGCCGCTCGAGCAGCACCTGGCCCTCGGCATCATCGGTATCGGTGGTCTGGCCCAGCACGATCTCGGCGTCGTAGGACTTGGCCGAGCCCAGCAGCAGGCCGGCGATCTTGGTGGCCTCGCCGAAGCACAGCGGCAACAGGCCGGTGGCCAGCGGGTCAAGGCTGCCGGTGTGGCCGCCCTTCTCCGCACGGAACAGGCGACGAGCGACCTGCAGCGCGGCGTTGGAGCTCATGCCGGTCGGCTTGTCGAGCAGCAGGATGCCATCCAGGCGGCGGAACTGAATTCGGGTCATGACAGGTACGGGTAGCGCCGGGCCATGCCCGGCGAGCGCGCAGCGCGGTCTGCATCAGACATCGCGCAGCCGGAATGCAACAACGCCGGGCATGCCCGGCGTCGCGCGGTTATTCTTCGTCGCCTTCGCGGCGCTTTTCGGCGGCCACGGTATCGGGCAGGTCGCGCAGCAGGTTGTCGATGCGCTCGCCACGATCGACCGAGTCGTCGTAATGGAAATGCAGCTCCGGCACATGCCGCAGCTTCATCGCGCGCGCCAGCTCCATGCGCAGGCCCCAGGCCAGTTCCTTCAGGCCCTTCATGGCTTCAACCGAACGTTCCGGCATCAGCGCGGTGACGAACACCTTGGCGTGGGCCATGTCGCGGGTGATTTCCACGTCGGACACGCTCACCGAGGGCAACCCGTGCTCACGCACGGCGTTGTGCACCAGGGTGCCGAGTTCACGGCGCAGCTGGGCGGAGACACGGTCGGTTCGATGGAAAGTCTTGGGCACGCGGCAGGCTCTTGATTCGATTGTGGCCCAACCGAGGTCAGGCACTACAGTTTACGGGATGAAACGAGACCGGCCCGTGAGGGCCGGTCCGTTGCAGCATTACAGGGTGCGCGGCACTTCGATACGCTCGAAGCACTCGATCTGGTCACCCGGCTTGACGTCGTTGTAGGCCTTCACCGCGATACCACACTCGGTACCGTTGCGGACTTCCTCGACGTTTTCCTTGAAGCGGCGCAGCGATTCCAGTTCGCCTTCGAAGATCACCACGCTGTCGCGCAGGACGCGGATCGGCTTGTTGCGCTTGACCACACCCTCGATGACCATGCTGCCGGCGACGGCACCCAGCTTGGAGCTGCGGAAGACGTCGCGGACCTCGGCGATACCGATGATCTCTTCGCGGATCTCCACGCCCAGCAGACCGGAGGCCACCTGCTTCACCTGATCGATCACGTCATAGATGATCGAGAAGTAACGCAGGTCCACGCCGTTGGATTCGATGATGCGACGGGCCGAAGCATCCGCACGCACGTTGAAGCCGATGACGGTGGCCTTCGAAGCGGCGGCCGAATTGGCGTCCGACTCGGTGATGCCGCCCACGCCGGAGTGGATCACGTTGATGCGGATGTCGTCGTTGGACAGCGCCACCAGGGCCTGGCTCAACGCCTGCACCGAACCCTGCACGTCGGCCTTGATGACCAGGTTGAGGACCTGCTGGCCCTCGCCCTTGCCCAGGGTCGCCATGATGTCTTCCATGCGGCTGCCAGCGGTGGCGACCAGGCGCGATTCGCGGCGCTTGGTCTCACGCTGCTGGGCAACGTCCTTGGCCAGACGCTCGTCGTCGACGACGACGAAGTCGTCACCGGCTTCCGGCACGCCGGACAGGCCCAGGACCTGCACCGGGATGGACGGGCCAGCGAACTCCGGCTGCTTGCCGGTTTCGTCGAACAGCGCACGCACGCGGCCGTACTGGATACCGCACACCAGGTAATCGCCCTTCTTCAGGCGGCCCTGCTGCACCAGCACCGTCGCGATCGGGCCACGGCCCTTGTCCAGCGACGATTCGATGACCACGCCGTTGGCACGACCCTCGTCGACCGCCTTCAGTTCCAGCAGCTCAGCCTGGACCGAAACAGCTTCCAGCAGATCGTCGATGCCCAGGCCGGTCTTGGCCGAGATCTCCACCATCTGGGTGTCGCCACCGAAGTCTTCGGCCACGACCTGCTCGGAGAGCAGCTCGTTCTTGACCCGCATCGGGTCGGCGCCGGACTTGTCGATCTTGTTGATCGCCACGATCAGCGGCACACCCGCCGAACGGGCGTGCTGGATCGCTTCCTTGGTCTGCGGCATGACGCCGTCATCGGCAGCCACGACCAGCACCACGATGTCGGTCAGCTTGGCACCGCGGGCACGCATCGAGGTGAACGCGGCGTGGCCCGGGGTATCCAGGAAGCTGATGACGCCCTTCGGCGTTTCAACGTGGTACGCACCGATGTGCTGGGTGATGCCGCCGGCTTCGCCGGTGGCGACCTTGGTGCGACGGATGTAATCCAGCAGCGAGGTCTTGCCGTGGTCGACGTGGCCCATGATGGTGACCACCGGCGGACGCTGCACGGCCTCGCCCTTGTTCTCACCCGCCGATGCCAACAGCGCGTCTTCGGCGTCGTTGTCGCTGGCGCGGATCGCCTTGTGGCCCAGCTCTTCGGTGACCAGTGCCGCGGTGTCGTGGTCGATGGACTGGGTGATGGTGGCCATCACGCCCATCTTGAACAGCGCCTTCACCACCTCGCCGCCCTTCAGCGCGAGCTTCTGCGCCAGGTCGGCCACGGTGATGGTGTCGCCGATCGCCACTTCACGCACGACCGGTGCGGTCGGACGCTCGAAGGCATGCGGGCCGGAGTTGCCACCGCCGCGCGACATGTCGCGACGGCCGGACGTCGGACGGCTGCCCGGGCGACCACGGTTGTTGCTGTTGTTGCTGTTGCCACGGCGCGCACGATCGGCAGCGGACAGGTGCATCTGACCGGCAAAGCGGTCACCCGGTCCACGCTCGTTGCGCGGCGCGTTGCGGTTGTTGCGGTCGTCGCTGCGCGGCGGCGCTGCACTACGCGGAGCAGCCGGGGCTGCGGCCGGAGCGCGCGGCGGGCGCGGCGCGGTTTCGTCGATCGGAGCACGCACCTTGGGCTTGCTGGCAGCCAGGGCCTCGGCAGCCTTGGCGGCAACCGCAGCTTCCTCGGCCGCCTTCTTCTCGGCCTCGGCACGCTCCTTGGCAGCGACCTCTTCCTCGCGTGCACGGACGATGGCCTCGTCACGCAGGCGGTCCTTCTCGGCCAGGGCCTGCTGCTCGGCAAGGTTGCGTGCGCGCGACTCTTCCAGCTTGCGCAGGATGTCGGCACGCTCTTCGTCCGGGGTCATCGCACGAGCACCATCCTTGACGTAGGTGCGCTTCTGGCGCACTTCCACGTTCACGGTTGTCTTGCTGCGACCGGAACTGACCGTCACTTCCTGTTGCTTGCGACGGTTGAGGGTGATCTTCTTGGCAGACTGATCAGTCTCTTCCGGGGCCTGCTCGGGCTTGCCGTGCGAGCGACGAAGGAAGCCCAGGAGCTTCACTTTCTCGGAGCTGGTCACGACCTGGTCGGGACCGCTGAACTTCATGCCGGCACCAGCCAGCTGTTCCAGCAGTTTTTCGACCGGTGTATTGACCAGTTCAGCAAGCTTGCGGATGGTGGTTTGCTGCGACATTCGGATCCTATGATCTTGTGGGCGCCCCCCCGCATCTGGAGGTGGCGCGGATTCTACGCCCTGATCGGCTCAGGGCCCTGTTCATTGCCGGCTCATTCGCCGCGTTCCAGTCGGGCGATTTCCTCGGCACGCGCGGCCAGGATCAGCGCCGCGGCGCGCTCCTGGTCCAGCCCTTCAATGCCGAAGTCCATGACCTCGTCGGCGGCCAGGTCGGACAAGTCCTCGCTGGTACGCACGCCGTGGCCGGCCAACGCGTATGCGGTGGCTTCGTCCATGCCCTTCAGGGACAGCAGGTCCTGTGCCGGCTGGCCGTCCTCCAGGCCTTCCTCGACTGCCAGGGCCTCATTGAGCAGCGCATCGCGGGCACGTGCGCGCAGCTCTTCGACGATGTCTTCGTCGAAACCTTCCACGGCCAGCAGTTCGCCGACCGGTACGTATGCAATTTCCTCGACCGTGCCGAAGCCTTCGCTGACCAGGATGCCAGCGATTTCCTCGTCCACTTCCAGCTTGTCCATGAACAGCTGGCGGGCCGAAGCCTGCTCGGCTTCCGACTTGGCGGTCACCTGGTCCTGGGTCATCACGTTGAGCTGCCAGCCGGTCAGGCGGCTGGCCAGGCGCACGTTCTGGCCGCCCTTGCCGATCGCCTGGGCCAGGCGGTCTTCAGCAACGGCCAGGTCCATCGAATGCTTGTCTTCATCGACGATGATCGACTGCACTTCGGCCGGCGCCATCGCATTGATGACGAAGTTGGCCGGGTTCTCGTTCCACAGGACGATGTCCACGCGCTCGCCATTGAGCTCGTTGGACACGGCCTGCACGCGCGAACCACGCATGCCGATGCAGGCGCCGATCGGATCGGTGCGCTGGTCGTGGGCGAGCACGGCGATCTTGGCGCGGTCGCCCGGATCGCGGGCACAGGCCTTGATTTCCACCAGGCCCTGGCCGACTTCCGGCACTTCCAGCTTGAACAGCTCGATCATGAATTCCGGTGCGGCGCGGCTGATGAACAGCTGCGGGCCACGCGGTTCCGAACGCACTTCGGCCAGGTAACCGCGGACGCGGTCGCCGGCACGCAGGACATCACGCGGAATGCCCTTGTCCTTCGGAATGAAACCTTCAGCGTTGCCGCCAAGGTCGACATAGATGTTGCCGCGCTCGGCGCGCTTGACCACACCGGTGATGAGCTCGCCCACACGGTCGGCCCATGCATCGACAACCTGCTGGCGCTCGGCTTCGCGCACGCGCTGCACGATCACCTGCTTGGCGGCCTGGGCGGCGATGCGACCGAAGTCGGGGTTCTCGATCTGCTCTTCGATGTAATCGCCGACGTCCACGCCTTCGGCTTCGTCGATCGCGTCCATCAGGCGGATCTGGCGATCCGGCGATTCCATCACTACGTCATCGGCCACCACTTCCCAGCGGCGGTAGGTTTCGTAGTTGCCATCCTTGTGGTCGATGACCACGCGGGTCAGCACTTCCTCGTCGGGATAGCGCTTCTTCGCTGCCGAGGCCAGGGCGGCCTCGATGGCATCGAAGATTACTTCACGCGGCACGCCCTTCTCGTTGGCGACCGCGTCCACTACCAGCAACAGTTCCTTGCTCATTGGCTCACTCCGCGCGCGGCTTCTTTGCCGCCGGCTCGTTGGAAGAAGAATTCTTGTTCGGCTTCGGACGCTTCGGTGCCGGACCGGTCGGCTTGCTCGGGGCCAGCCCCAGCGCCACCCAGTCAGGCATGATCCGCGCCTTGTCGATGTTGTCGGCCGACACCACCAGTGCGGTGTTGTCGACAATGAAGGTGATGCTGCCCTGCGCCTCGTCGATCGCGTCGATGCGACCCTGCAGGCGACGGCGGTTTTCCTGCGGCAGCTTCAGGGTGACCTTGGCCGATTCGCCGAGGTGACGACCGAACTGCTCCAGGTTGAACAGCGGGCGATCCACGCCCGGCGAAGACACTTCCAGCGTGTAATTGCCGCTGATCGGGTCCTCGACGTCCATCTGTGCAGAGACTTCGCGGCTTACCCGCTCACAGTCGTCCACATTGATGATGCGCTCGGGCTGTTCCGCCAGCGGCACGTCGATGTAAAGGCGAAGGGTCGCACCGCCGGGGGCCGGCAGATACTCAACGCCCAGCAGCTCCAGGCCCAGCGACACAACGGTCGGGGCGAGCAGATTCGCGATGTCGGTTGCCTTGTCGCTCACAGCCTGCCTTGATCTCTTGGTTGGGTGCCGGCCTTGGCCAGCATGGAAACATGACGCCCCGAAAACGACGAAGGGCCCGCTGGGCCCCTTTTCCGGAAAGACTCCGGTGACTGGATTCCGGTTGCAACGCGCTGAACAAGCGTGCTGCGGCCCTCCTTCCGTGTGGATCTCCGATGGGGAGCGCCGCCGTCAGGGGTACTTCTAGGCCGCTGATGATAGCCCCTGCACCGCTCTGGTGCAAGGCTGCGGCCGTGCTGAAACCCTCCGCTGCGCTCGCCGGGCATGGCCCGGTGGATCAGCGGAAGCGCCAAAGAAAAACGCCTTCGAAGCAGAACTTCGAAGGCGCATTCTTTACTTGGTAGCGGGGGCAGGATTTGAACCTGCGACCTTCGGGTTATGAGCCCGACGAGCTGCCAGACTGCTCCACCCCGCATCAGAAGCGGAATTATGAGGGATAACTTCAAAACCTGCAAGCTTTTCCTCATTCATCGAACTGGTTGGCGCCGATTCGATGTGTTGGTAGCGGGGGCAGGATTTGAACCTGCGACCTTCGGGTTATGAGCCCGACGAGCTGCCAGACTGCTCCACCCCGCACCGGAAGTGTTTGAACCGCTGCCTCCACTCTGGCGAGGGAGTGCGCTCCGCAACGATGTTCTGGCTGAACCGCTGCAGTGACAACTCAAGCTGCGTATATTACACGAATCGCGCAGCTTTGTGTCAACTTTTATGCAAGATGCGCAAATGCCTGCTGGCACCAGACCATGATCGGGTTCCAGGCCAGGCCCAGCGCCAGCAATGCCAGTGCGTTCACGCCCAGCACCACGCCCAGCACGCGGTCCTTGCTGCGCGGCATGGCCTCGCCCACCGGCTCATCGAAGTACATGACCTTGATGACGCGCAGGTAGTAGAAGCAACCGACCACGGCGCACAGCACGCCCAGGATCGCCAGCCACAACAGGCCGCCGTTGATGGCGGCGCCGAGCACGGCCAGCTTGGTCCAGAAACCGAGGAACGGCGGGATACCTGCCAGCGACGCCATGATGCACAGCACCAGGCCGGCCATCCACGGGTTGCGGGCGTTCAGACCCTTGAAGTCCTCGATGTTCTCGGCCTCGAAGCCGGCACGCGACAGCGCGATGATCGCGCCGAAGGCTGCGGTCGACATGATGGCGTAGGCCAGAGCGTAGAACAGCGCAGCCGCATAACCCTGCGAACCGCCACCGGCGATGCCCATCAGCAGGAAGCCGATGTGCGACACGGTGGAGAACGCCAGCATGCGCTTGAGGTTGCTCTGTGCGATGGCCATCAGGTTGCCGATCACCAGCGACAACGCGGCCAGGCCGGCAATCATCAGCTGCAGTTCGGTCGACAGCGGACCCACGCCCATTTCCAGCAGGCGATAGGCCATGCCGAAGGCGGCCAGCTTCGGTGCCGAGCTGATGAACAGCGCGATCGGTGCCGGAGCACCCTGGTACACGTCCGGCAGCCACATGTGGAACGGTGCGGCACCCAGCTTGAAGGCAACACCGGCAATCATGAATACCGCGCCGGTGATCAGCAGCACGCGCTCTTCCGAGTGCGGGATGGCGGCCTGGATGGCATCCAGGTGCAGGCTGCCGGTGGCGCCATAGATCAGCGACATGCCGTACAGCAGCAGGCCCGAAGCCAGCGAGCCGAGGACGATGTATTTCATCGCCGCTTCCGAGGCCAGCCCGCTTTCGCGGTTGCTGGCGACCAGCGCGTAGGAGCACAGGGCCAGCAGTTCCAGGCCCAGGTACACCATCAGCAGGCTGCCGGCGGAGACCAGGATCATCATGCCGGCGGTACCGAACAGGATCAGCACCGGAATCTCACCCTGGAACAGCTTGCGCTCGCGCAGGTAGCCCCAGCCGTAGATCAGGGTCAGGCCGCTGAGCAGCACGATCCCGGTCTTCATCACGTCCGCGGCGGTATCGCGCACGAACATGCCATGGAAGACCTCCCCCTGCCCGCCCACGCCGGTGGCCAGCATGAACAGCACCACGGCCAGTGCGGCGACCGAGAACAGGTGGGTGACGATCTTGTTCCGTTCGCTGACGAACAGGTCGAGGATCATCAGGGCGAAGGCACTGCCGATCAGCACCAGCTCGGGAGCGAGCGGTGGCAGGTCAGCGGCGGTCAGTGGCAGCAGCGGCGAGGTGGTCATCATCAAATCCTGGAATTACAGCAGCTTGCTGGATGCGATCTGCATCGCCAGCTTTGCGATCGAGGGCTCCATCAGGTCGGTCAGCGGCTTGGGGTAGATGCCCAGGGCCAGCACGCCAATGGCGAACACGCCCAGCACCAGCCATTCGCGGCCGTTGATGTCCTTCAGTTCGGCGACGTGGCTGTTGGCCACCTCGCCGAAGAAGACGCGCTTGTACAGCCACAGGGTGTAGGCCGCGCCGATGATCAGGGTGGTGGCTGCGCCCAGGGCGATCCACGGGTTCCGCTGGAACGCCGCGAGGATGACCATGAACTCGCCGACGAAACCGCTGGTACCCGGCAGGCCCGCATTGGCCATGAAGAACAGCATGGCGAAGGTGGCGAACCAGGGCATCACGTTGACCACGCCGCCGTAATCGGCGATGCGGCGGCTGTGCATGCGGTCGTACAGCACGCCGACGCAGGAGAACATCGCGCCGGACACGAAGCCGTGCGAGATCATCTGCACCATGGCGCCCTGCAGGCCCAGGCGGGCCGCATCGACGTTGCCGGCTTCACGCACCAGCCACAGGGCAATGAAGGTGCCCAGGGTGACGAAGCCCATGTGCGCGATCGACGAATAGGCGATCAGCTTCTTCATGTCGTCCTGCACCAGGGCGACCAGGCCGACGTAGATCACCGCGATCAGCGACAGTGCGATGACCAGCCATGCCCACTCCTGCGACGCATCGGGGACGATCGGCAGGTTGAAGCGCAGGAAGCCGTAGCCACCGATCTTCAGTGCGATGGCGGCCAGGATCACCGAACCGGCGGTCGGCGCTTCCACGTGCGCGTCCGGCAGCCAGGTGTGCACCGGGAACATCGGCACCTTGACCGCGAACGCGATCAGGAAGGCGAAGAAGATCCAGGTCTGTTCCTTGCCCGACAGCTGCAGTGCATAGAGGTCGGCCAGCTGGAAGCTGCCACCCTTCATGTACAGGTAGATCAGCGCCACCAGCATCAGCACCGAGCCGAGGAAGGTGTACAGGAAGAACTTCAGCGCGGCGTAGATGCGGCGCGGGCCGCCCCAGACACCGATGATCAGGAACATCGGGATCAGCATCGCCTCGAAGAACACGTAGAACAGCATCGCGTCCGTGGCCGAGAAGATACCGACGGTGACACCTTCCAGGATCAGGAAGGCCGCCACGTACTGGTTCACGCGCTTGTCGATCGCGCTCCAGGCACCGATCAGGGCGAGCACGCTGACCAGCGTGGTCAGCAGGATCAGCGCTACGGCGATGCCGTCCACGCCCAGGTTGTAGCCGATGTTGTAGGTCGGGATCCAGGCGTGGGTCTCGACGAACTGCAGCGCGTCGATGCCCGGGTTGTAGCCGCCCAGCAGCGAGAGACTCGCCACGAAGGTCAGCACCGCGACGCCCAGCGACGCCCAGCGGGCGGTCTGCGCATCACGGATCGCAAGGATCAGGGCACCGCCGAGGATCGGCAGCCAGATGAGGACACTGAGTAGAGGCCAGTTCGACACGTCTTCTTATTCCGTACAGGTCATCAACGCAGGTAATGCATCAGCACGCCCAGGAGGGCAATCAGGCCGATGATCATCGCGAAGGCGTAGTGATAGAGGAAACCGGATTGGGTACGGCGCAGCACGCTGGCTGCGACGTCCACAACACGTGCCGAGAGATTGACCACGCCGTCGACGATGTTGCTGTCGATCCAGCGCGAGACCTTGCCCAGCTTGACGCTGCCACCGGCGAGGCCATCGATCCACAGCTTGTCGAAGCCGTACTTGTTTTCCAGCACGGACACCACCGGGGCGAAGGTCTTGCGCGCCTTGCCCGACAGGTCCGGCTTCCACAGGTAGAACAACGCAGCCAGCAGGAAGCCTGCCAGGGTCAGCCAGAACGGCGGCAGCATCATGCCGTGCAGCGCGAACGCCACCGGACCATGGAACTCCTCGCCCAGGAAGGCCACGGTGTTCTTGGCCGGATCGTAGAAATCGACGATGCCGGTGAAGAACGTGTTGACCTGGCCCTTGATCGCCGCATGGGCGTGGTGACCGGCCCAGTCGGTGCCGTGCAGCATCGGACCGATGCTGAAGAAACCGATGGCGATCGACGGGATGGCCAGCAGGATCAGCGGCAGCGTCACCACCCACGGCGTTTCATGCGGCTCATGCGGACCGTGGCCATGGCCGTGGTCGTCATGCGCGTCGGCATGGTGTGCGTCGGCAGCATGGTGGTCGTCATGACCATGGCCGTGATCATCGTGTGCATCGCGGAAGCGTTCCTTGCCGTGGAAGGTCAGGAACAGCAGGCGGAAGCTGTAGAAGCTGGTCACCAGCACGCCACCCAGCACTGCCCAGTAGCCATAGGTGGCCACCCAGCTGTTCTGCATGTGGGCGTGGATCTCGGCGGCCTCGATGATGGTGTCCTTCGAGTAGAAGCCGGAGAAGAACGGCGTACCGACCAGGGCCAGGGTACCGATCCACATGGTGATGAAGGTGATCGGCATGTACTTGCGCAGGCCGCCCATCTTGCGCATGTCCTGCTCGTGGTGCATCGCGATGATGACCGAGCCGGCCCCCAGGAACAGCAGCGCCTTGAAGAAGGCGTGGGTCATCAGGTGGAAGACGGCAGCGGAGTACGCCGACACGCCCAGCGCCACGGTCATGTAACCCAGCTGGGACAGCGTGGAGTACGCGACGACGCGCTTGATGTCATTCTGCACGATGCCGATCAGGCCGGTGAAGAACGCGGTGGTGGCACCGATGAACAGGATGAAGTTCAACGCGGTCTGCGACAGCTCGAACAATGGCGACATGCGGGTGACCATGAAGATACCGGCGGTCACCATCGTCGCGGCGTGGATCAGCGCCGAGATCGGGGTCGGGCCTTCCATCGAATCCGGCAGCCACACGTGCAGCGGAACCTGCGCCGACTTGCCCATGGCGCCGATGAACAGGCCGATGCAGATGACGGTGGCGATCGACCAGATCACCGGCTCGTTGAGCAGCTGCATGCCGAACATGGTGCCGTCCCAGATCTGCAGCTGGGCGCGCGGGTCGGCGAGCATGCCGGCCTGCGAGAACACCTGCGAGTAATCCAGGGTACCGAACACCCACAACACACCGGCGATGCCCAGCAGGAAGCCGAAGTCACCGACGCGGTTGACCAGGAACGCCTTCATGTTGGCGAAGATCGCGGTCGGACGCTTGAACCAGAAACCGATCAGCAGGTACGACACCAGGCCCACTGCTTCCCAGCCGAAGAACAGCTGCAGGAAGTTGTTGCTCATCACCAGGGTGAGCATCGAGAAGGTGAACAGCGAGATGTAGCTGAAGAACCGCTGGTAACCCGGATCGTCCTGCATGTAGCCGATCGTGTAGATGTGGACCAGCAGCGACACGAAGGTCACCACCACCATCATCATCGCGGTCAGCTTGTCGACCATGAAACCGACGTGGGCCGAGTACTGGCCGACTTCGAAGAACGTGTACAGGTTCTCGTTGAACGGCTGAGCCCCGCCCCACAGCAGCTGGTAGAGCGTGTGCATCGACAGGCCGCAGGCAACGGCGACACCGAGGATGGTGATGGTCTGCGCGCCGAAGCGCTTGACCTGGCGACCGAACAGGCCGGCGATGATGCTGCCGAACAGCGGTGCAAGCACCACTGCGATCAACAGACTCTTGGAGAGAGTGATTTCCATCTGTGGATCAGCCCTTCAACGAATCGACTTCGCCGACATTGATCGTTCGGCGTGTACGGAACAGGGTCACCAGGATCGCCAGGCCGATGGCGGCCTCGGCTGCGGCGACGGTCAGGATGAAGAACACGAACAGCTGACCGGACGGATCACCCAACTGACGCGAGAACGCGACGAAATTGACGTTCACCGACAGCAGCATCAGTTCGATGGACATCAGCAGGACGATGACGTTCTTCCGGTTGAGGAAGATGCCGGCCAGGCTGATGGCGAACAGCACCGCGCCGAGCGCAAGCATGTGGCCAAGGGTAATCACGGCTGGGTCTCCTCGCCGGCAACCGGCTTGCTGTTGCTGTGCACGACCGGCACTTCGGCGCCCATCTTGACCATGCGCAGGCGGTCGCCCGCCTTGACCATGGTCTGTTCACCCGGGTTCTGGCTCTTCACACCGGTACGGCGACGCAGGGTCAGCATTACCGCGGCCACAACAGCCACAGTCAGGATGACGGCAGCGAACTCGAACGGCAGCAGGTACTCAGTGAACAGCGTGCGGGCCAGCCAGGTGACGTTGGAGCTGTCTGCAGCAACCGCGGCGGCGTTGTCGGCCGGGAACGGAGTGACCGCCCTGCCCTTCACGCCGATCAGGGTCAGCATCTGCACCAGCATCGCCACGGCAACGATGAGGCCGACCGGCAGGTAGCGCACCCAGCCTTCACGCATCTTCGTAGGATCGATGTCGAGCATCATCACCACGAAAAGGAACAGCACCATCACCGCACCGACGTAGACCAGCACCAGCGCAACACCGAGGAACTCGGCACCGACCAGCAGCCACACGCAGGCGATGGAGAAGAAGGTCAGCACCAGGCACAGGACAGCATGCACGGGGTTGCGCACGCTGATCACTGCAGCGGCCGAAACCGTTGCCGCGATGGCGAAGACCCAGAAAGCGATATTTACCCAATCCATCTCTCGACCTCAGCGGTAAGCGGCATCGGCGGCACGACGCTCGGCGATCTCGGATTCGAGACGGTCGCCCAGGGCCAGCAGCTGCGGCTTGGTAACGATGTTTTCGCCACGATTCTCGAAGTGGTACTCGAGGATGTGGGTCTCGACGATCGAGTCCACCGGGCAGCTTTCCTCACAGAAGCCGCAGAAGATGCACTTGAACAGATCGATGTCGTAGCGCGTGGTACGGCGGGTGCCGTCCTCGCGCTTGGCCGAATCGATGGTGATGGCCAATGCCGGGCACACCGCTTCGCACAGCTTGCAGGCGATGCAGCGCTCTTCACCGTTGGGATAACGGCGCAGAGCGTGCAGGCCACGGAAGCGCGGCGACTGCGGGAACTTCTCCATCGGGTACATCATCGTGTACTTCGGCTTGAAGCTGTACTTCAGCGTCAGCCAGAGACCGGCCAGCAGTTCGAGCAGCAACAGGCTCTTGAAGTAATGGGTAATCCTGTTCATCACTTAGACGCCCTTTTGAATCACGCCGAAGAACACCATGACGGCGGTAACCGCAATCCACAGAATGGCCAGCGGGATGAAGACCTTCCAGCCCAGGCGCATGATCTGGTCATAGCGGAAGCGCGGGAAGCTGGCACGGAACCAGATGTAGGCACTGGCGAAGAAGAACACCTTGACGAACAGCCACGGTGCACCGCCCTTCCAGATCCAGTCGACCAGCGGCGAGATATCGCCCGGGTTGACCCAGCCCTGGATCGGGCTCAGCCAGCCGCCGAGGAAGAAGATCGAGATCAGGAAGCTGATCAGGATCATGTTCGCGTATTCGGCCAGGAAGAACAGCGCGAACGCACCGCCCGAGTACTCGACCATGTGACCGGCGACGATTTCCGACTCACCTTCCACCACGTCGAACGGCGCGCGGTTGGTTTCGGCAACGCCCGACACCCAGTAGATGACGAACAGCGGGAACAGCGGCAGCAGGAACCAGTCGAAGAAACCGGAGTTGCCGGCCTGCGCCATCACGATGTTGCTCAGATTCAGGCTGCCCGCAGCGATCATCACGCCGACCAGGGCGAAGCCCATGGCGATTTCGTAGCTGATCATCTGCGCCGAGGCGCGCATCGCACCCAGGAACGCATACTTCGAGTTGGATGCCCAACCGGCCAGGATGATGCCGTAGATGCCGAGCGAGGTCATCGCCAACAGATACAGCAGGCCGGCGTTGGCGTTGGACAGCACGATCTGCGAATCGAAGGGCACCACCGACCAGGCCGCGAAGGCCGGAGCCAGGGTGATCAGCGGCGCCAGCAGGAAGATCGCCTTGTTGGCGCTGCTCGGCTGCAGGACTTCCTTGAACAGCAGCTTGAAGACGTCGGCGAAGGCCTGGAAGATGCCCATGCCCACGTACATCGGGCCGTGGCGGACGTGCATCCAGCCGATCAGCTTGCGTTCCCAGACCACGTAGAAGGCCACCGAGACGATCACCGGAACGGTGATCACCAGGATCTTCAGGATGATCCAGATCAGCGCGCCGATGTCACCGAGGCCAAGCAGCCACTGGTGCAGCGGATCAACCGCGTTAATCAGCAATTCGTTCATGCAGCCACCACCGAAACACGAGCGGCACCCAGCGGCGCGGTTGCGCCGTGGCCCGATTCAATCCAGACCGAACCCGCAGCGACGCGGGCGTCGACCACCACCGGCAGGGTGGCCTTGCCGGCATCGGTGCCGACCTTGGCCATCTGCCCTTCCTGCAGCTGCAGGCGGGCGGCATCGTCAGCGTTGAGCACGATGCGCGGGGCGTTGTTGAGCGGATGCGACTGCAGCGCCGGGGCGCGACGGACCACCGCATCGGTGCGGTAGATCGCAGCGGTCGAGGCCACTTCCAGGCCTTCGCCGGTAAGGGCCGGCTGGGCCGAGGCAGCGACGGCAACAGTCACCGGGGCCAGGCTGGCGCGCAGGCCGGCCAGGTCGATGAACTCGAAGCCGGCGACGGCCAGCTCAGCGCCAAGCGCACGCAGCACTCGCCAGCCCTCGCGGGCCTCGCCCGGCAGCTTGCCGCCGGCACGGGCCGACTGCTCGCGACCGTCGAGGTTGGTCAGGGTGGCGTCGATTTCCGGCAGCGCGCCGATCGGCAGGATCACGTCGGCAACGTCGCGGGTCGAGGCGCAGGCGAACTGGCTGAAGGCCACCACCTGTGCGCCGACCAGCGCCTTGCGCGCGGCCGGAGCATCGGCGAAGTCCAGGCCCGGTTCCAGGCCGTAGACCACGTAGGCCTTGCGCGGATCGGCCAGCATCGCGGCGACGTCCTTGCCGGCCGGCAGCACGCCGGCGCGGGTCAGGCCGATCGCGTTGGCGCCCTGCGGGATACGGCACAGCTTGGCACCGGTGGCGGCGGCGAAGTCACGCGCAGCGGCACGGATCGCGGCAGCCTGCGGATGGTTCTCGGCGATGCCACCGACGATCAGCACGGTGTTGGTACCGCCCTGCACCGCCGAACGCAGCTCGGCGTTGGCCAGTGCATCGGCGAACTTCGACGGGGCCACGATCTGCTTGCCGGCAATGCTGAACGCGAAGTCGAAGTCGACCGGGTTGACGACGTGGATCTTCGCGCCGTTGGTCGTCTGCGCCTTGCGGAGGCGGGCGTGCAGCAGCGGCAGTTCGTGGCGGATGTTGCTGCCCAGAACGACGATGCGGTCGGCGCCTTCGATCTCGGCCAGCGGCAGGCCGAACACTTCGGCGGTGGCGGCGTCGGAGAAGTCACGGTTGTTGATGCGGTGGTCGATGTTGCTCGAACCCAGGCCAGTAGCCAGGCGGGCCAGCAGTGCGCCCTCTTCGTTCGAGGTCGACGGGTGCACCAGCACGCCCAGGTTGTCGCCCTGGTTGGCCTTGAGGATCTCGGCGGCCGCGGCCAGGCCTTCGGCCCAGCTCACTTCCTTCCACTCGCCATTGACCTTGCGCAGCGGCTTGACCGCACGGTCTTCGCTGTACAGGCCCTGGTGCGAATAACGGTCACGATCGGACAGCCAGCACTCGTTGACCGACTCGTTGTCGCGCGGCACGGTACGCAGCACTTCGCCGCGACGCACGTGCAGGAACAGGTTCGAGCCCATCGCGTCGTGGTAGCCCAGCGATTCGCGCGCGGTCAGTTCCCACGGACGGGCGCGGAACTGGAACACCTTGTTGGTCAGCGCGCCGACCGGGCACACGTCGACCACATTGCCCGAAAGCTCGGTGGTCAGCGGCTTGCCGTCGTAGGTGCCGATCTGCAGGTTTTCACCGCGGTACATGCCACCCAGTTCGTAGGTACCGGCGACGTCGGCGGTGAAGCGGACGCAGCGGGTGCACTGGATGCAGCGGGTCATCTCGGTGGCGACCAGCGGCCCCATGTCCTCGTCGGCCACCACGCGCTTGCGCTCGTTGAAGCGGCTGACCGAACGGCCATAACCCAGCGACACGTCCTGCAGTTCGCACTCGCCGCCCTGATCGCAGATCGGGCAATCCAGCGGGTGGTTGATCAGCAGGAACTCCATCACCGAGCGCTGGAACTTCAGCGCCTTCTCGCTGCGGGTGGCGACCTTCATGCCGTCCATCACCGGCGTGGCACAGGCCGGCGCCGGCTTCGGCGACTTTTCCACGTCGACCAGGCACATGCGGCAGTTGGCAGCGATCGGCAGCTTCTCGTGGTAGCAGAAGCGCGGAATCGAAATGCCCGCCTTGTCGGCGGCCTGGATGATCATCGAACCCTTGGGCACGACCAGCGACTTGCCATCGATCTCGATGGTGACGTGATCCGGTGGCACGCTGGGGGTCACTCCAGGATTATTGGGTTGCGCGCTCATGCAGCGGCTGCCTCCACCTTCTTGCCGTCAACCATCGAATGACCGTTGACGATGTAGTACTCGAATTCGTCCCAGAACTGGCGCAGGAAGCCCTGGATGGGCCACGCCGCCGCTTCGCCGAACGCACAGATGGTGTGACCTTCGATCTGACCGGCCACGGTCTTCAACTGGTGCAGGTCTTCCATCGTGGCCTTGCCGGCGACGATGCGCTCCAGCACGCGGTGCATCCAGCCGGTACCTTCACGGCACGGGGTGCACTGGCCACAGGATTCCTTGTGGAAGAACTGGCTGATGCGGCAAGCGAACTTGACGCAGCAGACGCTGTCATCCAGCACCACGACCGCACCGGAACCCAGGCCGGAGCCCAGCGCACGGATGGTGTCGTAGTCCATCGGCAGGCCCTTCAGCTCGGCCGCGGTCAGCACCGGCATGGACACGCCGCCCGGGATCGCGCCCTTGAGCTTGCGGCCCGGCTTGAGGCCGCCAGCCATCTCCAGCAGGTCGTCGAAGGTGGTACCGAGCGGCACTTCGAAGTTGCCGCCCTTCTGCACGCAGCCGGACACCGAGAAGCACTTCGGGCCGCCATTGGCGGTCAGGCTCAGGCCCTTGAACCACTCGGGACCATTGCGGATGATCGCCGGCACCGAACCATAGGTTTCGGTGTTGTTGATCGTCGACGGCTTGCCATACAGGCCGAAGTTGGCCGGGAACGGCGGCTTGTAGCGCGGCTGGCCCTTCTTGCCTTCCAGCGATTCCATCAGTGCGGTTTCTTCACCGCAGATGTAGGCGCCGGCACCGAGGGCGCCGTAGATGTCGATATCCACGCCCGAGCCCAGCACGTTCTTGCCCAGCCAGCCGTTTGCATAGGCATCGGCCAGGGCCTGCTCGAAGTGCTCGAACGGCTCGTGGTGGAACTCACCGCGCAGGTAGTTGTAGCCCACGGTGGAACCGGTGGCGTAGCAGGCGATCGCCATGCCTTCCACCACCGAATGCGGGTTGTAACGCAGGATGTCGCGATCCTTGCAGGTGCCCGGCTCGGATTCATCCGAGTTGCAGAGGATGTACTTCTGCACGTTGCCCTTGGGCATGAAGGACCACTTCAGGCCGGTCGGGAAACCAGCGCCGCCACGGCCGCGCAGGCCCGAGGCCTTGACCATCTCGATGACCTGCTCCGGCGGGATCTTCTCTTCGAGGATCTTGCGCAGGGCGGCGTAGCCACCGGTCTTCAGATAGCTTTCGTACGACCACGGGGTGTCGTAATGCAGGGTGGTGTAGACCACCTGGTGCGGCAGCGGCGCGGGGCCGACCGGACCCTTGGATTCGTGGTGATGTGCCATGCCCTTACTCCAGCCCGTCCAGAAGCTCGTCGACCTTTTCCAGGGTCAGACGCTCATGGTAGTGACCATTGATGACCATCATCGGTGCACCCGCGCAGCCGGCCAGGCACTCTTCCTCACGCTTGAGGTAGACGCGGCCGTCAGCGGTCGACTGACCGTTCTTGATGCCCAGCTTCTTCTCGCAATGGCGCACGATGTCTTCGGCGCCATTGAGCCAGCAGCTGATGTTCGTGCAGATGGCCACGTTGTTGCGACCCACCTTCTCGGTCTCGAACATCGAGTAGAAGCTGGCAACCTCGTAGGCCCACACCGGCGGCAGGTCCAGGTACTTGGCCACGCCGGCGATCAGCTCGTCGGTCAGCCAGCCCTGGTTCTGCTCTTGGGCAGCATGCAGACCCTGCAGCACGGCAGAGCGCTTGCGGTCCGGCGGGAACTTGGACAGCCAGTGATCGATGTGAGCGCGGGTTTTGTCGCTCAACACCACCATCGGGTCGACGTCGCGCGCCGCCTCGAAATTACCTGTCGCCTTCATCGGCCGACCTCAGCGAAATGCATAACGTGAAATTGCAGAAACTGCGGCGCCGGCTTGCGCCGGCTGCCTGCAGCGGGCGTTGGCGTGGCGGACGGCATTACCGGTCAACCTCGCCGAACACCAGATCGTAGGTACCGATCATCGCCACCACGTCGGCCAGCATGTGGCCGCGCACGATCGAATCGATCGAGGACAGGTGGGCGAAGCCCGGCGCACGGAGGTGTACGCGGAACGGCTTGTTGGCGCCGTCGGAAACCAGGTAGCAGCCGAACTCGCCCTTGGGCGCTTCAACCGCGGCGTAGGTCTCGCCGGCCGGCACGCAATAGCCTTCACTGAACAGCTTGAAGTGGTGGATCAGCGCTTCCATGTCGTCCTTCATGTCCTCGCGCTTGGGCGGAGCGACCTTGAAGTTCTTGACCATGACCGGGCCTGGGTTGGCCTTCAGCCACGCCACGCACTGCTTGATGATGCGGTTGGACTCGCGCATTTCGGCCACGCGGCACAGGTAGCGATCGTAGCAATCGCCTTCCTTGCCCAGCGGGATGTCGAAATCGACAGCATCGTACTTCGCGTACGGACGCTTCTTGCGCAGATCCCAGGCGATGCCCGAACCACGCAGCATCACACCGGTCATGCCCCACTGGTGGGCCAGTTCCGGCGTGACCACGCCGATGCCAACGGTACGCTGCTTCCAGATACGGTTGTCGGTCAGCAGGGTCTCGTATTCGTCGACACGGCCCGGGAATTCATTGGTGAAGTTTTCCAGGAAGTCCAGCAGCGAACCTTCGCGCGAGGCGTTGAGGTTCTTCAGGGCCTTGCCCTTGTGCCAGCGCGATTCCTTGTACTTCGGCATATGGTCCGGCAGGTCGCGGTAAACGCCGCCCGGACGGTAGTACGCCGCGTGCATGCGCGCGCCGGAGACCGCTTCGTAGCAGTCCATCAGCTCTTCGCGCTCGCGGAAGGCGTACAGCATCACCGCCATAGCACCCAGGTCGAGTGCGTTGGAGCCCAGCCACATCAGGTGGTTCAGGATGCGGGTGATCTCGTCGAACATCGTGCGGATGTACTGCGCGCGCTCCGGCGCCTCGATGCCCATCAGGGTCTCGATCGAGCGCACGTAGGCGTGCTCGTTGCACATCATCGACACGTAATCCAGGCGATCCATGTAGCCGATCGACTGGTTGAACGGCTTGGACTCGGCCAGCTTCTCGGTGCCCCGGTGCAGCAGACCCACGTGCGGGTCGGCACGCATGATGGTCTCGCCGTCCATCTCCAGGATCAGGCGCAGCACACCGTGCGCGGCCGGATGCTGCGGGCCGAAGTTCATGGTGTAGTTGCGGATTTCCTGCCGGCTTTCGGCAGCATTGCTGGCGAATGCTTCGCCGGCCTGGTGTACGTGACTCACTTCACTGCCTCCTGCGAGCGCTCGCCGGCAGCGGTCTGCAGGCGGGCGTCGTCGCGGATCACGCGCGGCACGCCGACACGCGGCTCCACCGAGGTGACCGGTTCGTAGATGACACGCTTCTTTTCTTCGTCGTAGCGGACTTCGACGTTGCCGATCAGCGGGAAGTCCTTGCGGAACGGATGACCGACGAAACCGTAGTCGGTCAGGATCCGGCGCAGGTCCGGGTGACCTTCGAAGATCACGCCATACAGGTCGAACGCTTCGCGCTCGAACCAGTTCAGGCCCGGCCAGATGCCGGTCAGCGAGGACACCACCGGCAGCGCTTCGTCAGGCGCGAAGCAGCGCAGGTGCATCATCAGGTTGTGCTGGTACGAACGCAGCTGTGCGACCACGGCAAAGCGCTGGGTCGGCATGTGCTGCGGGCGGGCACCGTCGGCGCTCTCTTCGCTGGGGAACTCGCCCCAGGCGAAGCGGCCCTGGGCCTTGCCTTCGACACCGCGGCTGAAGCCCTGCGAGGACACGTCGGCGGTGTCCCACTCATCGGAGCCGTAACCGAGGTAATCGACGCCGCAGAGGTCCACGGCCTGCTCGAAACCAAACTCGTCACGCAGCGCGAGGGCGGTGGCGTGCCACTCAGCGGCAGGCACTTCCAGCGTCACTTCGCCGCGGGGTTCGACCACGATGACCTTCGCACCTGCGAAACGTGCGGAGAGTCGGTCGATGAAGGATGCTTGCTCTGCCATGGGGGCTTGGCGCGCTCTTGTCAGGTGAAGGGGTCAGCGGGCGATGGTCTGTGTACGCCAGATCTTCTTCTGCAGCTGCAGGATCCCGTACACCAGCGCCTCGGCGGTCGGCGGGCAGCCCGGGACATAGATGTCCACCGGCACCACGCGATCACAGCCGCGCACCACAGAATAGGAGTAGTGGTAGTAACCACCGCCGTTGGCGCAGCTGCCCATGGAGATCACCCACTTGGGGTCGGGCATCTGGTCATAGACCTTGCGCAGCGCCGGGGCCATCTTGTTGACCAGGGTGCCGGCGACGATCATCACGTCGGACTGACGCGGCGACGGGCGGAACACCACACCGTAGCGGTCAAGGTCCAGGCGCGCCGCACCTGCGTGCATCATTTCGACCGCACAGCAGGCCAGACCGAAGGTCATGGGCCACATCGAACCGGTACGTGCCCAATTCAGCAGGGCATCGACGCTGGTGGTGACAAAGCCCTTTTCCAGCAGCGGGTTGTCGCCTTCCGGCCGCAGGATGTCATCAACCCGCCCTTCCGGGACAGGATTGGTCATCAGGCCATCGAGAGTCTGAATCACTCCCATTCCAGCGCTCCCTTCTTCCAGACATAAATGAAACCGAGGAACAGCATGCCGACGAACAGGCCCATGGTGACGAGCGAACGCGCGCCAAGCTCCATGAAGACCTGCGTCCACGGCACGATGAAGATGATTTCCAGGTCGAAGACGATGAACTGGATCGCGATCAGGTAGTAGCGCACGTCGAACTTCATGCGTGCGTCTTCGAAGGCTTCGAAGCCGCACTCGTACGGCGACAGCTTTTCCAGATCGGGGCGGCGGGGACCGAGGAATCGACCAACCAGCATCAGCGTAATGCCGATACCGGTGGCAACGATCAGAAACAGCAGAGACGGCAAATATTCGGCCAGCACAGCGATTCTCTCTTGCCTCTGCCGCTGCGCCTGCAGGCGCTTTGGCATGGGGGAGTGGACGGGAATCTGCCTGGCGCCTTGCGCGCCAGACGAACCCGCTTTACTTACTAAATGGTGCCCAAGAGGGGACTCGAACCCCTACGACCTAAGTCGCTACCACCTCAAGGTAGTGCGTCTACCAATTCCGCCACCTGGGCAAACGATCACATCAGACTATCTTCCCGATGCGCCGCGTATTGTAACCGGCTTCAGTCTTTCTGGGAGCCTTCCGAAGGCTTTTCTTCACCAGAAACCGAAGATTCCGCCTGAGCCGGCACAGTTGCGGCCGGAACCGGGGCGGCCGGGACCGCATCAGCCTTCGGAACGGCCGGCAATTCGCCCGCCGGAGCGGCCGGAGCGCTGGCCGCCGGGGCAGACATCAGACCCAGATCCTGTTCGGCGGCCGGGCGGTTGCCATGGCCGGCGTACCAGGCCATGAAGAGGCTGATGCCGAAGAACACCACGGCCAGCCACTTGGTCGACTTGGACAGGAAGTTGGACGCGCCACGCGCACCGAACACGGTCCCCGAGGCGCCAGCGCCAAAGCCCGAACCTGCCGCCGCACCCGAGCCACGCTGCATCAGGATCAGCGCGACCATGGCTACGGCAACCAGCACGTAGACGACATTGAGGATCAACATCAGCATTGGAAATCCGCCCTCGGACTAGAGTGCCGGCGGCTAGCCGGCAACCGTAACTAATTGTTTGCCGCCGCCTCTGCGATGGCCAGGAAGTCGGCGGCCACCAGGGAGGCACCACCAACCAGCCCACCATCGACATCCGGCTGCGCGAACAGTTCCCCGGCATTGTCGGGCTTCACGCTACCGCCGTAAACAATGGGCAGTGAATCAGCAATTCTAGCATCGATGCGCGCGACTTCGCCACGAATGAACGCGTGCACCTGCTGCGCCTGCTCCTTGGTCGCGGTACGGCCGGTTCCGATCGCCCAGACCGGCTCGTAGGCGACCACGGCATTGGCGAAGCCTTCCGCCCCGACAAGCTCCAGCACCGGGGCCAGCTGGCTGGCGATGACCGACTCGGTCTGCCCGGCCTCGCGCTGCTCAAGGGTTTCACCGACGCACAGCACCGGCACCAGGCCGGCGTGCAGGGCGGCAGCGAACTTGCGGGCCACCAGCTCACTGCTCTCGTTGTGGTACTGGCGGCGCTCAGAGTGGCCGACCAGGCCATAGCGGGCACCCACCTCGTGCAGCATGGCCGCGCATACCTCACCGGTGTAGGCGCCCTTTTCGTTGCTGCTGACGTCCTGTGCACCAAAGGCCAGGCCGGTGTCGCCAAAGTCTTCGACCAGCTCACCCAGGTAGGGCATCGGCGGCAGGATCACCACCTCCACCCCGCGCTTCGGCAGCCCGGCAGCGACCTGCCCCAGCAGTTCGGTGGCGAATTGACGGCTGCCGTGCAGCTTCCAGTTTCCAGCGACGATCTTGCGGCGCATGAGCGGGTGGCTCCTGTGTGAACTCAGCCGCCCATGATACCTGCTGCGGCAAAAAACCGTTTCTTTGTAAGCGGTTACATGGATTTTCAGCCAACGGCGCAGCCCCTCGTGGCGGGGTTTGGGCTGGGTTGGTCGCGGAAAGCCCGGTGGGATCTGGGGGTTGGCCGGGCGGGTGGGACTGGCGAGGGACGCCGTGAACCCATCCCTGGGGGCTTGGCCGCGGCATCCATGCCGCGGACACCCTCGCCAGCCCCACCCGCCCGGCCCCTGACACATTCCGGCGGTTCCGCCCGCCACGGAAAGAAAAAAGAAGATCAAGAGCAGAAACCGAGCTCCCTGCCCCGCTTCGAGGCCTGACAGATCTCATCCACGCATGACGTGGATGGATCGTGTCGACCAAGGTCGACACCTACCAACAGCCGCGGGAAATTGTCGGGGGTGGGGCGGCGTGGGCTGGCAGGACCGTTGGCGCCATGGATGGCGCCATCGAGCCCCCAGGGATGGGTTTACGGCGTGTCCTGCCAGCCCACGCCGGCCCGCCCAACCCGCAGAAACCCGAAGCCGCTTTGGCTTTGGCTTTGGCCTCTGCGGGTGCAGGGTGCAACCCTGCCGAACACCCTCCGCTGCGCTCGCCGGGCATGGCCCGGCGCTACCCGTAATGAAAAAGCCGCCTTTCGGCGGCTTCTTCATTACTTCAGCTTGATCTCGCGCAGGCGCTCTTCGAGGAAGCCGTGTGCGGTGATCGGCTCCGGGTACCGGCTCGGGTTCTCCTCGCTGATGCACGAGGGCAGCACGTCGATCAGGAAATCCGGGTTCGGGTGCAGGAAGAACGGCACCGAATAGCGCGGCTGGCGGGCCAGCTCGCCCGGGGGATTGACCACCCGGTGGATGGTCGACGGATACACATGGTTGGTCAGGCGCTGCAGCATGTCGCCGATGTTGACCACGATGGTGTCCGCGTCCGAGGTGAACGGCACCCAGTCCCCATCATGCGACTGCACTTCCAGGCCTGCCGCGCTGGCACCGACCAGCAGCGTGATGAAGTTGATGTCGCCATGTGCACCGGCACGCACGTTCGGGATGTCGTCGGTGGTGATCGGCGGGTAATGGATCGGGCGCAGGATCGAATTGCCGAAATTGGTCTTGTCGGCGAAGAAGTGCTCCGGCAGGCCGATGTGCAGGGCCAGGGCCGACAGCACGCGCGAACCCAAATTGTCCAACGCCTGGTACAGGCCGTAACCACGCTCACGGAAGCCCTCGACCTCGGACGGCCACAGGTTCGGCGCCATCACGTCCCGGTACTTGGAGTCGTCGGCGATCTCGCGACCGATGTGCCAGAACTCCTTCAGGTCGAAGTGCTTGGAGCCCTTGGCGGTCTCCACACCGAACGGGGTATAGCCACGGGCGCCGCCGCTGCCCGCCACGTGGTACTTGCGCTTGGTCTCATCCGGCAGTGCGAAGAAGGCCTTGAAGACGTCGTAGGCCGCATCGATGTCGGCCTGCGGGATGCCGTGGTTGCGGATGCCGGCAAACCCCCATTGGCGATATGCCGCCCCCAGCTCGGCCACGAAGGCGTCGCGGTCACTGTCGAAACGGGTGATGTCGAGGGTGGGGATCTGGCTCACAGCGGTTCCTGGCTTGTCGTTGAGTCGGTACGGGCCCGCCATGTCATGGCGACCGATCTGAACATTGTGACAGATAGATCGGGGCACGCCACCGACACACTGAAACAAACCGATACAATGCGCCACCCGCGCGCGGTTTAACGACTTCGTCACGCCGGGAAACGCCACCCGTTACCCCATCCCAACCCGCCTTCTCCATGGACGCCGCCCTGCCCGACGCCACCGCCGCCGCTCTTCCCGGCCCCGCCCGACGCTGGCGCAGGCTGGCCTGGTGGTCCCTGTTCATCGCGGCCAACGCGGTGCTGGCCGCGCTCATCGCGCTGGGCAACGTTCCGCTGCGCGACAACCCCGGCGGGACACTCGGCCTTGCCTATCTGGCGATTGCCCTGCCCGGCCATCTGCTCGCGTTCGGCGCACTGGCCGGCCTGCTGCCGCTGGCCATCGGCCTGTGGCCGCGCAGTGCGCGCGCGCTCAGCGTGTCGGCGGTGATCTGCCAGGGTCTGTGGCTGTGCCTGCTGCTGGTGGATGCCAAGGTGTTCGCGCTGTATCGCTTCCACCTCAACGCGATGGTCGCCAACATGGTGTTCGGCGGCGCACTGCAGGATCAGGTGAGTCTGTCCTGGAAGACCTGGCTGCAAGCGGCTGCCATGGTATCGGCGATCTTCGCCGCGCAGGGCCTGCTGGCCTGGGCCTGCTGGAAGCTGCTGCCCGCAGCGCCGCGGCGGCGGCGGGTACTGCAGGCCTGGGCGGTGATTGCCCTGCTGATGGGCGGCGGCCAGGTCGCCACTGCCTACTACGACGCGCTTGGCGAACGCGCAGTGATCAGCCAGTGGAATTACCTGCCATGGGCGCAACCGATCACCGCCAAGAGCGCGATGCGCCGCTTCGGCGTGGTCAGCCAGCACCAGGTCGGCCTGCCCGATCCGCGCCATGCCCAGCTCAACTATCCATTGCAGCCGCTGCGCTGCCAGAGCCACCAGCGGCCGAACATCCTGATGGTGGTGCTGGAGTCGTTGCGCCATGACGTGCTCACCCCGCAGTTCATGCCCAACGCATCGGCACTGGCCCGCTCCTCGCGGGTGTACGAACATCATTTCAGCACCGGCAACGCCACCCGCTATGGCCTGTTCGGCCTGCTGTATGGCCTGCCGGGCGGCTACTGGCCCAGCATGCTCGACGAACAGCGTGGCTCGCAGCTGTTCAAGGTGCTGGGACAGCAGGGCTATGACCTGCATCTGTATGGCAGCGCGCCGCTGTACAGCCCGGAGTTCGATCGCACTGCGTTCGCCGATGTCCGCGACCAGCTGCACCAGGGACCGTCCGAACTGACGTCCGACGGCCGCGATGCCGCCATCGTCGCTGGACTGCAGAAGGACATCCGCGCCAGCCAGGCTGCACAGCGCCCATGGTTCGGTTTCGTGTTCCTCGATTCCACCCACGCGCCTTACCACATGCCGGCCGGCTATCCGCCGCTCGCCACGCCGATGGCCGATGCCATCGATTTTCTCAAGTTCGGCCCCGAGCACGATCCAACGCCGGAATTGAACCGTTATCACACCGCGGTGCATTACGCCGACAGCCTGATTGGATCACTGCTGGATGATCTGCGCGCACAGGGACTGGACCAGGACACGATCGTGCTGGTGACCGGTGACCACGCCGAGGAATTCAACGACCTCAAGCTCAACTACTGGGGCCACAACGGCAACTTCTCCAACTACCAGTTGCAGGTGCCCTTCGTGCTGCATTGGCCCGGCCAGGGTGGCGGCCGCGACGCGCGGGTCAGTTCGCATGAAGACTGGGTGCCGACGCTGATGCGCCACGGCCTGGGCTGCGAGAACGCATTGACCGACTACAGCACCGGCCATGACCTGCTGGCTGCACCGACCGGCAAGCGCGCGCTGGTGGTGGAAAGCTGGTCGCAGCGCGCGGTGCGCAATGGCGAGGCGATCTACGTGTTCGACAAATTCGGCAATGCCACCGCGCTCGATGCGCGCTACCGCCCCCTGCCGCAACAGACCCCCGACGCCGCCAGCCTCCGCGCGGCATGGGAAGCGCTGACGCGCTTCCGCAACCGCTGAATCCAAGGACCGATCCACCATGAACCGTCCGCTGCGCATCCTGCATACCGAAGCCGCCAAAGGCATGGGTGGGCAGGAGATCTACATTTTCCGCCACATGCAGGTGATGCGCGCGCGCGGTCATGACGTCGCCCTGCTGTGCCAGCCGGACGCGCGCCTGGCCACCCGCGCGCGCGATGATGGCTTCACCGTGCATACGCTGCGCATGGGCGGCATGGGCCGGCTGCTGCGCGGCATCTGGTCGGTGTCACGGCTGGTGCGCCGCGAGCGCTACGACGTGGTCAACACCACCAGCCGTCGCGATGCATTGATTGCCGCCGCGGGTGCACGCCTCGGCGGCACACCGCTGGTGGTGCGCTCGCGCCACCTGATGAGCCCGGTGAATTCGCTGCTGACCTACACCGGCCTGCCGCACCGGGTCATCACGGTAAGCAACTTCGTCAAGCAACTGCTGGCGGACCGCGGAATTCCCGCCGACCACATCGGCATCGTGCCGCCGATGGCGGTTTCTCCAACCGGCATTGACGCCGCGCAGGAGCCGTCCTGGCAGGCGCTGCAGGAGACGCGTTCACGCGTGCGCGCCGAGCTCGGATTCGACGAACAGGACATCGTGGTGGGCTGCGTGGCCGTGCTGCGCGAACCCAAGGGCCACGCCGAACTGCTGCAGGCCATGGTGCCGCTGTGCAAGGCCAACCCCCGCCTGCATCTGGTGGTGGTCGGCGATGGCCAGGCCGTGATGCAGCGCCTGCAGGCCACCTGCGCCGAACACGAGCTGCAGCGCCAGGTCCATCTGCTGGGCTTCCGCAGCGATGCCAGCCAGCTGATGCCGGGCTTCGACATCTTCGCGCTGGCCACACACAAGGAAGCATCGGGCACGGTCTTCCTGGAAGCGGCACAGGCGGGCCTGCCGATCGTGTCGCACCGGGTCGGCGGCGTGCCCGAAATGCTGGTGGAAGGCAGCAATGCCATCCTCACTCGACTGGGTGACGGCGCCGCCCTGACCGGCGCGCTGCGGCTGCTGGTGGACGATCCCGAGCGTCGCCGGCAGATGGGACGTTCCGGCTGGGACTGGATCCGCAGCGCAAAGCGTTTCAGCCCCGAAGGCCACGCTGAAGCCACCGAACACTACTACCACCAATGGATGAAGGAGCTGGGTCATGGCTAATGCCAGAACCGTACCGGTGCTGATGCATCATCACGTCAGCAACTCGCCCGGCATGATCACGGTGTCGCCGGAAAATTTCGAAAGCCAGATCGCCTGGCTGGCGCGCACCGGCTGGACTTCGTTGACGCTGGACCAGTACGCCGGCTTCCTGGCCGGCAAGCCGGTGCCGCGCAAGTCGATCGTGATCACCTTCGATGATGGCTACCTGGACAACTGGGTCTACGCCCACCCGATCCTGCAGAAGTACGGCATGCACGCGGTGGTGTTCGTGGTGACCGGCTGGATGCACGAGGGCCCGATGCGCCCGCATGCCGGCATCACCGGTGCCACGCTGCCGGAAACGCCCGAGCATCGCGCCTGCGAAGACCTGATCTACAAGCAGGGCCGCAGCGACGAAGTGATGATGCGTTGGAGCGAAGCACGTGCGGCCATCGAGGCCGGCACCTTCGAGATCCATTGCCATACCCACACCCACACGCGCTGGCTGCGCCGCCAGGACCTGGACCGCGCCCAGCGCCGTGCCGGTATCAGTGGCGACCTGTCGAAGGCCAGGGAAGTGCTGCTGGAGAAGCTGGGCGAGGTATCGGACACGCTGTGCTGGCCGTACGGTGATTTCGACCAGGACTACATCGAAGTGGCGCGTGAGCAGGGGTTCCGCTACCTGCATACCACCCATCCGTTCGGACGCAACGTGATCGGCGGCGATCCCGAGCGCATCTACCGCTTCGCCATCCGCAACCGGCCGGCAAGCTGGCTGCGCAAGCGCATCGCGTGGAGCTACAACCCGCTGATCGCACCGCTGTTCAATGGCTTCAAGGCGCGGCAGAAGAAGATGGTGCCGGGACCGTGACGGCGCTGCCAGCACTGGGTTGACACGGCTTCGGCAAGGAAGCTCCAACAGAGTGGAAGGACTACAGGAAATGAACGTTCTGGTTACCGGCGGTGCGGGATTCATCGGCTCCCATACGTGCGTGGAACTGCAGCAGCAGGGCCATACGGTGGTCATCGTCGACTCGCTCTGCAACAGCGACGCCGGGGTGATCGATCGGATCGGCAGCATCACCGGCACCACACCGTTGTTCGTACAGGCCGACGTGCGCGACCGTGCGCGGATCACCGCGGTGCTGCGCGAGCATTCGATCGATGCGGTGCTGCATTTTGCTGCGCTGAAGTCGGTTGGCGAATCGCGGCAGATGCCGCTGGACTACTTCGACAACAACATCAGCGGCACCCTTGCCCTGCTCGGCGCCATGCGCGATGCCGGCGTGGGCACGTTCGTGTTCAGCTCGTCTGCAACCGTGTACGGCGACCAGGACCATTGCCCGGTGGCCGAGACGGCCTCGACCTGCGCCATGACACCCTATGGCCGTTCAAAGCTGGTGGTGGAGCAGCTGCTGTCCGACCTGGTCAGTGCCGATGCAACGCTGCATGCGGCAACGCTGCGCTACTTCAACCCGGTGGGTGCGCATTCAAGCGCTCTGATCGGCGAGCTGCCGCACGGAACCCCCAGCAACCTGATGCCCTACATCGCCCAGGTCGCTGCCGGCCTGCTGCCCGAAGTGCAGGTATTCGGCGATGACTACCCGACCTGCGACGGGACCGGCGTACGCGACTACATCCATGTGGAAGACGTGGCGCGGGCCCACGTGCTGGCGCTGCAGTACCTGCGCGACAAGCGCCGCAGCATCACCCTGAACCTGGGCACCGGGCAGGGCCACAGCGTGCTGGAACTGATCAAGGCCTTCGAGCAGACCATCGGCCGGCCGATTCCGTTCCGGATCACCGGTCGCCGCACCGGCGACATCGCGGTGAGCTTTGCCGACCCGTCCCTTGCCCTGCGCGAGCTGGGCTGGACCGCGCGCCATGGCCTGGCGGACATGTGCCGCGACACCTGGAAATGGCAGACGGCGATGCCGCGCAGCGCCTGATACCTTGCTTGCGCCAGACAGCAACATGGCCGCACAGGCGGCCATGTTGTCGGTTCGATCCAGCGACAGGGCTCAGGTCGCAGCCGCTGTCCTGACCGCCGCCGAAAGCCGATCCAGGGTGTCCTGCATCAACGTCGCGTCATCGGCCTCGACCGTGACCCGCACCACCGGCTCGGTGCCGGAGGGACGCAGGAAGGCACGCCCGCGACCGGATACCGCCTGCTGCGCTTCGGTCAGCGCAGCCTGCACGCTCTCGGCCTGCACGGTGGCCTTGGCCGAGACATCGCCGAGGCGCACGTTGACCGTCTTCTGCGGCACCTTGGACAACGGCTGCAGCGCTTCGCGCAGGTTCTTTCCCTGCTGCTTCAGCGCCACCAGCACCTGCAGGGCACTGACGATGCCGTCACCGGTGGTGGCCCGGTCCAGGCACAGCAGATGGCCGGACGCTTCGCCGCCGAGCACGCCGCCCCCCTCCACCAGCGCCTGATGCACGTAGCGGTCGCCGACGTTGCTGCGCTGGAACGGAATCTGCAGTTCGGCCAAGGCCTTTTCCAGACCGAAGTTGCTCATCAAGGTGCCGACCACCGGCCCGCGCAGACGACCTTCGGCCTGCCACGCGCGCGCCAGGATGTACACCAGGTCATCGCCGTCGACCGGGTTGCCGCGGTCATCGGCCATCAACACCCGGTCACCATCACCGTCGAAGGCGATGCCCAGGTCGGCGCGGGTCTCACGCACCTTGGCAGCGAGGTTGTCGATGTGGGTCGAACCGACGCCGTCGTTGATGTTGACGCCATTGGGTTCGGCACCGATGCCGATGACCTCCGCCCCCAGTTCGCGGAACAGCAGCGGCGCGATCTGGTAGGTGGCGCCATGCGCGCAGTCGAGTACCAGGCGCACGCCGCGAAGATCGAACGAGCGCGGCACGCTGGACTTGCAGAACTCGATGTAACGGCCGACGGCCTCGCGTGCACGCGAGGCCTTGCCGAGCTTCTCCGAAACGGCCGTGGTGAACGGCACGTCCAGTGCAGCTTCCAGCGCCAGCTCGGTGGCATCGTCGAGCTTCTCGCCCTGGGCGGAGAAGAACTTGATGCCGTTGTCGTAGTGCGGATTGTGCGACGCGCTGATGACGATGCCCGCATCCACGCCGAGGGTGCGGGTGAGGAAGGCAACGGCCGGGGTCGGCATCGGACCGAGCAGCTGCACGTCAGCACCCGCAGCGACCAGCCCGGCTTCCAGCGCGGCTTCGAACATGTAGCCGGAGATCCGCGTGTCCTTGCCGATCACCACGATCGGACGGCGCCCATCCTGGCCACGCTGGGCGACCAGCACGCGGCCCAGGGCGTTGCCCAGGCGCAGCACGAAATCAGCCGAGATCGCGCCTTGGCCGACCCGACCACGGATGCCGTCGGTACCGAAGTACTTGCGGCTCCCCATCAAACCTCCTCCGGTGCCGGCTCGCGGCGCAGCATCGCCAGCAGGTCGGCCAGGCGGTCGCGCAGTTCACGGCGGTCGCAGATCTGGTCAATGGCACCGTGTTCGAGCAGGAACTCCGAACGCTGGAACCCTTCCGGCAGCTTCTCGCGCACGGTCTGCTCGATCACGCGCGGGCCGGCGAAGCCGATCAGTGCACGCGGTTCAGCGATGTTGATGTCGCCCAGCATCGCGAACGACGCCGATACACCACCGGTGGTCGGGTGGGTCAGCACCGAAATGTACGGCTGTCCGGCTTCACGCAGTTTGCCCAGCGCGGCCGAAGTCTTGGCCATCTGCATCAGCGAGAACAGGCCTTCCTGCATGCGCGCGCCACCGCTGGCGGAGAAGCACACGTACGGTGCGCCGATCTCGGCGGCGGTCTCGGCGGCGAGGGCGAAACGCTCGCCGACCACCGAACCCATCGAGCCGCCCATGAAGGCGAAATCGAAGGACGAGGCCACCAGGGGACGGCCCTTGAGCAGGCCGCGCATGGCAATCAGCGCGTCGTACTCACCGGTGTTCTTCTGCGCGATCTTGATGCGCTCGCCGTACTTCTTCTGGTCCTTGAACTTCAGCAGGTCGGTCGGCCCCAGGCGGGCAGCGATCTCGGTGGTGCTGTCGGCGTCGAACAGCGCGGCCAGGCGCGCACGCGCACGGATGGCCATATGGTGGCCGCACTTCGGGCAGACCTCCAGATTCTCTTCCAGCTCCGGACGGTACAACGCACTGCCGCAGTTGCTGCACTTTTCCCACAGGCCCTCGGGGACGCTGCGCTTCTTGCTGGGGGTGTTGTCGGTGCGGATGCCAGACGGCATCAACTTGCTGAGCCAACTCATGCGGGAGGACACTTCCGTTCAGGGCGGCCCGGGGGCCGCAAAGGCGGACAGTCTAGCTCCGCTTTCCCTGCCCGTGCACCCCCTGCCCGGCCTTGGGCCCGGCGGAAAAAACCATGCTGGGACGTACGTTTAGGTGGTGGGGAGTGCCGGCCGCTGGCCGGCAGCACTTGCACGCGGGCGGGTACGGAGGGTGCCGGCCAGCGGCCGGCACTACCGTTACGCGTCGAGCGCCTGCCGCAGCGGGGCCAGGAACGCAGCGGCGCGCTGCGCTGCATCCTCGGCAGTAGCCGCTTCGGCCAGCACCGCCACCAGCGCGCTGCCGACCACCACGCCATCGGCCTGGCGGGCCATGGCCGCCGCACTGGCTGCGTCCTTGATGCCGAACCCAGCCACCACCGGCACGCTGGCCTTGGCCCGCAGCGCCTGCAGACGTGCACTGGCCGCGTCGCTGTCCAGTCGTTCGGAGGCGCCGGTGACACCGGCAAAGCTGACGTAGTAGAGATAGCCGCGGGCCAGCGCCAGCAGCTTGTCGGCGCGCGCCTCGCTGGTGGTCGGCGATGCGAGCAGAACCAACGCCAGACCCGCAGCGTCGAAGGCCTGCTGGGCTTCGCCGGCTTCTTCCGGTGGCAGGTCGACCAGCAGCACGCCATCCACGCCAGCGGCCACCGCCGCGTTGGCGAACGCCACGTAACCGTGGATCTCCACCGGGTTGAGATAGCCCATCAGCACTACTGGCGTCTGCACATCCTGTTCGCGGAACTGCGCCACTGCCTCCAACACATAGCGGCTACCTGCGCCGCGGCCTAGCGCGCGCTCGGAGCTGCGCTGGATGGTCGGGCCATCGGCCATCGGATCGGAGAACGGCACGCCCAGTTCGATCACATCGGCACCGGCCCCGACCAGCGCGTGCATGACCGGCACCGTGGCTTCCAGGGACGGATCACCGGCGGTGATGAAGGGGATCAGGGCCTTGCGCTGCTGCTGGCGCAGGCGCAGGAAACAGGCATCGAGTCGGGATACGGACATTTCAGGCACACCCTTCAATCAGTTCAATCGCTTCACTGGTTCCCCAGTACATCTGGGTAACCTTCCCTTCAAACAGTTCCAGGCGGATGCCCAGGTCGGAACCCGGGTCCTGCCAGGTGAGGTATTCCCCCTGGTCGTCCAGATAGGCATGCGGCTCGGAAACCGGCGCGCCGGGGAACTGCGCCAGCGCCTGTGCGCGGGTCATGCCGATGCGCAGGCCGTACGGGCCAGGCTGGGCGACTGGTGTTTCGGCATCCTCATCCTGATCCAGGTCGAAGCGGACGATGCGTCCATCGTCGACCATCATCGAAACGCCCGGCGGCAGCCCTTTGCCGGTGAAGTACTCGCAGGTCTCGATCGCGCCCTGCGACTCCCACGAGCCGAGGTGCTTGACGTCGCTCATGTGCTGGCCAACCAGCACGTCGCCGGCGTGGTCCAGCGCCACCGAGGCCACTGCCGGTGCGTCACCGTTGCTCGTGCCTTCCGCGGACGGCGGATCGACGATGGGCGTGCGCGCCATCGGGTCAAGATCATCGTTGGCGGCCGGCTGCTGCACAGGCTGCGTAGTGGCTTTGGCAGCCGGCGCAAGCACCGGTGGTTCCGGTGGCTGACACGCGGCCAAACCGAACGCCAGCAGCAGTGCGCTGCTCCTGCGAAGCAGCGCGCTCACAGCACCAGGCCTTCGCGCGCAGCGATGGTATGCACGTCCTTGTCGCCGCGGCCGGAGAGGTTGCACAGCACGATCTGGTCGCGCGGACGCCCGCGCGCAAGCTTCATCGCCTGTGCCAGCGCGTGGCTGGACTCCAGCGCCGGCAGGATGCCTTCGGTGTGGGCCAGCAGGTGGAAGGCCTGCAACGCCTCTTCGTCGGTGATGCCGAGGTAACGCGCGCGGCCGCTGTCGGCCAGGAACGCGTGCTCAGGGCCGACGCCCGGGTAGTCCAGGCCGGCCGATACCGAATGGGTCTCGATGATCTGGCCGTCGTCGTCGCACAGCACATAGGTGCGGTTGCCGTGCAGCACGCCCGGACGGCCGGCGGCGATGGAGGCTGCGTGGCGTCCGGTGTGGATGCCATCGCCGGCGGCTTCAGCGCCGACAATCTCGACCTCGCGGTCGTTGAGGAAGGCATGGAACAAGCCGATCGCATTGCTGCCGCCGCCGACGCAGGCGGTGATCGCATCGGGCAGGCGACCGTACTCGGCCAGCATCTGCTCGCGCGCCTCACGGCCGACGATGGCGTTGAAGTCGCGCACCATGCGCGGGTACGGGTCCGGACCGGCAACCGTACCGATGATGTAGAAGGTGTCCTGCACGTTGGTGACCCAGTCGCGCATTGCCTCGTTGAGGGCGTCCTTCAGGGTGGCCGAACCGGAGGTCACCGGCACCACCGTCGCACCGAGCAGCTTCATGCGGTAGACGTTGATCTTCTGCCGCTCGATGTCGGTGGCGCCCATGTACACCACGCACTCCAGGCCCAGCCGCGCGGCGACGGTGGCACTGGCCACGCCATGCTGGCCGGCGCCGGTCTCGGCGATGATGCGCTTCTTGCCCATCCGTGCAGCCAGCAGCGCCTGGCCGATGGTGTTGTTGATCTTGTGCGCGCCGGTGTGGTTCAGGTCCTCACGCTTGAGCAGGATCTGCGCGCCGCCGACGTGGTCGCTGAGGCGTTCAGCATGGTAGATCGGGCTTGGCCGGCCCACGTAATGGGCCAGATCGCGGTCATAGGCCAGCTGGAACGCCGGGTCCTGACGGGCCTGGTCATAGGCCTGGGCCAGTTCCTGCAGCGGGCCGACCAGGGTTTCGGCGACGAAGCTGCCACCGTAACGGCCGAAGTGGCCCTGGGCGTCAGGGAATGCGTGGAAATCGGCAATGGGAGAGGCAGGCATGGAGACGACCGGTCGTTCAGACAGGTGGATACTCTAGCGCACGGATTGTGTCCGGAAAATGGATATTATCTGGCGCATCCCGTCAGGAAATCTCACATGAGTACGTCACTGCTGCCGCCGCTGAATGCACTGCGGGCATTCGAGGCCACCGCACGCCTGGGCGGCGTTGGCCGCGCTGCACAGGCCCTGCATGTGACCCATGGCGCGATCAGCCGCCAGCTGAAGCTGCTGGAAGACCATCTGGGCCTGGCCCTGTTCCAGCGTGCAGGCCGCGGCCTGCGCCTCACCGCCGCCGGCACCCGCCTGCAGGAAGCCTGCAGCGATGCCTTCAGCGGCATCGAGGACTGCGTGCGCGCATTGCAGCGGCCAGCTGCTTCGCCGGCGCTGGTGCTGGGGTGCAGCGGCAGCGTGCTGGCGCGCTGGATGATTCCGCGGCTGCCGGCCCTGCAGGCGGCCCTGCCCGGCGTGCACCTGCAGTGGTCGGCCCTGGATGGCAGCTTCACCGAGACGCAGGCCACCCTGGATGCGGTGCTGCTGCTGGCGCAGGGGCCGTGGCCGCGCGGCTGGCAGGTACGCGAATTGGCACCGGAACGGGTGGGCGTGGTGGTGGCGCCCTCGCACCCGGCGGCGCATCGGCTGCGCCACGTGCCGCCGTCGGCCCTGCTGCAGGAAACGCTGTTGCATACCAGTTCGCGGCCGCAAGCGTGGCCGGCGTGGGCGCAGGCACATGATCTGGATCCAGGCCAGCTGCAACTGGGCACCGGCTTCGAACACCTGTACTACCTGCTGGAAGCGGCGGTGGCGGGACTGGGCCCGGCGATCGCGCCCGAGCCGCTGGTGGCAGAGGATCTGGCCGCGGGGCGGCTGCTGGCACCGTGGGGGTTTGCCGCGACCGGCGGATTCTGGGTGCTGGCGCGGCCGGACGGTCCTGTCGATGCGCGCGTGGACGCGCTGGCGGACTGGGTGGTTGGGCAGTTGCGTTGAGTAGTAAGGCCGAGCGCGGGCTCGGCTCTACAGAAGGACCAACCGGCAGCGATCGAGCACGCTCGATGCTGCCAAGCGCTGTCAGGGTGCCGTCGGCGCCGCCAGGCGTTGCTGCAGATCCTCGCGCAGGCGCGACAACTCGACTTCGGCCTGCTGACGCTGCTGCATGCCCTCGCGATGGATGCTGCGCACCTCTTCGACCGTGGCGATCAGCTGATCGTGCACGTGGCGCAGAGTCGCCACGTCGATCACGCCGCGCTGGTTGCTGCGTGCGGTGTCCACCGAGGCCTGGCGCATCAGATCGGCATTGCGTCGCATCAGCTCATTGGTCGCATCATCGATCGCATTGGCCAGTTCGGCCGCGTTCTTCTGCTCGCCCAGCGACAACTGGATCGCGAACTGACGCTTCCACGATGGGATGGTGATGTCGCGGACGGTGTTGAACTTCTCGATCAGCTGCAGCGCATTGGCCTGGATCAGGCGGATCATCGGCAACGACTGATCAGCCGCATGCTGCATCAGCTGCAGGTCGGAAACGCGCTTCTCGATCAGGCGGATCGCATTGTCGATCTCGCTCTGACGGATGCGCTGCTGCGGATCTTCGCTGCCCTGCCCCAGCAACTGCTCGGACTGCAGCTGGGCCAGGCGCTGCTTGCCGGCAGCGGCATACAGGCCCAGGGCGTGACGCTCCTCGCGGACGATGTCGTGCATGCGGTCGAAATCGCTCACCCGCTTGCCCATCAGCGCCTGTTGCGCGCCGACGTCGCCGAGCAGCTGTTCGATCTGCGAATTGGTATCGCTGAACTTCTGCACCAGTTCGCCCTTGGAGGAGCGCAGGCGATCGATCAGGCCACCGATCAGCGGCACCTTCGAGCGTTGGGAAAAACCATCCAGCTTGAGCTCGCGCGCGATGCGTACCACTTCGCCGAGCTTCTCGCCGTTGGCGTCGAGGTCACGATTGCGCACCTGGTCCAGCAACTGGCTGGAGAAGGCCGTCGTCCGTGCGGCGGCTTCACGGCCGAACACCTGCAGGTTGCCTGGGCGCAGATCTTCCAGCTCGCGGCCGATTTCGGCGATGCGCGGCAGGTCGTCGCGGACCAGGCCGAGGGCCTTCAACGTGCTGTCATCAAGTTCCGGAGCAGGCGTGGTGGCGGGCACGAGCGTGCCGGAGTTCTGGCTGTCCTGGGTCATCGGGCAGTGTCCTTGCGGTGGATATGCGGCAGCGGCGGCCGGCTCAGGGCAGTCTAGCCTGAGCAGCGGCCACTTCGTCGTCGATCTGGGCCTGCAGCGTGGCTGCCTGCGCGGCCTGCGCAGCCTGGGCCTGTGCCTGGCCAGCCAGCGCGGCTTGGCGCCAGGCCGGCAGCAGGACATCGTGGATGCGGACGAAGCGCTGCAGCAGGGCTTCGTCCTGCTCCTGCAGCAGCTGCCATTGCCCGCTTTCGATGCGCCGCAGCGTGGCCAGCCGCTGCAGGTGGTCCACACGCGGCGCCAGCGCGGCCTGCGCAGCGCCTTCCAGGCTCGCCAACTGCGCGGCGCCGAACGTGGCCCAGGCCTCCAACGCGGCGGCAGCCGCGTCGTTGTCGATGATGGTCTGGGCACGCTGCTGCACACGCTGGGCGAGACCCTGTGCCTGCTCGCGTGCCTGCAGCACCAGCACGCCCAGCTGCGCCTGCAGCTCCTGCGCCTGCGCTTGGCGTGCAACGTCGCGGCCGAGCAGGCGCCCCCACCAGCTCTCCTGCCGCCGCAGGCGCGCAGGATCACTGGCCTGCAGGGCCAAGGCGATCCGCGCCAGCGCAGCCACCAGTCCTTCGCCGCCCGCGTCGGCCTGCAACGGTGCCGGCTCGGCCAGTACCTGCAGCAAGGGGCTGCCGTACACGGCCAGCGCGGCCACATCGACGCGCGCAGGAAGCGTGGGTTCGGGCAGGGAGCGCACGCAGGTCACGGCAGTGGCGGCGGCCGTGGGCCGTCATCAGCCATCGTTTCCGGCGGCAATGACTCACCGTAGAAGTGGCGCATCAGCGCTTCGTCCAGCGCACGTTCTTCCGGAGTCGCTGCACGACGCACGCGCGGGCGACGACGCGAGTCGGTCGTGGCCACATCGGTCGTTACCTGCTGCCGTGCCCACCCGGCAAACGCCGCCAACGTCTGCGACAGCTGCACCTGCTGTTCCTGCGAGGCGACCAGCAGCTGCAGCAGCGGTGCCAGACCGGCCTGCAGGTCTTCGGCCAATGGCGTGGCTGCGGGCTGCGGCGCCGCAGCCGCCGGCGCGCTGGCCGGCCGTGCATCCGCCAGGCGCTGCAGTGCCGCCAGCAGGGCCGGCCATGGTGCAGGCTCGGGTGCGGCGGCTACCTCCGCCGGCGCTGGCGGCAGCTGCAACGCGCTGGCGATGTCGGCCAGCTGCGCGACCACGCGCCCACCAACATCGCTGTCACCGGCGCCCATCGCCTTGTTGCGCAGGAAATCGCGCTTGATCTGCGCCCAGCGTTGCGCGCGCTCGTCATCCAGTACGCCACGCAGCTCGGCCAGCTTCAGCAGATTTTCTTCGGCACCGGTGGTCAGCAGCTGCGCTTCGCCCAGGTAGTGATCGGAGATCAACTGCTGCAGCTCGTCGTCATTCATCACCGGCGAAATCTTCTCCGCCAGCTTGTTCATGTTGCGGTAGCTGCCCTGCAGGCGGAACGGCGGCTCGGTGCGATAGCGGTCGTCCTGTGCGGCGCTGGCGATGTACTGCTGGTTGACCCTGTAGACCACGTCGCGCACGCGCAGCATGCGCTGCAGGGTGGCGGTGATCTCGTTGACCTCGGCGCCACTGTAGGCATGGCTCAGGCCGTTGCTGGACACGTCCTTGCCCATCGCGCGGTCGACCAGCAGGTACAGGTCGGCCATCTCACGCGTGGCCAGCGGCGCCAGTACCGGATTGGAGGTCAGGCTGTTCTCGATGTAGCTGAGGGTGAAGGCCGCTTCCATGCCGCCGAGCACGTCGCCGAGGTTGTAGATGTCGGCACGGTTGGCCAGCATGTCCGGGATCTTGAACACTTCGCCGGACTCGGTGTACGGGTTGCCGGCCATGACCACGCAGAACTTCTTGCCACGCATGTCGTAGGTGCGCGTACGGCCGCGCCACACGCCTTCGATGCGACGCGTGCCATCGCACAGCGAGATGAACTTCTGCAGGAACTCCGGGTGGGTGTGCTGGATGTCATCGACATACAGCATGGTGTTGTTGCCCATCTCCAGCGCCAGGTTGAGCTTCTCCAGTTCCTGCCGCGAGGTCGCGTCCGGCGCCTGCTGCGGATCCAGCGACCGCACTTCGTGGCCCAGTGCGGGGCCGTTGATCTTCATGAAGACCAGGCCGAGGCGATGCGCTACGTACTCCATCAACGTGGTTTTGCCGTAGCCCGGCGGCGAGATCATCATCAGCAGGCCCATCAGGTCGCTGCGCTTGTTCTCGCCAACAGTGCCCATCTGCTTGGCCAGGTTGTCGCCGATCACGCCGAGATACACGTCGTTGATCAGCTTGTTGCGCACGAAGGACGACAACGGCCGCGCCTTGAACTCCGACAGCCGCAGGGTTTCGCGCTCGCGGCCGATGATGCCCTGGCGCACCGCCTGATAGGCATGGAATGCTGGAACGAAGGACTGCAGGTGGTGCTGCATTCGTGCCAGGAAATCGTCCAGCGACACGGTCAGGCTGCCGTTGTGGATGCGGGCATGCTCGCCCAGCAGGCCACTGACCTCCGCCTGCAGCGGTACATCGGTGGCACGCGTGCGCAGCTGTCGCTGCACCAGCAGCAGTGCCGCTGCTTCTTCGACATAACCGGCGTGCGCCGACTGTGCCGGCAGCCCGGCGAGCGCCCGCAGCCATTGCCCGGCCAACGCCCAGCGCGTGGCAAGCGGATCCTGCGAGCGCTGCAGCGCACGCTCAAGCGCATCCCGTTGGCCGGCCTGCTCCAGCTGCTGCGACAGCGCGTCCAGCAGTGCCTGCGCGTGGCGGCTGCTGCTGAACACCGGCTCGCCGGCGACCAGTTCTTCGCCCAGATACGCCGCTGCAGCATCGGCGGCGGCGGCGTCGAACGGCAATGCATGGGTCTGTGCATAGTCATGCAGCGCCTTCGCCATTTCCGCGCGCAGCGCCTGACGTCCCTCATCGGAACCGAACAGGCGCGCGATGGCCTCCGCGCCGGCCTGCCGGCCGGGCCACTGCGCCACGGATTCATCGCGTTGCCGCGCGGCCCAGAACAGCAGCGCCAACGCACGCACGTGGGGCGAATGCCGCAGCGGGCCGGCGGCCTGCTGCAACGGCAACAGCGCGCGCAGGATCAGGGCGGCGTCATGGTCATGGATACCGCGCTCGTACCCCTCGCGGTAACGGGGCGCGGCAAACGCGCGGACCCGCTGGTCCAGCGCTTCGGGTTCGGCCGCATCGTGCTGCAGCTGGGCCAGGTCCAGGCCATCCCGGCCCTCCTCCGCAGCCAGCAACAGGCACCCGGCCAGGTATTCGCCGCGGTAGATCGCTGCCGATTCCGAATCCAGGGTGACCTGCCAGAACGGCTTCAGCGCATCCAGCTCGGGATCGTGCAGGGTCTCCAGGAAGTCAGTGCCGGTGAGATGGATGGCAAGGGTTTCGCCACGCGGCAGCAGGGTCAGGTCCAGCGCCTGGGTGTTCACGCTGAATCGATGGCGCGGACCAAGGCGGACCACGTTGCCGCCGGCCTCGTACAGGTCGCTGCGGTCACGCAGCTGGCGCACGGCCTGGTCGCGCACGCCCTTCAGGCGCGCCTCGACATCGTCGGCCTTGACGTTGTCGCGCAGCGCACGCAGGCGTTCGGCCAGTTCACGCAGCTTGAGGATCAGCGGATCACCGGCGAAGAACGCATTGAGTTCGTCGGCCGTGCCGAACCGCTCGGTACGCTTGCCCAGGCCGTCGAGGATGCGGTTGGCAGCATCAAGCACCGAGCGCGCCTTGCGCTGGCGATCATCCAGCAGGGCCTGCTTGTGGGTGTCGAAGGCCTCGACCAGCTCTTCGCGTTTGCTCAGGATGTCGCCTAGGAACTGCTCATGCTCGCCGAACTGGCTCTCCAGTTCTTCCAGCTGTACCAGCAGGCGCGACAGCTGTTCGTCGGCACGCTCAGGATCGCTGGCCATCGCCAGCGCGCTGGTGATCGATTGCGAGAACAGGGCGAACTGGGCGGCGAACTGGGCCACAGCTTCGGCCGAGCCCAGCGACCTTCGCCGCTGTTCGGCGCGCGTGCGCGCCTGGTTCAAGCGCCCGTACAGCAGCGAGATGGATTCGACCACGCGGGTGCGCGCGGTCGCATCGTCGACCTTCAGCCCGGCCATCAGCTCGGACAGCATGTCCAGATCACCGGCCATGTCGCGCAGGCCGTCCAGCTGCTCATCCAGCTGGCGTGCACTGGCGGCCTGCTGTGCGGCCTCGTCCAGCGCCTGCATGCGGGCGGTCAAGGGCGCCAGTGCCGCATCGCCGGCGAGGAAGGCACCGGTGGCGGCGCCGACGCGGTCGTGCGCCTGTACCAGCTCGGCAGCCATGGCCTCGATGCGCGCGGTATCGATGTAGCGCAGTTCGCGGATGGTCAGCAGGCGACCGCGCAGCGCGGTGATCGCGTTGAGCGCTTCGACGAAGGCCTGCACCTCGTTCCAGTTTTCCGGCTGCAGCCGGCCCAGCAGCGCCTTGTGCGTGCTCTCGGCCTCGGCCATCGCCTGCGCCGACTGCTGGCGGATCGACTGCACTTTCTCGTATTCGTCCAGCACCGACTCGCCGGTGGCGCTGATCTGCCGCAGCAACGCTTCGGCACCATCACACGCCTCGTCGCCCAGCCAATGATGGGCATCGAAAAGCCGCCGGGTGTCGGCCACCAGACGCTGGTAGCGCTGCACCGATACATCCTGGCCATCGATCTCGCGCGCCAGGTTGAACAGGTTGGAGATGCCACGCACCAGCTCGGCGTTGCCGATGCGCCCCATGAAGGTATTGCCGGGCGGACGGCTGGCGGCGAACTCATCGCTGCTGAAAGGCGTCTGCCAGACCTGCATCGGATGGATACGGGTCGGCTCGGTGCCTTCGGCATGGAACAGCACCATGCGCCCATCCTGCATGAAGGCATAGCCGTGGCCGAAGACCGGGTTCTGCAGCACGCGCTGGATGGTGTTGTAGACGAACAGCGCCGAGCGCCCGCCTTCGCGCTCGTAGAAGATGTACAGCACGTCCTCGCCGTTGGGCGAACGGATGCTGCGCTTGAACTGCATGCCATCCATCGAGGCGTCGAACGCCTTGTGCTCGCCACCCTGCAGGTAATAGCCGCCGGGGAAGATGATGCCGTGGTCTTCGGGCAGCTGCACGCAGGCCTGGACGATGGCATCGTTGCGCACGATGTCACCGGTGAGCGTGTTGTAGATCAGTCCGCGCCATTCGGTTTCGCGGTAGGGCAGCACTTTCAGCAGCACCAGCGAGCCGACACGGGCAAACTCGAACTGCGCGTCGTCGAGCGACTGCGTGCTGTCTTCCACCGGTTCGCTGTAGATGCCCTGCCCGGTTTCGGTGTTGTTCTCCACCTTGATGGTCAGATCACCACCGGTGGTTTCCACGAACAGGGTATCGAGGATGTTCAGATGCGAGTGGCGGCCGTTGACAGCAAGGTCGCGCGTGGCGCGGGTCCATTCGAAATCGAACGGCGGTGGCAAGGCGATGTCACGCTCGCCACGTGCATCGAGATAGGTCAGTTCACCTTCGCGTGACAGCGCCCAGCGGAACACGCGCACGTCGCTGCTGCGCTCGCCGATCTGGAACGAGGCCAGCAGCTTGTCGCCCACCACGATCAGCTGCAGCAGGCGCGCGTGCTTGTAGTACGCGTACAGCTCGTTGAAGTCATGCACGAAGCCGGGCTGGTCGAGGAAACTGCCCTTCAGCTCCAGCGCGGCGACGTCGTAGCCCTCGTTGCCCTGTACCAGCCGGTACAGGCCGAACACATCTTCGATGCGGGTCTGGGTCTTCAGCCCGATGAACACGTTGTAGCCGAACAGCAGGCGGTCCGGGCCGACCTGGACGATGTCGCGGCCGACGCAGTTGTTCTCGCTACGGATGCGGAAGCGGCCGACCACCTCCAGGCGGCTGTCGCCGAACTCGGCCAGGCGCTGGCGGTTCAGCTGCTCGGCAACGGCCTGCAGGCGCTGGCCCTGTTCGCCAAGACGGCGCCGCAGGACTTCATAGGCGCCGCCCTGGGCAACGGCCTGGTCGACGGTATCGCCGGCAGCCTCTGGCACGACGGACTCGGTGGACGGTTTGGTTTCGGACATCTGCAGGTTTCCGGCTCACGGACGGCCGGCCGTCGATGCGGCCGGCACGGGTGGGCGATGGCGATGGCCATCGCCGGGTGGATCAGCGCGCGCTGTCGACCACAACGGTCGCCGCGACGGGCACGGTCTCCGCGTCCTCGGCGATCTGTCGCGGCGCGCTGTCGGCCACGTTGACGCCCAGGTAGCGCTGCATCAGGTCCTGCACGATCGGACTCTTGCCGGCGAAGCCTTCGATCGACTTGCCCAGCGAAACCGCCTTGATCAGGTTTTCGAACATGCCGCCGTCTCCACCGATCAGGTCGATGTCGGCATTGCGCAGTGCGCTGGCGATCACGCCCGCGTTCTCGCGCGAGACTTCCTTGCCGGCTTCGATCGAAGCCAGGGCCTGCTTGAGGCTGTTGTCGAGCATCATGCGGAACTCTTCGTGGCCACGTGCCTGGTCGCTCAGCGAGGCGATCGCTTCGAACTTGCGGACCAGGCCTTCGGCTTCGGCCAGCAGCTTCTTCTGCACCACGCCGGCTTCGGCATTGCCCAGCGATTCGGTAGCCGTGGCGCGGGCCAGGCCCATCTTCTCTTCGCCCTGTGCCTGTGCCTGCAGCGTCTCGGCCAGCACGCGCGCCTCGTTGCTGCCCTGCTTCAGGTTCGCTTCGGCCTTGGCTTCGATCACGCGTGCTTCGGCGATGCCGACCTTCTCGATGGCCAGCGCCGACGCTTCGCGTACCTGCGCTTCGGCAAGACCCGGTGCGGCCTGCTCGGCGCGGAACGCATCGGCCAGCAGACGCTTGGCTTCGGCCTGCTTGCCGGCCGCTTCGTGCTCGGCCTGCGCCAGCGTGGTCAGCTCCACAGCACGATGCTTGGACGCGGTCTCGCGGGCCTGCGCTTCCTTCACTTCGCGCACCAGCGATTCCTGCGCCTTCGCCTCAGCTTCCAGGATCAGCACCTGCTTCTGGCGGTCGGCCTCGGAGACTTCGCGCACTTCCTTGATGCGCTCTTCTTCCTGCGCCACGGTCTTGTCGATGGAGATGCGTTCGCGGGTGATGTTGGCCACGTCCATCTTGCCCTGCTCGACCACCTTGTCACGTTCCACGCCCTGCAGCTGCACTTCGCGATCGGTGGTGACCTGCTCCAGCTGGCGTGCACGTTCGACGCGCTCGGCTTCGATGGCCACGGCGCGTTGGCGGTTCTGTTCGGCTACTTCGACTTCGCGCATGCGGTTCTGCTCGCGGATGTCGATCACCTGCTGCGCTTCGATGCGGGCGTTCTCGGACAGCTGGCGCTGCTCTTCCTGCACCTTGGCGGTCTCGGCTTCCTCGCGCGCACGGATGGTTTCGATCTCGCGCTTCTGCCGTGCCTCGGCCTCGGCCTGCTGCCGTTCAAGCGCCAGCAACGCTTCGCGCGCTTCGACGTTCTTCTTGGTGATGGCCAGCTTCTCGTTCTGCTCCAGCTCGTTGGTCACCACGTTCTGCGCAGCGGTCAGCTCGGTGATCTTGCGGATGCCCTGCGCGTCGAGGATGTTGAACTGGTCCAGCAGCGATTTCGGCGTCTGCTCGAGGTAGTCGATGGCCACGTCTTCCAGCACATAACCATTGAGGTCATTGCCGATCACCGCGATGATCTCGTCGCGGAATTCCTGGCGCTTCTCGAACAGCTCGGTGAAGTCGAACTTCTTGCCGACCGTCTTCAGTGCTTCGGAGAACTTGGCGTTGAACAGCTCATCGACCGCGTGTTTGTCCGAGGCGCGATCAGCGCCGATGGCCTTGGCCACGCGCAGCACGTCGGCCTGGGTCTCGTTGACGCGCAGGTAGAACGCCACGGCGATGTCGGCGCGCATGTTGTCACGGCAGATCAGGCCTTCCTTGCCGCGACGGTCGATCTGCAGGGTGATCAGGCTGATGCGCATCAGCTCGGCGCGGTACAGCACGGGAATGATCAGCGCGCCGGTGAAATGCACTTTCGGGGTCGCACTCATGTCGTTGACGATCAACGCCACGCCCTGGTCGACCTTGCGGTAGAACGCCTTGAACAGGCCGGCCACGCCGAGCAGGAGGGCAAGCACGCAGCCCACGATGAAGAGGAAGGGGAGCACGGAAGCCAACGTCATTGATGATTCTCCTTGTTGCCCGGAAGCAGGTTGTCCTGGAAGTCGAGGGCGACCGCGTCGGCGCGGACCACCCGGTAATGGTGTTGTGCAGCCACGTGCTCGACCAGCACGATGCGCTCGCCACGCTGCAGTTCGATGTCGCTGCGGATCTGCAGGACCAGGCCGGCACCGCCGTCATCGACGGTGGCATGGCCACTGCGTGCGTCGACCTTCGGCGAAGCGACCACGCCAACGCGGCCCAGCAGCGAGGCCTGCGGCACCGGGCGCAGGCGCAGCAGGAAGCGGCGGATGGGACGCAGCAGCAGCGCGGTGACCGGCACGGCCGGCAGTGGTGCGAGCACCGCCACCACGGTGCCCAATGACCAGCGCAGCAGGTCGGGCAACGGCAGCAGCAGGTACAGATGGATGAAGTAGGTGAGGGTCCAGGCGAACAGGCTCAGCAGCGTCACCACCACCATGAGCGGCACACCGCCCAGCCCCCAGCGCGCCAGCAGGGCGGACAGACCGCTGAGATGGGCGTCGCCTTCGAGGGCGCCGTCGGCACCGGCCTCGCCGAAACCGTCATCGACCAGGCCGAAGGCGGCAATCCCCCAATACAGAACCGCCACCGCCAGCGCGACGCTGTACGGGAGGGTCGGATAACCGAGCACGACGGTCAGAAATTCCTGCATCGTTTGCCTTCCTGGGCTGGGGCGCCAAGCGCCCGTTCGGAGCACGCCAACAGCGGCTCCGTCGATCCTCGTGCCGGCCCTCATGGCCAGCACGCTTGGGATCATCCTATGTGAAGAAGGTGTGCAGGCTCAAATGTGAAGGCCGGACACGCCAGAACCGACCACGACTCAATCCAGCACGGCGCAATCGGAGCGGCGGACTTCTTCCACGAACGTGCGCATCTTGTAGCCGTCCTTGATGCCCGGCTCCAGTTCGATGCCACTGGACACATCCACGCCCCACGGCAGGGTCGCCAGCACGGCGTCGTACACGTTTTCGGGGGTCAGGCCACCGGCCAGCAGGAACGGACGATGCAGTCCGGTCGGCACGCGCGACCAGTCGAAGGCCACGCCGGTACCGCCGCCGCCGCCCGGGGCATGGCTGTCGAACAGGAAACCGGCGGCGCTGGGGTAGCGCAGCTGCAGGGTGCGCGCATTGATCTCCTCACGCCCGCCCATGGCGATCGCCTTCAGGTACGGCATGTTGAAGCTGCGGCAGAAGCTTTCGTCTTCCTCGCCATGGAACTGCAGCAGGGTCGGCCGCACGGTGCGCAGCACCTCACGCACTTCTTCCTTGCTGTTGTTGCGGAACAGCGCCACCACGTCGACCATCGGTGCGATCGCCTGGCGCATCGCGCGCGCTTCGGCCGGTGCGACCCGGCGGCTGCTCTCGCGGGCGAAAATGAAGCCCACCGCGTCCACGCCCAGCTCGCCGGCCAGGCGCACGTCGCCGGCGCGGGTCATGCCACAGAACTTGATGCGGGTACGGTAGTAGGAGCGGCTCATAGCGTTACCTCGGCGGGCAGATGCCAGTTGTCGGGGTACAGCGGCCCCAGGAACACCAGTCCCTGCGGAGGAGCGGTGGGACCGGCTACGGTTCGGTCGCGCCCGGCCAGCAGTTCGGCGATCCACTCCACCGGTTTCTCCCCACTGCCAACCAGAATCAACGAGCCGACAATATTGCGGACCATGTGATGAAGGAATGCATTGCCACGCACCGCCACCTCGATGACGTCGTCGTGGCGGCTGACCTGCAGCGACTGCAGTTCACGCCGCGCATGCAGGGCCTGGCACTGGACGGAGCGGAAGGCGCTGAAGTCGTTCTCGCCCAGCAGGGCCTGCCCGGCCAGGTGCATGCGCTCGGCATCGAGCGGACGGCGCTCCCAGCTGAGGGTCTGCCGACCCAGCGCCGGGCGTACCTCGCGGTTGAGCAGGCGGTAGCGGTAGCGTCGTGCCCGCGCGGAGAAACGGGCATGGAAGTCATCGGCCACCGGCACGCACCAGCGCACCGCGATCGAACGCGGCAGGCGGGTGGTGGTGCCGAGCATCCAGGCGCGCGGATCACGCACCACGTCGGTCTCGAAGTGCACGACCTGGCACTGGCCATGCACGCCGGCATCGGTGCGGCCGGCGCAGACCACCTGCAAGGGGGTATCGGCCACCGATGACAGGGCCTGTTCCAGGCTGGCCTGGACACTGGGTCCGCCCTCGCCCAGGTTCTGCCATCCCCTGAAATCGCTGCCGTCGTACTCGACGCCGAGCGCGTAACGCATGTGCTACCTCGATGTTGCGGGTGGGGCGGCGCTCAGGCCGGGTCGCGCTCGGACCAGACCGCCAGTTCATTGCCACCGGGCTCGACGAACTGGAAACGGCTGCCGCCGGGAAAAGAGAACACGGTTCGCACGATCTCGCCACCGGCCGCGCGCACCGCCGCTTCCATCGGCGCCAGCTGGTCGGCATACAGCACCAGCAGTGGCGCGCCTTCGCTGGCACGCTGCGGTTGGCCGCGGAAGAAGCCTCCCTGCAGGCGGCCGTCATCGAAGGCGGTGTAGTCGCTGCCGTAATCGACAAACGACCAGCCGAACACGTCTTCGAAAAAGACGCGACTCGCAGCCGGGTCGCTCGAGGCGAATTCAACGTAGTCGAGACGGCGTTCGCGGGTCATGGCAGACGGGCCAGCAGTTCGCGGGCCTGCGCCTGGCAATGCAGATCGCCACCTTCGGCCACCTCGTGCAGCAGGGTGCGCGCAGTCTGCGCGTCGCCCAGGTCCAGATAAGCGATGGCCAGTTCCAGCCGTTCCTGGCCGACACGCGGGGTCCAGTCATGGCCACTGTCTGCCGGAGGCACGGCAGCGTCCTCGGTGGCAGCATGGTCGTCGTGCAGGTCGACCGGTCCAGCCGTCCCGTGCTCATGCGGTTCGGCCGGCAGATCGAACACACCGCGGAACTGCGGCTCCTGTTCGGCCTGCAGCGCGTAGTCGGGTACGGCCACCTCGGCGGCCTCGGTCGGCGTGACCGGGGCTGCAGCATCGTCCCAGCGCGGCAGATCGTTCACCGCAGCAGGCAGTTCAGCCAGCGCGTCCTCATCAAGCTCACCCGCCCGCCACTCGGCCGGCGAGGCATCCTCACGGATGTCCGCATCCGGCGCATCATCGTCGGCAGTGCTGGCCCAGGCCGGCATCGCCGGTTCCTGGCGTCCGCCTTCGGCCGCGAAACCCACCCCGGCGTCCTGCTCGGCCAGGGTATCGAGCGCGGCACCTGCCGGCAGCGCTGCGGCCAGGCCGGCGGCATCGTGTTCCTCGCGCAGCGGCGGCAGCGGCGAGGGCTTGCGACGACGCAGCAACCAGGCGCCCAGGGCAACCAGCACCAGCAGCGGCAGGCCCAGCCAGTACCACGGCGTGCCGGCGCCCGGCGCACCCGGCGCCTGTGCCAAGCGCTGCTGCGCGGCGGCCAGGTCATTGTCCTTCATCGCGATCAGTGACTGCTGCTGCTCCTTGAGCTTTTCGAGCTCCGCCACGCGCTGCTTCAGATCGCCGATCTCGGCATCGCGGGTGGCGATGTCCTCCTTGGCCTGGCGCAGTTGTTCGTTGCCCAGCATGTCACCCTCGCTGCCGGCAGTGGTGCCGGTGGTTGTGCCCGCGTGCGCGGCGTCGGACGCCAGCGCCGGAGCGATTTCAAGTCGTGCCCCTGTGGCCGCAGCCGGGGAAGAAACGCTGCCATTGGCCTTGGCCACCGGCATCGGGGCGCCAGCCGGCTGCGGCACGGTGCGTGCCTGTCGCCACTGCGCGGCATGCTCGCGAACCAGCGCGGCGGCCTCGGCCGCATCCACCGCGGCCAGTGCGCTATCGCCCGGCATGCGCAGCACCGCGCCCTGCTTGAGCAGGTTGACGTTGCCTCGGATGAAGGCTTCGGGGTTGGCACGCAACAGCGCGATCATCGCCCGGTCGCGACTGATCTGATTGCCACGGGCCAGCGACCCGGCAATCTGCGAAAGGGTCTGCCCGCGCTGCACGGTCACGCTGCCGTCTGCGGCCAGTGCCGGTGCTGCCGGTGCTGCTGGTGCTGCTGGTGCTGGCGCAGATGCCGCAGCGCGCGGACGCGGTGCAGCAGGTGCAGCAGGTGCAGCCGGTACGGCTGCCGGCGTGGCTGGTGCCGGCTCGGCTGCGGTTGCAGCGGCGGCAGGCGCATCGCGGACGATGGTGTCCGACAGCACGCCGGCCGGCGCGACGATCTCCGGTTCGGCCACGGCCAGTGCACTGGCCGGTGCATCAACCAGCGCCGAGTACTCACGCACCAGCCGACCCTGGCCCCAGTCGGCCTCGACCAGGAAGCTCAGCGACGGTGTTTCCACAGGCGTCTGCGAGGTAACCCGCACCACCGCCCTGCCCTGTGCGTTGCGGGTCAACTCGAACTGCAGCTCGCTGACCAGGCCAGCCGGACGCTGCAGGCCAACGCGCTCGAAGGTGACCGGCGAGGCGAGCGCGACGCGCAGGTTCTCAAGTTCGGATGGATCGGCCGAGATCACCGGGATCTCGGCCAGCAACGGCTGTCCCGGCTTGGACAGGACCCGGATGTCGCCCAGCCCCAGGGCCATGGCCGAACTGCTGACCAGGGCCAGCAGCGCGGCGGAGAGACAGGTGAGCGGACGCCGTGCGCCCTTGGCTCGTTTATTCATGGGCGACACTATAAAGCGTGCGGACCACGGTCCGCACCCATGTAGAGCCGAGCCCATGCTCGGCTGCTTGGGGAGAGCCGAGCATGGGCCCGGCTCTACAGAAAAGGCCGGGCGTTGCCCGGCCTCTCCATCAGCGCGTCTCGGCGGCGACCAGTTCGGCCAGCTGCACCGCGTTCAGGGCAGCCCCCTTGCGCACGTTGTCCGACACGATCCACAGGTTCAGGCCGCGCGGATGCGAAAGGTCCTCGCGGATGCGGCCGACGTACACCGCGTCCGTGCCCGAGGCATGGGTAACCGGCGTCGGGTAGCCACCGGCTTCATGACGATCCACCACCTCGATGCCCGGCGACTGTTCCAGCAACGCGCGCGCTTCGGCCACGGTCACCTTGTCGCGGGTTTCAATCGCCACCGATTCGGAGTGACCGTAGAACACCGGCACACGCACGGCTGTCGGGTTCACCAGGATGCTGTCGTCGCCCAGGATCTTGCGGGTCTCCCAGACCAGCTTCATCTCTTCCTTGGTGAAGCCGTTGTCCAGGAAGTCGTCGATGTGCGGGATCAGGTTGAAGGCGATCTGCACCGGGAAACGCTGCGGATCGATTTCCTGGAAGCTCAACAGCTGGCCGGTCTGCTTGCCCAGTTCTTCCAGCGCCGAACGGCCACCACCGGACACCGACTGGTAGGTGGACACGTTGATGCGCTCGATGCCGTACTTGCGATGCAGCGGTGCCAGCGCGACCAGCATCTGCATGGTCGAGCAGTTCGGGTTGGCGATGATGCCGCGCGGACGGTTGCCGACCTGGTCCGGGTTGACCTCCGACACCACCAGCGGCACGTCGTCGTCGTAACGGAAGGCCGAGGAGTTGTCGATCACCACCGCGCCAGCGGCGGCGAATTTCGGGGCGTATTCCTTGGACACGCTGCCACCGGCCGAGAACAGGGCGATGTCCACGCCACTCGGGTCGAAGGTGGCCAGGTCCTGGATCTTCACCTTGCTGCCGTTGAACTCGACTTCGCCGCCGGCCGATCGCTCGGAAGCGAGCAGGCTCAGGGTGGCGACCGGGAAATCACGCTCGGCCAGGATGGCCAGCATGGTCTCGCCGACCGCACCGGTGGCGCCGACGATGGCGACGTGGAAGCTGCGTTGTGCATTGCTCATGGGGGAACTCTCACGAAAACGGGAAGGGGGAAAACTCACGCACGACAGCTGGGTTCGGGGAGCCTCCTCGGATGGATGCGCGGAGGTTCCCTATCGTTTCCCGCTTTTTTTATCCGAGGAGGCGCGCGCGGCAAGGGCCGCGTCGGCGTTGATCGCGCTTGGCATGCGCGCCGGGCTGCCGTCCAGGCCAAGCCCGGCCAGCAGATTGTCCACGGCCATCTGCACCATGGCCGTGCGCGTGGCCAGCGAGGCGCTGCCGATGTGCGGGGTCAGCACGATGTTGCGCAGGGCCAGCAGTTCCGGCCGCACGTTCGGCTCGCCTTCGTAGACATCCAGGCCAGCCGCGGCCAGGCGACCGTTGGCCAGTGCATCGGCCAGCGCAAGTTCGTCGACGATGCCGCCGCGGGCGATGTTCACCAGCGTGGCCGACGGCTTCATCTTGGCCAACGCCGCAGCGTCGATGATGTGGTGCGAAGCAGTGGTGTACGGCAGTACGGTCAGCAGATGGTCGGACTGCGCCAGCAGCGTGTCCAGATCCACATAGGTCGCACCGAGCGCGGCTTCGGCGTCGGCCGGCAGCCGCGAACGGTTGTGGTACAGCACCTTCATGCCGAAGCCGTGCGCACCGCGCCGGGCGATGCCCTGCCCGATGCGGCCCATGCCGAGGATGCCCAGCGTGCTGCCATGGATGTCGGCACCGAGCATGGTCTGGAACGACCACTGTCCCCATTGGCCCTCGCGCAGCCAGCGCTCGGATTCGGTGATCCGGCGTGCGGTGGCCATCAGCAGGGCGAAACCGAGATCGGCGGTGGTCTCGGTGAGGACGTCCGGGGTGTTGCTGGCGAGGATGCCGGCGGCGCTGAGCGCGTCGACATCCAGATTGTTGTAGCCGACCCCGACATTCGCGATCACCTGCAGCTGCACGGCGTCGGCAACCTGAGCCGCGCCGATGCGCTCGTTGAGGGTGACGATCGCGCCGTCAACGTCAGCCAGCTGCGCGGCGATCTGCTGCGGCGTCCAGGCGGTGACGGTATCGGTGGTGCGCAGCTGCACGCGATCGCGCAGCGGCACGATGGCCGCGTCGATCAGCGGCTGGCTCACCCAGACCGTCGGCCGCGTATCAGCCATCAAGCTGGCCGGGAATGCGCGGAGTGATGGTGCCGACGTCGCCACACTGTGCGCGGTGGCGCAGCGCCTGGTCCATCAGCACCAGTGCCATCATCGCCTCGGCGATGGGTGTGGCGCGGATGCCGACGCAGGGATCATGGCGGCCGGTGGTGACCACCTCCACCACATTGCCGGCCGTATCCAGCGACTCACCCGGCAGGCGCAGGCTGGAGGTCGGCTTGAGCACCATCGAGGCGACCACCGGCTGGCCGGTGGAGATGCCACCGAGAATGCCGCCGGCATGGTTGCTGGCAAACCCCTGCGGGGTCAGCAGGTCACGGTGTTCGGTGCCCTTCTGCATGGCGCTGGCGAAACCGTCGCCGATCTCCACGCCCTTCACCGCGTTGATGCTCATCAGTGCGGCAGCCAGTTCCCCATCGAGCTTGCCGTAGATCGGCTCGCCCCAGCCCGGCGGTACATTGTCGGCGACCACGTCCACGCAGGCACCGACCGAATCACCGGACTTGCGCAGCGCATCCATGTACGCCTCCAGCTCGGGCACCTGTGCGGCATGCGGCCAGAAGAACGGGTTGTCTTCGACCACCGACCAGTCGAAACCGGCCGGGGTGATCTCGCCCAGCTGCGACAGGTAGCCGCGCACGGTGATGCCGAAGCGTTCGGCCAGCCATTTCTTGGCGACCACGCCAGCAGCCACGCGCATGGTGGTCTCGCGCGCCGAGGAACGGCCGCCGCCACGCGGGTCACGGATGCCGTACTTGTGCCAGTAGCTGTAGTCGGCATGCCCCGGACGGAACTGCTGGCCGATGTTGCTGTAGTCCTTGCTGCGCTGATCGGTGTTGCGGATCAGCAGCGCGATCGGGGTGCCGGTGGTCAGGCCCTCGTACACCCCGGACAGGATCTCGATTTCGTCGGCCTCTCGCCGCGCCGAGGTGTGCCGGCTCTTGCCGGTGGCACGGCGCTGCAGGTCATGGCTGAATTCGGCCGCGTCCAGCGCCAGCCCCGGCGGGCAGCCATCGATCACGCAGCCGATGGCCGGCCCGTGCGATTCGCCGAACGTGGTGACGGTGAACAGCTTGCCGAACGAATTGGAGCTCACGAGCGCTGTGCCGCCAGTTCGGTGATGCGTGCGCTGTGGGCGATCAGCTCGCGGCACTCGACCGCGAAGATGCCCATCTGGCCGACCTTGAATTCGACCCAGGCGAAATCGACTTCCGGCAGCAGCTTGATCAGGTGCTGTTCGGATTCGCCCACTTCACAGATCAGCAGGCCGTCCTCGCTCAGGTGCAGCGGCGCGTCGCGCAGGATCTTCAGCACCAGGTCCAGGCCGTCGTCGCCGGCACGCAGGCCCATCTCCGGCTCGTAGGAGTATTCCTGCGGCAGGGCATCGGTCTCGTCGTTGGTGACGTACGGCGGGTTGGTGACGATCAGGTCGTAGTGGCGGCCGGTCAGGCCGTTGAACAGGTCCGACTTCAGCAGGGTCACGTTGTGCGCCTGCAGGCGTTCCTTGTTTTCTTCGGCCAGCGACAGCGCCTCATCGCTGAGGTCCACGCCGTCCACTTCCCAGTTCGGGTAGTAGTGGCCCATGGCGATGGCGATGCAGCCCGAACCGGTGCACAGGTCCAACGCGCGGCTGACGTCGCGGCCAGCCAGCCACGGCTCGAAGCCGCACTCGATCAGCTCAGCGATCGGCGAGCGCGGCACCAGGGCGCGCGTGTCGCTCTTGAAGCTGAGGCCGGCGAACCAGGCTTCACCGGTCAGGTAGGCGGCCGGGATGCGCTCGTCGATACGGCGCTGGAACAGCTCCAGCACCGCCAGCTTCTCTTCGCGCAGCAAGCGCGCCTGGCCGTAGGCCGGGCCGAGGTCGTGCGGCAGGTGCAGGCCGTGCAGCACCAGCTGGGTGGCCTCGTCCAGGGCATTGTCGTAGCTGTGCCCGAAGGTCAGGCCCGCAGCGTTGAAACGGCTGGTGCCGTAGCGGATCAGATCGATGATCGTATGGAGTTCGGCGGCCGTTTCAGCGGTCATGGCGGTACTGCGGGCAAAGTGGCCCCCGATTATAGGGGTTGCCGCCTGCGCCGGCATCCGTTGCGGCAGAAACGATCCAGTCGCAGCCGGTATGATGGTGGCCACTTCCTGCGGCGGAATCCCATGTTCAATCGCAACGTCGGCATCATCCTGCTGATCGCCCTGGCGGCGGGCCTTGGCCTGCTCGCCGCCCAGCAGGTGTTCGCGCCGAAGCCGCCGGCCGGGCAGCCGGCCACCGAAGCGATCACCCTGTACCCGCAGCCGCGCGCCCTGCCCGACTACAACCTGGCCCAGTCCGACGGCACGCGCCTGATTCCCGGCGAGCTGAAGGGCCACTGGACCCTGGTGTTCCTCGGCTTCACCTTCTGCCCGGACGTGTGCCCGACCACCCTGGCCGAGCTGGCCGGTGCGCAGAACCAGTGGGAAGCCCTGCCCGATGGCCTGCGCCCGCGCGTGCTGTTCGTCTCGGTCGACCCGGAGCGCGACACCGCCACCCGCCTCGGCGAGTACGCCCATGGCTTCCACAAGGACACCCTGGCGGCGACCGCCGACATCCCCTCGCTGGAGCGCTTTGCCACCTCGCTGGGCTTCGTGTTCCAGAAGGTACCGGGCAAGCACTTCGACGAGAATCCCGAGGATTACACCCTCGAGCACTCCGCCAGCCTGGCCGTGCTCGATCCGCAGGGCCGGCTTGCCGGCCTGGTGCGGCCCCCGTTCAACGCGCCGGCGATCGCCCGCGACCTGCAGAAGCTGACCGAGAAATCCGCCCCATGAGTCTGACCACCGCCCTGACGTACGTCCTGCCCCACCGCCTGCTGTCCTCGATGGCGCGTTCGCTGGCGTACTCGGACAACCCGCGCGTATCGCGCTGGCTGATCGACACGGTCACCCGCAAATTCAACGTCAACCTGGATGAAGCGGCCAACCCGGACCCGCGCAGCTACGCGACCTTCAATCAGTTCTTCACCCGCGCGCTGAAGCCCGGCGCACGCGTGGCCGATGCCGATCCGCGCAGCCTGGTGATGCCGGCCGATGGCCGCATCAGCCAGCTCGGGAAGATCGACGCCGGCCGCATCTTCCAGGCCAAGGGCCAGTCCTTCACCGCCGCCGAGCTGCTGGGCAGCGCCGAGGATGCCAAGCCGTTCAACGATGGGCTGTATGCCACGGTGTACCTGTCGCCGCGCGACTATCACCGCGTGCACATGCCGTGGACCGGCACCCTGCGCGAAACCGTGCACGTGCCCGGCCGCCTGTTCAGCGTTGGCCCGGCCGCGGTGAACAACGTGCCAGGCCTGTTCGCACGCAACGAACGCCTGGTCTGCCACTTCGACACCAGTTTCGGCCCGATGGTCAGCGTGATGGTCGGTGCGCTGCTGGTGTCGGGCGTGGAAACGGTGTGGAGCGGCGAAGAAATTCCGCATTACGGCGACCGCATCACCCGCAAGGATTACCGGGGCCGCGGCATCACGCTGCAGCGCTTCGAAGAGATGGCGCGCTTCAATTACGGCTCGACCGTGATCGTGCTGCTGCCACCGGGGGTGGCCGAATTCGCCCCGCATCTGGATGCAGAGCATCCGGTGCAGCTGGGCCAGGCACTGGCGAAGCTGCGCTGAGGTTCATGTAGAGCCGAGCCGTGCTGGGCTCACGCTTGGCCAGTAGATCCACGCCATGCGTGGATGGCTTCAACGGAATGCCGGCCAGCGGCCGGCACTACCGGATGCGGGCGTTACTGCAGGGTCGGCGCCGGGCCGACGTCCATGCCGTCGTAGTCTCCCACGCCCATCTGCGTGGCCAGCGCGCTCAGTTCCTGGTTGCGCTTGTCCAGCGAGGTTTCGTCGTGGACTTCCACGCGCTCCACGTGCAGCACGTGGAATGCAGCGTCACCGTCCTCCGGCTCCTGCTCGAACAGTTCCACCAGCACATAGCCCTGCGCCTGCAGGTGGGTGCCCAGTGCCTGCAGCGGCTCGGCGGTGGAGTGCACGAAGAAGTACCCCCACAGCAGCGGGGCATCCAGGTCCCAGTCGGTGTTCTCGCGAAGGTTGGTGAACAGGTTGCGGGTGTCTTCGATGTCCATGCGATATCCAGAGTGCGGAGAGATTATTTGTCGCAGCCCTGCAGCTTCAGCACCTGGCCGTGGCGCAGGCTGTAGCCGGGGGCCTTGAGGCCATTGGCGCGGGCCAGCACCGGCACATCGCACTGGAACTTCGCGGCGATCCGGCCCAGGGTCTCCCCCTTGCCGACCTTGTAGCTGCGGGCCGGCTTGGCACGCGGTGCCGGCGCCGGGCGCGGCGCAGCCACGGGCGCTGCGGGCGTGGTCGGCACGCTGCTGGCGGCATTGGGATCGACCACCGGCACCACCCCGCCCACGGCCACGCTGCCGGTGTAGCTGGCGGCGCTCGGGCGCACGATCGCGGCATTGAGGTCGGCGGTGATCAGGGTGCGTGCCAGATCCGCACGCGGGCCGCTGACGCAGTTGCGCGCGTACAGGCCGGCAATGCGGTTGGTGGCGTTGATGAGGGTCCCGGCCGGGATCCAGCCATCGGCCTCATAGCGCGGGTTGAGGTTGCGCAATGCGCGCATGTAGCCATCGCGGGTGCCATGGCTGCCCAGGCAGATGGTCAGCTCGTAGATCGTGGTCGAGCGGGCCAGGCGGATGGTGGCCGGCTGTGCATTGATCTTCGGGAACTCCACGCCGTACTGCTGCGGGTGCAGGAAGATCCAGGACGCGGCGATCACCATCGGCACGTAGTCCTTGGTCTCGCCGGGGAACTGGTTGTAAACGCTGTCCACCCAGAAGCTCTGGCCCGGGTACTGCTTGTAGACGCGCGCCGCGCGGCCCTCACCGCCGTTGTAACCGGCCAACGACAGTTCGACGTTGTTGTTGAGCTCGCGCATGCGCTCGTTGAGGTACGTCGCGCTGGCTTCGGCGGCGCTGCGCGCATCAAAGCGGGTATCGAAACCGGTACCGTCCGGGCCCAGACCGAAGCGGCGGCCGGTGGCCGGCATGAACTGCATCAGGCCTGCGGCGCCGGCACGTGAGGACGCATGCACGCGGCCATTGGACTCCTTGGCCATGATGCCGAACAGCAGCGCCTCGGGCAGGCCGCGCTTCTCCCATTCCGGCCACATCACCGCGCGCAGGTTCTGGTAGTTCTCGTAGGTGGTCATCAGCGCCGGGCGCATGTCGGTCAGCCAGCGGCGGATGCCGGCCTGCACGGCCGGGTTGTATTCGACCATGTTGTCGAAGGCATGGCGCTTGTCGTTGAGCAGCGCCGCTGCGCGGGCGGCCTCGGGCACGTCGGCAGCCAGCGGGCCGACATGGTCCGGGTCGGCTTCCAGGCGGTCGCCGGCTTCATCGGCCACGTCATCATCGGCGGCGGCATCGGCGTCATGCTTGAGCAGCCGCTTGTAGGTCGCCAGCATGTTGCTCATCTGGCACCCCTTCTGCTTCACGCACTCGCTGATGACATCTTCCATGTCCTCCAGCGCGGCATCAGCCTCGTTGCGCCCCTTCGGATCGGCGTTGGCCACCAGCAGCACGGCATCGCTGTAGCGCTTCTCGGCAGCCGTCATGCGCTGCTGCAGTGTATCCACCTTCACCTTGTCCCGGGCCGAAACCCGCTGTGCGTGGGCCTCCGGCGCCAGGGAAACCAGGCCAGCCAGGGCCAGCAGCGGCCAGGTACGGGAAATCAGGACAGGAACGGGCATTGGTGGCACTGTGTATGAAACAGGCAGGCAGAGTAGCGGCGCTGCCAAGGTCGGGGCAAGCCGACCTTCGGCCCGTCACTGTCGGCGGTTAACATTGGCACATTCATCACAAGGGCTGGACCATGGATCCGATTCTGCTCGGCAAAGGCATCACCGACGATGTGGCTGTCACCCTGCTGCCGAAACTCGGCAACCGCCATGGGCTGGTGGCCGGCGCCACCGGCACCGGCAAGACCGTGACCCTGATGACCCTGGCCGAGGGTTTCTCGCGGATCGGGGTGCCGGTGTTCCTGGCCGATGTGAAGGGCGATGTGTCGGGGCTGGCGGTGCCGGGTACCGGCGCCGAGAACCTGCTCAAGCGCGCGGCCGAGATCGGTGTGGGCGACTACGCCCCGGCGGCCAGCCCCACCGTGTTCTGGGATCTGTACGGCAAGCTCGGCCACCCGGTGCGCACCACCGTGAGCGAGATGGGCCCGACCCTGCTGGCACGCATCCTGGAATTGAACGACACCCAGGCCGGCGTGCTCGACATCGTGTTCAAGCTGGCCGATGACCGCGGCCTGCTGCTGCTGGACATGGACGATCTGCGCGCCCTGCTCGGCCTGGTGGCCGAGGAGCGCAAGGACATCTCCACCGAGTACGGCCTGGTCAGCGCGCAGTCGGTGGCCGCCATCCAGCGCGCCCTGCTGCGCCTGGCGCAGGACGGCGGCGAGCACTTCTTCGGCGAACCGGCGCTGGAACTGGCCGACATCATGCGGGTCAACCATGATGGCCGCGGTGTCATCGGCATCCTTGCCGCCGACCAGCTGGTGCTCAAGCCCAAGCTGTACTCCACCTTCCTGCTGTGGCTGCTGTCGGAGCTGTTCGAGCAGCTGCCCGAAGTCGGCGACCTCGACAAGCCGAAGCTGGTCTTCATTTTCGACGAAGCGCACCTGCTGTTCGACGATGCACCGCCTGCACTGGTACAGCGCATCGAACAAGTGGTGCGGCTGATCCGCTCCAAGGGCGTGGGCGTGTATTTCTGCTCGCAGTTCCCGGACGACGTACCGGCCAACATCCTCGGCCAGCTCGGCAACCGCGTGCAGCACGCGCTGCGCGCATTCACCCCGCGCGACCAGAAGGCAGTGAAGACCGCCGCCGAGACCTTCGTGCCGAACCCGAAACTGGATGTGGTGAAGGTACTCAGCCAGCTCGGTACCGGCGAGGCGCTGGTGTCCACGCTGCAGGACAAGGGCGTGCCGATGCCGGTACAGCAGACGATGATCGCCCCACCGCGCTGCCGCATGGGACCGGTCACCGAGGCCGAACGTACGCAGGTGCGTGCCGGCAGCCCGGTCGGCACGCGCTACGACACTGCCGTCAACCGCGAATCGGCCGCCGAACTGCTGGCCCAGCGCGCGCAGAAGGCGGTTGAGAAAACCGATGCGCCGGCCGCACGCAGCCGTGAGCAGGACGAGGCGCAGGAAGGTGGCTTCGGACAATCGATCAAGGACGCGATCTTTGGCACCAAGCGCCGCCAGGGCATGATCGAGACGATGGCCAAGCAGACAACGCGTACGGTCGGTACCAAGCTGGGCAACCAGATCGTGCGCGGCATCCTCGGTGGCATCTTCGGCGGCAAGCGCTGAGAACTCCGGCAGCACCTTCGCGGCGCGCCGGCAGCGGCGCGCCGTATTTGTTTCATTCCGTACGAGAAGCCGCATTACATGTCGCGTTGGCGTCCCCCCGCAGAAAAGAGCACCGCGCTGATCACCGCAGCCGGCCATGCACGCTTGAAAGCCGAGCTGGATGAGCTGTGGCGGGTACGTCGACCCGAGGTGGTCAAGGCGCTGGCTGCGGCCGCAGCCGAAGGTGATCGCTCGGAGAATGCCGAATACACCTACCGCAAGAAGCAGCTGGGCGAGATCGATCGTCGCGTGCGCTACCTGACCAAGCGCCTGGAATCGCTGCGCGTGGTCGACACCACGCCGACCGATCCGCAAGCGGTGTTCTTCGGTGCCTGGGTGGAGCTGGAGAACGTGGACAGCGGGCAGACCAGCCGCTACCGCATCGTCGGGCCGGATGAGACCGATGCAGGACTGGGCTGGATCAGCATCGATTCGCCGTTGGCGCGGGCCTTGTTGAAGAAGCGCCTGGATGATGAGTTTTCGGTGGAACTGCCCAGTGGTCATCACACCTTTGCGGTGATCGATGTCGAGTACGAGACTGCGGCCAAGGGCTGAGCCTCTGCCGGGCAGCAGCGCTCAACGAGCACGGGCTCGGCTCTACTGGAGCGGCAGCGGCGGCGGATAACGACGCCCTTCGCGCAGTGGGCGGAAATAATCGTCGTTCGCGTAGAAGGCTGGTGCCTGATCGGCGTGCCAGCCCGGAATGCCTGCCAATGGCAGCGGGCGCAGCTCCAGAGGGTCGAGCAGCACTCTGCCCTCGTCGATGGCCTGCGCGACCACATCGATGCAGCCGGCATCGTCATCGCCCTGCAGCACGATGCATTTACCCACCAGCAGCCGGCCCGGCAGCAGCGCCTGTTCCATCAAGGCATGACCAAATACAGCGGCAATGGCGATCCGCCCTGACTGCCAATGGCTCGGTTCGAACAACGCGCGCCAATCGTGAGCATCCCAGGCTGCCAGTGATGCCCGGTCGCGCACATGCACCACCACGCCGGTTTCATCGAACTGGGTCAGCGCAGCCTGCGCGCGGTTGCGCTGTCCGGCGGCCATGCGCTCGATGTGCCGGCATTGCTGCGCGTTGAGTGCGCGCTTGATCGGCAGGTAGCGTGCCCAGGCCAGGGCATTGAACAGGTCGTGCCAGTTGTCGGCACGGGTGGCGATGCGCCCTTCGGCGATGCGCGTTTCATAGTGCAGGCCATCGGCCAGCAGCGCCGCATCCTGTTCAACAATGCGCTTGCCCGGCAGCGCCAGGCGCGCGTCCAGGTCGGACACGCGCGGCCAGTCCGCTGTGGTCAGCAGATCAACGAATTCGGCGATACCGGCAAACACCGGATGATCGAACGCAGACCGATCCACCGCCGCGCGCAGCGGTGCCACGAAGCGGCGGGGGCCGCCATCAGCAGCCTCCGCCCCGGTCACAGCACCTTGAGGTCGAAGGCCGGGCGCGTGGTCGGCGGCAGTGCATCGCCGTAGAGGTCGTGCTCGTCGCTCTCGGTGATTTCCACGTCGACGAACTCACCCACGCGCAGCGCCACCTGGTCGGCGTTCTGGATATGCACCAGACCGTCGATTTCCGGCGCATCGGCCTTGGAACGGGCCACGGCGATATCGCCTTCGATGGCATCGACCAGGCATTGCTGCACCGTGCCGATCTTGGCTTCCAGACGCGAGGCCGAAATCTGCGCCTGCTTTTCCATGAAGCGCGCCAGTCGTTCCTGCTTCACTTCTTCCGGCACCGGGTCCGGCAGGTTGTTGGCCGTGGCACCCTCGACGGGCGAGTAGGCGAACGCACCGACGCGGTCCAGCTGCGCTTCGTCCAGGAAGGACAGCAGCTCTTCGAACTCGGCCTCGGTCTCGCCCGGGAAACCGACGATGAAGGTCGAACGCACGGTGATGTCCGGCGCGATGCGGCGCCAGTTCTGCACGCGCTCCAGGGTCTTTTCGACCGCGCCGGGGCGCTTCATCAGGCGCAGGATGCGCGGGCTGGCGTGCTGGAACGGGATGTCCAGGTACGGCAGGATGCGGTTCTCGGCCATCAGCGGCACCACGTCATCGACGTGCGGATACGGATAGACGTAGTGCATGCGCACCCACGCATCCAGCTCGGACAAGCCTTCGCACAGTGCCTTCAGCCGGGTCTGGTAAGCCTTGTCGCGCCACATCTTCTCGGCGTACTTCACATCCACGCCGTAGGCAGAGGTGTCCTGCGAAACCACCAGCAGCTCACGCACACCGCCACGCACCAGGCGCTCGGCTTCTCGCAGCACGTCATCCACCGGGCGCGAGACCAGCTTGCCGCGCATCGACGGAATGATGCAGAAACTGCAATGGTGGTTGCAGCCCTCGGAAATCTTCAGGTAGGCGTAGTGGCGCGGGGTCAGCTTGATGCCGTAGTCCGGCACCAGATCCACGAACGGGTCGTGCTTGGGCGGCAGCGCCGCGTGCACGGCCTCCATCACGCTCTGGTAGTCCTGCGGCCCGGACACCGCCAGCACGTTCGGGTATGCCTCACGGATCTGCTCCGGGCGCTTGCCCAGGCAGCCGGTGACGATGACCTTGCCGTTCTGGTTCATCGCCTCGCCGATCGCATCCAGCGATTCGGTCACCGCCGAATCGATGAAGCCGCAGGTGTTGACCACCACCACATCGGCCGAATCGTAGGACGGGACGATGTCGTAGCCTTCCGACCGCAGCTGGGTAAGGATGCGCTCGGAATCGACGAGGGCCTTCGGGCAGCCAAGGCTGACGAAGCCGACTTTGGGGTTCAGCTGGGACATGGAATCGCGGGACTCTGGGGGCCTGGGCCCCTGCCGGCATGGCAGGGGGACCTGGGGGCCGGGGCCTGAAAGGGCGCCAGTATACCGGGGTTGGGCCATGGTCCCTGAACTGCCGCGACAGCGCCTTGTCCGCCCCAGCCCGACCTTTCAGGCCAGAGCGGCAGGCAATTCGTCCACTTCCACCGGCTCGAACCGATACAGCCCCCCGAACTTCAGGGCGTAGGCATCGGCCGGTGCCACCGGAATCACCATCTGCGGCGGGACCGCCTCCCCCTCCGCGCGGAAGTGCAGGTTGACCACGCCGGGTTGCTCCACGGCGCGGGTAAGCAGGACAAGTCGAGCATTGAATTTCATGAGAACTCCAGGAAAAAAAGAGGCCGCTTTCACCGGCGGCCGATACGGTTGACAAGCTGGGCGTCTGCCGTCGCCGGCAGACGCCCTGTCACCACACTCCCATGCGCACGCGCAGACGTCCGGCTTCGTCGAAGACACGCCAGTTGCCGTCGCTGTACTCGGTACGCCGGCCGCCGCCCGGTGCGCTGACGCTGAATGCATCGGCCACCACGTCGAAGCGCGAGACCAGACCATTGGAAGCCAGCTGCACGCCCCCTACCCTGCCGTCGGCGCGGACGTTGACCGACCACTGTGCGGATGACTCGGTGCCACCTGCTGACCAGGTCGGTGGCGTAGTTGCTGCCGCATCCACCTGGCTGAGCATCGGGCGGAAGATCCAGAAGTACGGGTTCTCCTCCCCCGTGCCGAGGAGGATGATGCGGAAGCGCGCAAAGGCCGCATTCGCTGGCGCTTTGGTGATCAGGAACGGGCGCGACAGCTTGTCCAGAGTGACGGGGCCCCCTACGTAATTGCGCACGCCCGGACTGTGCACCAGACCAAGGTGATTGCCGGAGGCATCGAAAAACGTCAGTTCAACCTTGCCTTCGACGCGATGCGTGTTCATCCAGCTCGAGGCGCAATAAGTTTTACCCGCCTCGACGGCGATGTCGTACTCGGTGCCACACCAGGACACTTCGCTGGGTGACACCACCCCGCCAGTCCGCGACCCCAGGCCGAACACTCCCCGCGGACTCCAGTTGCCATCGCCGGTTGGATCCCCCAGCTCGATCCAGCGCCCATTGGTGTTCCCCCCCCATCCCCAGCCCGAGCGCTGCCAGAACGGGAAGGTGGTGTTCATCAGCAGGTTGCCGCCCGAACCGAGGTTCTTGACCTGCGCCTGCATGCTGGTGACCACGGCAGCGTCCGCCTTGCCGCCCAACGATGCCTGCACGCCATCCACGCGCCCGGACAGTGCCGTCAGCTGTGTTCCCTGCTGGCTCACCTGGCTTTTCAGCTGCGAGAAGCCGCTGGCCGACACATCGCCCACCTGCGTCTTGAGCTGGGTCAGGTCACGCGCGGTGGTGTCCAGCTTGCTGCCCTGCTGCGCAACGGACGTGCTGAGCCCGCTGATCGCCGAGGCGTTGGCATCATTGGCCAACTGATCGGTGATGTCGTACACCTGCACACTGTCCACGCGCACCTGGCCATTGTCCGGATAGGCATACACATTCAGCCGCCACGCGTCGATCCCGCTGTTGAACGCATCGAAATCGAACGTGCGGGTCTCGAATGCCTCCACAGCGAACACCGCACGCAGGTCCTGGTTGGACTGCTGTCCGGCGACGCTTCTGCGATACATCCGCACCATCAGGTTGTTCGCCCCACCTGCGCCACAGGCACGTACGACCACGCGCAATCGACGCGCACCATTGATTGGCACCCACTTGCCACCATTGGGCTGCAGCGTGGGATTCACACTGGTATATCGATTGAGCAGCACGCCCGGACGGCCGTCGCCGTTGACCGTGCTCCACACTGCACCGTTGGCGGCTGCCGATGCCGTCCAGCCTCCCAGGCCCTCTGCGAAATCGGGATTGGGCAGCAGGCCGCTGCCGGTATTGAGCACTCCCTTCAGGCTGCTGGACAGGTCAGTGACCTGTTGTGCCTGCGCATCGACCCTCGCCCCCTGCTGGTCCACCTTCGTGGTCAGCGCAGTGACCGCCGTTGCCGTGGCGGCGGCGCTCTGCTGGGCGGCGTAGGCATCGGTGACATCGATCATGCGGATATCATCAACCTGTACGCGGACGCCCACTTCCCGAGCGCCATTTCCCCCCGGGATACTGACGAGCATCCGCCACTTCGCGGCAGAGGCCGCAGTATCCATGTAGCCGCTGACCTTGGTCCATGCATCCTTGCGCAGGGAGGCCAGTGCATAGGCCTGCAATGGCCACAAGCTTTCCGCGTTGGCTTCGTTGGTAGTCTGCCAGCCCACCCGGATGGAGCCTCCGGTAGGCTGGATACTGTCCGGATGCAGGCGTGCGTAGTACTCCACGTAGATGCGACGATTGCCGGTGATGGGGGTCCACTGGCCGACGTACATGTCCGCGTTTGTGCTCTGGCTGGTATTGGCTGCGACATTCACGTCCAGGCCCCGCTCACCGGTCCGGCGCGCATCGGCGCGGGCGGTGTAGATCGTGCCCGCCGCACTCGCCAGCAGTTGGCCGTCCTGGAAGGTTTCGAACGATCCCAGCGGGAACAGGCTGTCGCTTCCGTTGAGAATCGACTGCACATCCGACTGCAGCTTGACCACATTGGTCGCGCTGCTGGTGACGCGGTCGCCAAGCTGCACCACGTCGGTGCGCAGGTTGGAGATCGCCGTGGCATTGCCGGCGATGTCCTGTGCATCGGTGATGTCGTAGAACTCGACGCGGTCGAACAGCACCTTGCCATTCGCATTGGTCAGATGCACCTGCGGCATCACCTCATTGCGGTCAAGCCCCGTCGACCACTCCGCCGTGTACGTTTTCCAGGCACCGTCAGTCAGGTTCAATGTCACGTCCGCATGGCTTTCGCCAACGCCCGTGGTGCGCACCCTCAGGCGACATACCAGCGTCGCCGTCGCGCCATCGAAGGCACGGGCGATCATCACCATCCGGTACCGGCGTGACTTGCCGGCAGCCACCGGCAACCAGCGCGCATCATTGGCCGTGATTGCCGGATTCTGGCCCGCCTGCGGCCCGTGCGTCATCAACAACGCATCGCCGCCCTGGCCAGAGGCCTTCACCCACTCCACGGTGTTGGCCGGCAGCGTGCGGGTCAACGTCCACCACGCGGCACTGCCGGCGAAGGTGCTGTTGCGCAGCAGGTTGTCATTGCTCACCACGGACGTATCGATCCGTGCACCCAGACTGGTGATGCTGTCCGCCGCAGATGCCAGGTCGGTACCGAGCTTGCCCACATCGGTGCGCAGCCCGGTCAGCGCTTCGGCATTGGCCCGCGAGGCACGGTCGAGCGCCGACGAGTCCTGCGATCCGGTCGGTACACCATTGAGCAGGGTGATGGTCATTTCCACCCACATGCCAACGCGGCTGGCATCCAGCGCGGGCGGAGACAGGATCTGCCTGCCGCCACCGGCGCCACTCTTCCTGCGCCCGACCATCACCAGCATCCGTCCGCCGGAAAGCGCCACAAGATTCTCCTGCGACAGACCGGCATCAAGCAGGCGCGTGCGCAGGCCGACGGTGTCGGCGTTGGTACCACTGCTGATCGCCCCCACCGCGTCAGACGTATAGGCGATGAAGTACTGGTTGTCCTTCAGGGTCTCGTCGTACCAGGCGTTGAAACGGGCCGATTCAGCCTGCAGATTGCCGTACGTGTCGAACACAGCGGTACTGCTGATGCTGTTGTCCGCATTGATCACCCCTACCCGCAGGCCGCGGTTGGCCCCCATGCCGGCCACGATGCTGCCGTTGGCGCGGTAAACACCCGATGCACGCGGTCCGCCGGTGGGCCAGGCGTTGATGTGCGCATTGGCAATGATGTTGTAGGCCACCATGTTGCCGATACCGGACGCCAGGCGTGTCACATCCTCGGCGGCGGTCGTCAGCTTGCCATCGATCTGCTCCACCTTGGTCGACAGACCCGTGATCGCCGAAGCATTCGCATCGGCGTCGGTCACTTCCTCCACCCACAGGTCATCCAGCCACAGCGTGCCGGCCGTGCCGTTGCGATTGATCGTGACCTTGATGCCCTGCACCGTGCCGGAGGCCGGTAGGTTCACGAAGGTCTCGGTTTTCACCCAATCCACGGACCTGGGGAACGACGCTGTCGCAGCCGCCATCAGATTGCCGTTCTGGTCGCCGATACGAAGCTTGGTATTGTCGGCCGTACCATCGAAGTCCTCGCTGGTCCGCGTCCAGCAGGAAACGCGATAGCGGCGCCCGGCCGTCAAGGCAATGATCCGCCCCTCATTGACCGCCGCGCTGACCACCGTGTTGGCGCCACCGGCATAGGGGCCGGCCTTCCAGCACAGGCTGTTGCCACGCCCCTCCCGCACCACCGATGCAGCCGTTGTATTGAAGAACGTCCAACCTTCGGGGCCCAGGTTGAAATCGCCATTGAGCGCGAGGTTGCTGCCCGCCCCCATCACCGCCTCCATCCGGCTCTTCAGCTGCACCAGGTCCTGGCTGCTGGTGGTGACTTTGCCGTCAAGTTGCCCCACTTCCGACTTCAGCGCATTGAAGGCACTGGAGCCGACCTTGTCACCCATCGTGGCGTCCAGGCTGTCCACACGACGCCCCAGCGCGGTATCGGCAGTGACCATTGCCTGTTGCAGGCTGCTGACGCTTGCATTGGTAGCCACCGCGCCGGTACCTGCGGGCATGCGTGCCTGCAGTGCCTGGATCGATTGTGCGTTGACCTGGTCACCGCTGAGCCGCGCGGACTTCTCCGCCGCGATCAGGCCCTGGCTGACGCCCGCCAGATCGCTTCCTTCGTAACTGCCTCGCAGCTGCACGCCGAGTGTCTCTCGACGACTGGCCTCGCTGGAATCGGCTGCGATGCGTGCACTGGCTTCGTCCTGCAGCATCGCCACCGATGCGCCCGGTGTCGGTCGGCCGATCGCCACCCAGTCCAGCAGGAAGTAGTGGGCATCGGTCTGCGCCTTGGACAGATCCAGGCGGATCTGGTCGACCACGGTTCCGTTCCACGGAATGTTGTCCACATCCAGCGTCGCGATGCCATTGCTGTCATAGCCCGGCTCTGCGAACTGCACCATGCGCGCGTCGTCCCACGACTGGCCGGGGCCGTTCCACAGCAGTCGCCCGTCGTAGGCAGGACTACCCACCTTGCGGATGCGCAGCTTGACGAAGCGGTGCGCCGCACCCTGGACGTCCTGGCCACGCGGGCTGGTCACGAAGGCATCGCTGGCATGGTTGGCCGGACGCAGCCAGCCATCCACCAGCGTAGGACTGCCACCGTTCGCGCCCCATCCTTCCACGCTGCTGTCGAAGTACCAGATGCGCTTGCTGTCAAACTGCACGCCACTGCCGGCCGACAGCTGGCTCACCATCCGCGTGAGATTCTCGACATCCGACCGGCGTTCGCTGGTTTCGCGGGTCACCGCCGTGGTCAGCTCGGTGCGGGTATTCAGATCGCCTGCAGCGCGGTCCAGCACTTCGCGTGCCAGGCCATCGGTGCTTGCCTTGATCGCCAGCGCCTGCTGGTCCAGCTGCCCGGCCTGCTGGGCAAGGTGCGTGGCACTCTCGGTGATCTGTCCCTGCAGGCGCAGCGATTCACTGCGCAGTGCTTCGGCCGCCTGGGTGGCGTTGGCCAGGTCGTTGTCGATGCGGGCAGTGATTTCCTTGCCCAGATCCTGCTTGACCGACTCCACCACGCCGCCGATTCCCTCCAGCGTCTGCCCGACGTTGCGGCCAAGCGCACGTCGCACGTAGCGGGCGGCCGTCGACAGTACGCCCGAGGTGTTGCGACTGCGGCAGGCAAAGGTCCAGCTGCCCGACGCCGGCAGCACCGCTTCGATCGCGGCAGTGAAGAAGCCACCCGCATCGCCGAGCGGTGTCATCTGCTCCCACAGCGGGTTGTCGATGCTGCCCGCGGTGTAGCGGATTTCCACACCGGCGAAGTCGGTCGATTGCACCGTATCGCTGAAGAAGCCCCATACGTAGCGGCGCACACCGCCACTGAGCTCTTCGATGTCGAACAGGTCGACCAGGACAGGCGGGGCATCGGCGCCCATCGTGGTGTACTGGGTGGACACCGCCACGCCGGCGCGTCCCTCCGGACTGTACGGACGCACGACGACGGGATAGGTGCCCGCACCGGGGATCGACCAGCTTGCCGAGCGCGTCGTGGTGCGTGCGACTTCCTCCAACGCGGCATTGCCGTCTGGATCGGACAGCACCAGCGTGTCACCCACCGGCCCGCTGATGTCGAAGCTCGCCTGCAGTTCGGTATGGACGCTGCCACCCTGGCTGACCTGCCGTTCGATCACTTTCAGGTTGCTGGCGATCGGCCGGGTCTGCAGCGACGATTCGTTCGACGGCGGCACGTACTGGCCGGTGCGCACGTAGTGCCAGAACGCTGGCCCTTCCTGCACCACGTCCACCGATGCACCCTTGAGGTCGCCTTCCGGACGGATGCCGGTCACGCGCACGCGGGTACCCGGCGTCTGCTTGAAATCGTAGATCCAGATCGTGTCGTGGGCAGGATTGTTCTCGCTGCTGCCAGGCAGCGACGCGTCGGCCGGCCAGGGATCCGCCAACACCAGGGTGTCGCTCGGCTCACTGCCAGGTACCACGCGCAGTACGCGGTAGACGCGCTCGCCCGGGATGCGCAGGCCAATGAACGCACTGCCCACCGCCGGCGGCGGTACCGGCTCGTCCAGCTGCAGCGTGGTCACACCTTCGGCATCGACCGTCGCGCCGATCAGGCGGCCACCGAAGCCCCACTGGGTCAGGTCGTGCTGCAACGCCAGCACCGACAACCGCGAGTAGGCCAGGTGCTCGATGTCGGTGCTGTAGCTGATCGACTTGTACTGATAGACGCTCTGCGCCAGATGCCAACGCGCCAGCATCGCGGCGTGGGCTTCGGTGCTGACGCCCTCGCCGGTGATCTTGGCCGGGTTGAGCATCACTTCCACACCCGGTGCCGGCACGCGCAGCGTCGCCGCCTTCCAGGTGCGGCGGTCCAGATAGCTGTACTCGATGCCATCGGCGGCATTGGCCAGGGTGTAGTCGACCTGGAACTGGCCCTTCTTGATCGTCGCCATGTTGACTACGCCGGAGAGCGGCTGCTCGTCGGCGGCCCATGCCACGCCCAGGCGACCCTTTGCCCAGGTCACCTGGCCGAAGCCGGCCAGGGCGATGGCATCCAGTACCGCCTGGTGGCTGCGCACTTCGGTCAGCCAGTAGTCATAGCCAAGCGCATTGTCTGCGCAATGCAACATGAAGGCTTTCAGGCTTTCAATGTCGATGCGTCGATCCGCCATGCCCAGGCCGGCGATGCGCTTGCCATTCTCGTCGTTGATGCCTCGCACGTAGGCCAGAATCTGCGCGCCCGGGTTGCTGGTCTCCTCGGTCACCCAGCCAACCGCATCGCCCTTCCACACCGGGATCGGCCGCGAATGGGCCACGCAGCGGATTTCATCCGGGGTGCCGTTGAGCTGGCCGGAGGCCTTCATCTGCAGGCCGATCGCGGGAATGCCGGCATGGCTGGCATCGTCACGCTGCACGCTGACCAGCGTGGTCCAGGTGAAGTTCGCCTGCGCACCGCTGCCATCGGTGTTCTGTCCAGCCACGCGCACACGCACGTCGTACTGGCCAAGCTCCACATCGCGACCGTAGCTCACCCGACGGGCTTTCTGCGTGCGCCCCACAAGGTTGTAGTTGCCGAACAACTGCCAGTTGGTGGTGCCTACCGGGCGGTACTGGATCTGGAGCTGCTCGCGGTTGTCCTTGTCCTTGCCCTTGGAGGTCGTGTCCCACAGACGGAATTCCACGTTCACCTGCAGGCGAAGCGTCTCGGCCGAACTGGTGCGCTCCACCCACGGGCTGGCCACATGCTTGGCGTCGCTGCCGGTATCCAGCAACAGAGCGCCTTCGATCACATCCGCGTTGCTGTAGAGCGGAATCGCTTCGTCCGGCATCTGCGGGAAACCGCGGAACCAGGTGCGCACCCCCTCATAGCTGGACAGCGGTGACTCACCGTTCTGCAGCGCCTCGACACGGCCGACATTGATGCCTGGGCTCAGGGTCATGCCGACGAACTGCTCATCGCCTTCGAACCAGGTATAGGGACGGCTGATCAGATCGGGCGCCACGCGCGTGGAGCCGAACAGCAGGCCCAGCGGCTCATAGGCGCGCACGCGGTTGCGAGGCGCAGCCAGCGAATAGGCGGTATCGGCAACACCACCACCACCGGGCCGGGGAGGCTTCGGAGTGAGAACCTTGTTGATCAGCACACTGCCGGCCACGTAGACCGCCGAAGCGGCCAAAGTGCCATAAGTGCCCGCGATCGCTCCCGCACCCCAGGCGGAGCCTGCCGCCAGCGCGCCGATGCCGAAGGTGAAGTAGGTCAGCGCGATCATCGCCACCAGCGGGATCACCGCTTTGCCAACCACGCTGCGCACTTCGATCAGCTGCCCATGCCGCGGGCGCACCTGCATCCACTGCTCACGCGGGACATCGATACCATCCACGCAGACCTGCCAGGCCTGCCCATCAAGGCCATCGATATGGCGCATGAGGAAGGCGTACAGGCTTTCGCCCGGGCGCAGGTCGACCGGCACGTTGCGCTGGCCATCCAGCAGCACCGGATGCGGGGTGATGATGAGGCGACCGTCGGTCGCCGGTTGTGGGGTCAGTTCCATGCGTAGTATCCCTCGATCCTCAGCCCATATCCGGGCAGGTCACGAACGCGGTGCAGCACGCTGCAGCCGTTCGTTTCATTGCTGTGCAGAACCCAGCCCTCGTGGGCCAGGAAAAAGAAAACCCCGGCATGGCCGGGGTTGTGTTGTCCGCGTTCGATCATCAGTACCAGGTCGCCGTCCTGCGGGGGGCCCTCGCGGGCTACCGCCTGCGCGCGCGACAGCGGGCCCAGCTCGGCCGAGCCGCGCCGCCCGCGCGGTCGCCGTCCGGGCAGCTCCACTTCACGGGCGAACAGCGCCCGCTGCACCTGCACCACCAGGTCGGCGCAGTCGTACGCGGCTTCGTCATAGGGAATGCCCACCCATCGCTCGACGTCGACCAGGCGCATCAGAAGATCCCCGGCAACGTGAAAGGATTGGCGTGCAGCAGCACGGCCTGCTGGCGCATCAGGAAGTCGACGCCGCACTGGGCACTGACCGTGCGCGTGTTGACCGATACCTGGGTCATCGGCAGGTCGTACTCGGCCTCGATGGCATCCGGGTTGGCACGGTCGGTCAGCATCAACCGGGCGGTCACCATCTCGCCCGGGGCCAGTGCTTCCAGGTCTTCGGTGAGTGCGCGGCCGATATTGTCGATCACCAGCTGCGCACGCGGAGCCTGCCCGCTGACGTCGTCGGGAAGCTGAAAGCCGAATGGCGCGGCGATGAACTCGCTGCCATTGCTGGTCCAGTTCACGTTGTCGTTGACGATCCGCAGTACTTCCGGCATCGATGGCGCCGACACTTCCAGCAGCATCAGCGGACCCTGGGTATCGGCCAGGCGCTGGCGACGTTCATGGAACGAGCTCATCGCATGTACTCCAGCACCAGATCACGCTTGGAGAAACGGAACTGGGTGTTGAGCGGCACCAGGCGGCCGATCCCCTGCGGAAAGCGGGCGCTGATCGGCTGCCCGGTCCGCGGGTGCTCCATCGTGAACCAGCCGACACGACCGACATCGCGCAGGTACCACTCCTCGAACGCTTCGGCGTCGGCCGCACTGCGGAACTGCACCGAGGCGTACACATTCTTCATCACCCGGCTGTTGAGCGTGCGCATCTTGCTCGGCCCGCGCTCCATGTCGGTCCGCTCTTCGGACGCGACGATCTCCTCGCCATAGTCGGCGAAACGAATCTCTGCATACTCTGGCCAACTGCTCATCCCACTGCCTCCGTCCATCCATATCGGGCCCGTCCAATGGCGCCCAGCTCGCCACCGTTGAGGCTGTCGCCCACGATGTCGATCACCAGTCGCCGCACTTCGCTGCCATCCGGCATGCGTTGTCGCTCTTCCCGGGTATTGACCCGGCTTTCGCCGTAGTTGTTGATTTCCACGTTCATCCCACCCTCGCCGGCACGGGCGATCGGCACCTGCACATAGCCACCGCTGTCGCCACCGGACAGGCCATTGCCGGTCCGCAGCGACGTGCGCAGGGCGAAGAACGCCGAGGGGCCGCCGAGAGCGGCCATGTCTTCCTGGCTGAGCACGCCCTCGCCCTTGTGGACGATGCCCGCCGGCTCGTGCTTGCCGCCCGGGCCTGTGTAACCGCCGATGGAAAAGCCGGTGATCTTCGGCCCGAACATCTGCCCGACCGACCTGATCAGCCCACTGACCATCTGTTTGGCTGCCAAGCGCGCCAGATCGGCGATGATCGAGTCGGCCAGGTCGGAGAAGGACAGCTTGCCGGTCTGGGCAAACTTGACCAAGCCTTCTTCCAGCCCCCCCAGGGCATTGCTGAACACGCCGTGGCTCAGCTCGGCAGCGTTGGCGGCAGCGTCGGCGTAGTCCTCGAAGGCCCGCATCGCGCCGTTCTTCCAATCGGACTGGTATGCCTTCTTGCTCTCCTGGAACGCGGCCTCGCGTTGCAGGGACTGCTCATGGAACGCATCGAGCTCGGCCAGCAGGGTCCTGTAGCGCTCCGATTCGATGACCTTGCCGTCTTCACTGCGCGACTCGTCGTCCAACGCACGCTTTCGGTTGTCGCGGTCCTCATCCAGCGCGGAACGGCGTTGCATGCGATCCACGCTCGCTGCGCCACGGCCGATGCCGAACAGTTCCTGGTCGTTGCCGCGCTGCTGTGCCTGCGCCGCCTGCTGGAGCTCCCGCTGCAGCTTCAGCAGGTCCTGCTGGGCCTTCTTCGTAGCCTCAAGTGCTGCCGCTTCCTTGGCGTTGACGACAGCGCCCGCGAGCGATGCTTCGATCCGCTGGCGCTTTTCCAGACTCAGCTGTTTTTCGGCATGCCGCATTTCATCCAGCAGGGTGATCTGCAGCTTCTCTGTCGCAGTCATGCCTTCCTTCAACTGGCTCTGCACCCGGTCCTGTGCGATCTGCTTGTCAATGCGGTCGATAAGAGATTGATAAGCCGCCGCTTCAGCATCGACCCGCTCAACAGTCCGCTGCGATCCCTGCTGTTGCTCGCGCAACCGATCCTTGCGCTCGATGTCCGCCTTCTTCAGCGCCGCCAGCGCATTGAATTCGGCGCGGCTACGCGCGTTCATCTTGTCCGGGCCGCCGGCTGCATTGATCTGCTTTCCACGCTCGACCATCCACGCCGCGTACTCGCCACGGGTCTGGCGGATCCATTCCACCTCATCCCGCCACGCATCACCCTGCATTCCGCCCAACATGCCGCTGATGGCCGAGCCCGCCTGCAGCGCCTCCCACTTGGCAGCGCCAAGCTCCGCCTTGAGCTGGACCAACGTCTGGATGTCGAGATTGCTGATGGCGTCCTGGACCCTCTTGAACAGCTCTGGATCCATTGAGCCACGGATCTGTTCCTGCAGCTCCTGAAACTGGCGCCGCACCGGATCGGTCTTGCCCTCAAACTCCTTCAAGGCGTCCTGCGCGGCCTTCAGCCCTGCGTAGTCGGCCCCCGCGCTCATGCCGGCGCCCTCCCGCGCCGACTGCTGGCCATAGGCCACGCGCCCTTCCCAATGGGTGACGGCCCCCTCCAGCGCGCGCTTGCGCGCTTCGAGCTCGCGCATGGCCTTTGCCTGCTCATGCAGCGAAGCGACGGCGACATCCATCGGCATGCTGCGATCCCGCAGACCTTTGCCGACTTCATCCATCGTGAACGACATCAGCTTCAGCGATTGCATCTGTTCATTGAACTCGGCGCGGGCACGTTCGGATGCCTTGACCATGTCCATGTACGCTTCGCCGAGCTTCTGCACCGACGCGATGGCGATGCCCCATGGGCCGCCTGCAGCAGTCAGCAGGCCGTTGCCAAGCTCCTTCACGCCGCTGCGGAGTACATCTTCCCCGCCTTTTGCGCTTGCCCCTGCCTTTGCCGCCGCGCCTTCCGGTGCCGAATGCACACGCGCCAGGGCCGCTGCCGTCCGCTCTGCCTCTGCGCGCAGCGTCTTGAGATTCTGCGTTGCCAGGCGGCTGGCCTCCGCCATTGCGTTACGGAAGCCCGTCGTGTTGACCCGCAGTACTACGTCTAGATTCTGGTTAGTGGACGCCATATGCGTTCCTCCAAGAATGATGAGGGGCCCCGCAGGGCCCCAGGTTCGATTGCATGCCACACCTCGGAGAAGCAATGCCCTGCCCCGCCTGGGTTCACGGCGCAGCGTTGCGGCGCGATGCGCTGCCGAACATCTCCAGCAGCTGCTGCGAGCGTTCCTTGGCAGCCTTCTCCGGCGAGGCGCGCGGCCGCACCAGCAGGAAGTCCTCGGCCGTGGTCGCGTTGCCATGTACCTGGGCCAGCACACTGGTCAGCTGCGCAAGCATCCCCTGCAGTGGCTGATCCATCGGTTCCAGGCGTGCGAACGCATACATCTCCGAGAGCTGGCGGGACGTCACTCCCGCCAGCAGGTGGTCCGGATGCGGGAGGCCCAGCCTCCACGCGATCCGGAACTGAAGCCGGCGCTCAGGCCGGCGGATCAGTTTTTTTCCAGCTCTCCCACGGCCGCATCGCCGAGCGCATTGAGCGTCTGCGCGACACGGAACACGCGATCCAGCGCCGCCGCCGATTTCGCGCCCAGCTGGGCCACCTCATGGTCGGAGAACAGGCGCCCCCCCATTTCGTCGACCAGACACAGGCCGACGAAGCGCGCACGGAAGTCATCCACCTTGGGCGTATCACCGCCGTAGGTCTCCTGCTCCCAGCGGTCACGGTCGCTGGCCGACATCATCGCCACACGCACATTGCCGCCCCATTCGGGCACGGCGATGTCCTCATGGCGGCGATCATGTGCATCCAGGATCTGCTGCTTGCCCAGCAACATCACGGAGTGCCGCCAGCAGCAGCGGTGACGATGGCGAAATCACGCGGCAACAGATCGGCGGTGAAGGTCAGCACCTGGTTGGTACCCGGGGCGACGTTGAAGGCTGCGACCTTGGCCACGAAGGTGGCTGCATCGCCGGTGGGCAGCACCATCAGGAAGTGCAGGTCGGCATCCGGATTGGCGTCACGCAGGATTTCCTGACCCGCCGAGCTGCCCACCGGCCAACGATGGCCGGACACCTGTACGGCCTGGCCGCCGGACAGGCCTGCGATGTTCTCCATCTGCTTCGAACGCAGGTTGGTTGCATCCAGGGTGTTGGCCTGACCACGGCCGAACGGGAAGGCGGTGAGACCGTCGATCTCGGTGTAGCCAGCCGGATTGTTCGGCGCGGTCGGCGCGGTGCCGGCCTTCACATACAGCGCGGAGTCCTGGGCGGAAATGGCTTGATTGATGGACATGGTGTTGATTCTCCTGGAAATGAAAAAGCCGCCTTGCGGCGGCTGGGTTTCGGGGTTGTCAGGCTCGGGTCGGCCTGGATGTCTTCGTCGCGGTTGGCCCGGCACAGCCGCCTGTTTCCACGCCGCCCTCGGGCAACGCGCGGACAACAAAAAAGCCCCCGGCTTGCGCCGGAGGCTTGTATGTCATCCTGGCTGAAAGCTTAGGCGCCGGGTGTGCACCGGTCAATGCGAAAACCACCATCTGCACCGCCTTGGGAAACCACCGCCATTTCCCAGTAGCCGCCCGATGCGGCACAGCCGCTGACATCGCGCTAACCCTCACAGCGTCGACAATGCCGTTCTGTTCCCTGCAACGAGGTACCCCCCGATGTCCGAATGGATCACCCTGGATACGCATTACGGTCCGGTCCGTGCCTGGCAGGTCCTGCCCGAAGGCCCTCCGCGTGGCAGCCTGGTGGTGGTGCAGGAAATCTTCGGCGCCAACCCGCACATCCGCAGCGTGGCCGAACGTTTCGCGGCCGAGGGCTACGCGGTGCTGGCACCGTCATTCTTCGACCTGGTGGACGGCCCCGAGGCCGATCCGGATGCCCTGCCCTGTACCCCCGAAGGCGTGAAGGATGGCCTGGAACGGGTCACCGCCCTGGGCATGGAAAAGGCGCTGGAAGTGGTCCGCGCCGCAGCCACCCGGCTGGCGCCGCACGGCAAGGTGGGCACGGTCGGCTACTGCTGGGGCGGCAGCGTCGCGCTGCTGTCCGCGCTGCGCCTGGGCCTGCCCTCGGTGAGCTACTACGGGGCGCGCAACGTGCAGTTCCTGGATGAAACGCCGAAGGCCCCGGTGATGTTCCACTTCGGCGCGCAGGACAAGAGCATCCCGCCGGCGGCGATCCAGGCCCACCGCGAGAAGCTGCCGCAGATGACGACCTACGTCTATCCGGCCGATCATGCCTTCAACCGCGAGGTCGGACATGCGTATGATCCAGACAGCGCCGCCCTGGCGCTGCAACGCACCCTGGACTTCTTCTCGGAGCATCTTGGATGAGCGATTTCGAACTCGATTCACGCTTGGCCACCGATAGCGTGCTGGTGGCCGAAGGCCCGTTGTCGCAAGTGCGACTGATGAACGACGAACGATTCCCCTGGCTGGTCCTGGTGCCGCGCCTGGCCGGGGTAACCGAGTGGATCGAGCTGGATGGCGATCAGCAGGACAAGCTGCGCACCGAGCTCAACCGCGCCTGCAAGGCGCTGCACGGTTCCGACGGGGTTGAGAAGATCAACATCGGCGCGCTGGGCAACATCGTGCGCCAGCTGCATTTCCACGTGATCGGCCGCCACGACGGCGATCCGGCATGGCCGGGACCGGTCTGGGGCAGCGGCCCGGCGCACCGCTATGAGCCGGCCGCGCTGGACCAGCATGTCGCCTACTGGAAGGAACGGCTAGGATATCCGGCCCATTCCTGAGCCAGTGCCGACCCGATGCGATTCAATATCGTCGCCGCCATCCTGCTGATCCTGATTGGCCTGTTCATGCTGGCCAGCAACCTGGGCTGGACCAACCTGAACCTGTCGCGCCTGCTGCTCACCTGGTGGCCGCTCGGCCTGGTGGCCGTAGGCATCGCGATCCTGTTCGGTCGCGGCAAATAAGCAAAGGCGGCGCATGCGCCGCCTTCGTGATCACGCAGAACGCCGGGCATCGCCCGGCGCCACCTTCAGGTGCGCGGCAGGGTCACGCCGGTCTGGCCCTGGTACTTGCCGCCGCGGTCCTTGTACGAGGTCTCGCACACTTCATCGGACTGGAAGAACAGCATCTGCGCCACGCCTTCGTTGGCGTAGATGCGTGCCGGCAGCGGCGTGGTATTGCTGAATTCCAGGGTCACGTGGCCTTCCCACTCCGGCTCCAGCGGGGTCACGTTGACGATGATGCCGCAGCGCGCATAGGTGCTCTTGCCCAGGCACACCACCAGGGTGTCGCGCGGGATGCGGAAATACTCGACCGTGCGCGCCAGCGCGAAGCTGTTCGGCGGAATGATGCACTCATCACCGACGATGTCGACGAAGCTGCCCGGATCGAAATGCTTGGGGTCCACGATCGTCGAGTTGATGTTGGTGAACACCTTGAACTCGCGCGAGCAGCGCACGTCGTAGCCGTAGCTGGAAGTGCCGTAGCTGACGATGCGCTCGCCGTTGACCTGCTTGACCTGCCCGGCCTCGTACGGCTCGATCATGCCGTGCTGTTCGGACATCTGGCGGATCCAACGGTCACTCTTGATGCTCATGCTCTGTCCTGGGTGCAAGGGGGCGCGAGGATTCTAACAGGGGGCCGGGCGTCGCCGCCGCAGCCCCGCCAGCGGGCCCTTACAGCAGCGAGGACAGGATCGGGATCGAGGCGCGCGGGCGCTTGCCCACCTCCTCGACCAGACGCTGGGCAGCGCGATGGTAGGCCTGGGCCGCCGCCGAATCCGGCTGCGCGGCGGTGATCGGGGTGCCGGCATCACCCTGCTCGCGGATGCCGATCTGCAGCGGCAACGACCCCAGCAGCGGCACGCCGTACTGCGCGGCCATGCGCTCGCCACCACCCTCGCCGAACAGGTGCTCCACGTGCCCGCAGTTGCTGCAGGTATGCACGGCCATGTTCTCGACCACGCCCAGCACCGGCACCTCGACCTTCTCGAACATCTTCAGCGCCTTCTTCGCATCCAGCGTGGCGATGTCCTGCGGCGTGGTGACGATCACCGCGCCGGCCAGCGGGATCTTCTGCACCAGCGTCAGCTGGATGTCGCCGGTACCCGGCGGCAGGTCGATCAGCAGATAGTCCAGGTCGTCCCACAACGTGTCTTCGAACAGCTGGGTCAGCGCCGCCGTCGCGCGCGGTGCGCGCATGATCAGCGGTGTCTCGTCCTCGACCAGATAGCCGATCGACATGGTGTCCACGCCGAAGGCACGCATCGGCTCGATGCTCTTGTTGTCCGGGCTTTCCGGGCGACCGGACAGGCCGAGCATCGCCGGCACGCTGGGGCCGTAGATATCCGCGTCAAGCACGCCGACGCGCGCGCCAAGCTGCTGCAGGGCAACGGCAAGGTTGACCGCCGTGGTCGACTTGCCCACCCCACCCTTTCCCGAGCCCACCGCGATCACGTTGCGGATGCGCGCATGCGGCGCCAGTCCCTTCTGCACCTGGCTGGCATGCGGACGACGGGAAGAACTGTTCACTGCGGACTCCGGGGTGAATCGATAAGAAGAACCCAACATCATACTAGCTGGACGTACGCTGACTGAAATTCAGGATTGCTACAGATTCGTGCACAGATTGTTAAGTTCATGTTACGTTCGCTGAGCACTGGTTTTGGGCTCCGCGGCTGGTTGTTGCAGCACGCACGATGGCGCATGCGCAGTGCCGTACTCGTATTTGCTCTTTGAACGGAACTACATGAAAGACCTTCGCAATTCCGCACGTCGCAACACCCTCGCTGTCGCCTTGATCTCCGCCCTGGTTGCCGCCTCGCCGGCAATGGCCCAGGACAAGGCCACCAACCTGGACAAGATCACCGTCACCGGTTCGCTGATCCCGCAGACCCAGGTTGAAACCCAGACCCCGGTGATGTCGATCTCCGCCGAGGACATCCAGACCCGCGGCTTCAGCAGCGTTGCTGAAGTGCTGCAGCAGTCCTCGCTGACCACCGGCGGCCTGCAGGGCGGCCAGACCTCGGGCGCCTTCACCCAGGGTGCCGAAGCGGCCGGCATGTTCGGCCTGAACCCGGGCTACACCAAGTACCTGATCAACGGCCGCCCGATGCTTTCGTATCCGGCGCTGTACAACGGTAGCGAAACCTTCAACAACATCAGTGGCATTCCGATCGACATCGTCGAGCGCATCGAAGTGCTGCCGGGCGGCCAGTCCTCGCTGTACGGCTCGGACGCGATCGCCGGCGTGGTCAACATCATCCTGAAGGAGCGCATGGACGGCGGCACCGTGACCGTCCGCGGCGGCACCTACACCGAGGGTGGTGGCAACAACATCCGCTTCAGCGCGGCCAAGGGCTTCAACGCCTTCGATGACCGCTTCCATGCACTGGTCAACGTGCAGCTGGAAAACAGCAGCCCGATCTGGGGCTTCCAGCGCGACATCACCAAGCAGAACAACCCGGTCGGTTACACCGCGCAGCTGCCGTCCAACGACTTTGCCGTGATCGGCAACTCGGACAACAAGCTGTACATGATGGACCCGACCCGCTGCGGCAACGTGGCTGGCCTGTATGACGGCACCACCACCGTCGGCAAGCGCACCTCCGGCGAGTCCTGCGGCTCGGTGTACAGCGCCGGCTACAAGACCCTGAAGAACGGCAAGGACAGCGGTCAGTTCTACTCGTCGATGACCTTCGACGTGAACGACAACTTCCAGCTGTTCGCCGACGTGCTGTACAGCAAGGAAAAGACCGAGTTCACCTCCGGCTCCAGCGCCCTGTGGTGGGGCACCAAGTCGGTCATGGGCGGCTTCTACGACCAGGGCCTGGGCAAGGTCGTCAATCTGCAGCGCGCTTTCGCACCGGAAGAAATCGGCCCCGGCCACTACGACAACATCCTGAACTCGGATGAGAGCCGTTCCTACCAGGTCACCCTGGGCGGCAAGGGCATGGTCGGCGACTGGGACTACAGCGCCAGCTTCACCCGCGGTGAGTACCGTCTGGACCAGAACCGCTTCGTGCGCTGGAAGGACAAGATCGAGGACTTCTTCGGCCAGACCGTGCTGGGCCCGCGCCTGGGCACCACCGCTGATGGCTTCGGCATCTACAACCCGAACTACGCCGCGTTCTACTCGCCGATCACCCCGGACCAGTTCGCCAGCTTCACCGGCTACGGCACCCACCGCAGCAAGACCTGGCAGAACCTGGCCCGTGCACAGGTGACCAACGGCTCGCTGTTCCAGCTGCCGGGCGGCGACGCCGGCCTGGCGATCGTCCTCGAGGGTGGCAGTGAAGGTTGGGATTACTCGCCGGACCAGGCGTTCGTCGATGGCAACGTGTGGGGCACCACCGCCGTGGCCGGCGCCGGCCATCGCAGCAACTACGCGGTGACCAGCGAACTGCGCATGCCGGTACTGGAGACCCTGACCGTCAGCGCCTCGGGCCGCTATGACGCGTTCAAGATCGGCGACGGCACCGTCGACAAGGCCACCTACAGCATCGGTCTGGAATTCCGTCCGATCGAAAGCCTGCTGTTCCGCGGCAAGTACGGCACCGCCTTCCGCGCGCCGACCCTGTCCGATGCCTACCAGGGCATGAGCGGCTCCTACGCGTCGAGCCAGAACGACTACTACCGTTGCAGCCAGCTGGGCTACGCCCTGCGCGACGAAGCCTGCTCGTTCTACAAGACCACCTCGGTGTACAGCGAAAAGTCCGGCAACCCGGAACTGAAGCCGATCACTGCCGACGTGTGGAGCGCAGGCGTGGTGTGGGCTCCGATCAGCAACTTCTCGCTGTCGGCCGACTACTACAACTGGAAGATCAAGAACGAGGTCAAGACCCTCAGCACCGACCAGCTGCTGCTGGCCGAGTACCAGTGCCACAACGGTCTGCCGAACAACACCTCGGCCAGCTGCCAGAACGTGACCGACTGGGTGACCCGCGATGCCGGCGGCAACCTGACCCGCGTGTACACGCCCAAGCTCAACGTTGCCAGCCAGAACCTGGAAGCGGTGACGGTCAGCGCCAAGTACCTGCAGGACATGGGCCGCTTCGGTTCGCTGCAGTTCTCGGGCAACTACACCAACATGCTGAAGCGTGAAGTGACCCCGCTGCCGGGTGCACAGAAGCTGGATCTGCTGAGCGATCCGTACAACATGTGGTACTACGACAACTTCGCCAAGGTCCGTGGCGATCTGTCGGTAGGCTGGAACATCGGCAAGTTCACCACCACCGTGTATGCCAACTACGTCGGCAGCACCCCGAACTACCTGGCCTACACCGGCCGCAGCTATGACTACGTCCACTCCTCCGGCGCCAAGGCCGGCAAGTGGGGCTCGTACACCACGTACAACATGAGCCTGAACTACCAGGCGCAGGACGATCTGACCCTGTCGCTGATGGTCAACAACGTGTTCAACAAGCTGCCGGAAGGCCAGCGCTACAACTACCCGGGCAATGAATCGACCCCGTTCAATGGCGGCTTCTACAGCGTCTACGGCCGTCAGATCTCCGCCCAGGTGAAGTACGACTTCGGCAAGTAATCCCGTCGTTTTCCGGGTCTTATTCCGGACCAGGCCCCGCTTCGGCGGGGCCTTTTTTTTGGGCTGGACACGCCGCGCCAAATGCAGCGACGCCTCAATTGTTAATCAAGAAATATTTACACAACATTCATTCCGCCAAACTCGGCAAAGCATCGAAGATCTCGCAAGATCTTGTTTTTAAAGGCACTTTGATTAACCTCAAATGCCGAGCCATTGGAGCGTTACAAAGCCGCGCAAATCAAGTTAAGCGTGTGTTACGTTCGAAAAACGCCGCCTTTCTGCGTCTGCAGGCTGCTGAACAATCCATGAGTTCCCAGGAAAGGGAAACGCGTCTCTCACGACCACACGGAGTACCGCATGTCTCGCAATGGCTTCCCGCGTCACCCGCTCACCCGCGCCGTCCTCAGCGGCCTGATCCTGGCCAGCAGCAGCGCGATCGCGCTCGCCCAAGAGAACACTCCCACCGATCTCGGACGCGTGACCGTCACCGGCTCACTGATCCCGCAGACGCAGATCGAGAACCACACGCCGGTCCTGACCGTCACCGCCGAGGACATCCAGACCCGCGGTTTCACCAGCGTGGCCGAGGTGCTGCAGCAGAACTCGCTGACCACCGGCGGCCTGCAGGGCGGCCAGACTTCCGCCTCGTTCACCCAGGGCGCTGAAGCCTCGGGCATGTTCGGCCTCAGCCCGAGCTACACCAAGTACCTGATCAACGGACGGCCGATGCTGTCCTACCCTGCCCTCTACAACGGCAGCGACACCTTCAACAACCTCAGCGGCATCCCGATCGACATCGTCGAGCGCATCGAGATCCTGCCGGGTGGCCAGTCGTCGCTGTACGGCTCGGACGCGATCGCCGGTGTGGTCAACATCATCCTCAAGGACCGCATGGACGGCGGCGTGCTGAACGTGCGCGGCGGCGGTTACACCGAGGGTGGCGGCAACGATTTCCGCGTCAGCGGCGCGCATGGTTTCAATGCCTTCGATGACCGCTTCCACGCGCTGGTCAACGTGCAGTACGAGAAGAGCAGCCCGATCTGGGGCTACCAGCGTGACCTGACCAAGCAGAACAACACCAAGGGCTATACGCCGCAGGTGCCGACCAACGACTTCCTGGTCTACCTGCCGGGCCAGCAGAACGCTTACGTGATGATGGACCCGACCCGCTGCGCCAACGTGGCCGGTCAGTTCGGCGGCACCACCGTACTGGGCACGCGTGCGGCCGGTGAATCGTGTGGCTCGCCCTTCAGTGCCGGCTACAAGACGCTGAAGAACGGCAAGGAAAGCAGCCAGATCTATTCGTCGATGTCCTTCGACGTCAACGACAACTTCCAGCTGTTCGCAGATGCGCTCTACAGCCTGGAAGAAGTGCAGTACACCGCTGGTTCGGGCTACGCCTTCTGGGGCAGCAATGTCGGCTTCGGTGCCTTCGTCGACCAGGCCAGCGGCGAGTACATGAACCTGCAGCGCGCGTTCGCGCCTGAGGACATCAGCGCCGCCGGCTACCGCGACATCATGAGCACCGATCGCAACAAGGCCTACCAGGTCACTCTGGGCGGTCGTGGCAACGTCGGCAACTGGGACTACAGCGCCAGCTTCAGCCGCGGCGAGTACAAGCTGACCGAGCGCAGTTTCGCGCGCTGGGCCAACGAGATCGACAGCTATTTCGAAGATCGTGTGCTGGGTCCGGTGCTGGGCGTCAGCGACGACGGCTACAACATCTACAACCCGAACTGGGGCGCGTTCTACTCGCCGCTGCCGGCGGGTGATTTCCAGACCTTCACCGGCTTCACCTACAACAAGAGCCGCACCTGGCAGAACCTGGGCCGTGCGCAGATCACCAATGGTTCGCTGTTCAAGCTGCCCGGTGGCGATGCGGGCCTGGCAGTGGTGGCCGAAGCCGGCAGCGAAGGCTGGTCGTATGCACCCGACCAGCGCCTGCTCGATGGCAGCGTCTGGGGCACCACCTCGGTGGCCGGCGCCGGCCATCGCAGCAACTACGCGCTGACCAGCGAATTGCGCATGCCGCTGCTGGAGTCGCTGACCGTGACCGCCTCCGGCCGCTACGACGCGTTCAAGATCGCCGACAAGACCGTCGACAAATCGACCTACAGCATCGGCGTGGAATTCCGCCCGATCGAAAGCCTGCTGTTCCGCGGCAAGTACGGCACCGCCTTCCGCGCGCCCAGCCTGTCCGATGCCTTCCAGGGCCGCAGCGGTTACTACGCCAACGACTCGGTCGACTACTACCGCTGTGGACAGCTCGGCTTCAACCCGAGCGACACGGTGGGCTGTGCGTATGCCAACGAATCGGTGTTCGGCGAACAGTCCGGCAATGCCGAGCTGGAAGCGATCACCGCCGACGTCTGGAACGCGGGCATCGTGTGGGCCCCCATCAACAACCTGTCGGTGTCGGTGGACTACTACAACTGGAAGATCAAGAACGAGGTCAATACCCTCAGCTCCGATCAGCTGCTGCTGGCCGAGTACTACTGCCGCAACGGCCAGACCAACAACACCTCGGCCAGCTGCCAGAACGTGAGCGACTGGATCACCCGTGACGGCACCGGCAAGCTGGAGAAGATCTACACGCCGAAGATGAACATCGCCAGCCAGAACCTGCAGGCGGTGACGGCCAGCTTCAAGTACGTGCAGGACATCGGCCGCTTCGGTGCGCTGCAGTTCTCCAGCAACTACACCAACATGATCAAGCGCGAACTGCAGCCGCAGCCGGGCGACGACTACCTGGACCTGCTGCGCGACCCGTACGCGATGTGGAACTACGACCAGTACGCCAAGGTGCGTGCAGATGGTGCGGTGGGCTGGGCGAAGGACAAGTGGACCACCACGCTGTACTTCAACTACATCGGCAAGACGCCCAACCGCATGGCATACCTGGGCAAGGGCTATGACTACGTGCATCCGTCTGGTTACGAAGCCGGCAAGTGGGGCTCGTACACCACCTACAACCTCAGCGTGAACTACCAGGCGATGGACAACCTGACGCTGTCGATGATGGTCAACAACGTGTTCAACAAGATGCCCGACGGCCAGGCCCACAGCTACGCCGGCAACATCGACGCGCCGTACAACAGCAGCATCTACAACCCCTACGGCCGTGCGGTCTACGTGCAGGCCAAGTACGAGTTCGGCAAGAAATAAGCGCCGCTCTCGCAGCAACCCAAGGGCCCCGCTTCGGCGGGGCCTTTTTCATGCCCGCCAATTGAGACGAATCAAAGTAATAAGTCCCATAAATTAAATAATCAGAAAGAATTTGAAGGCGACCCCAAGCCTTTGATCCTGAAGACAAATATTGCTATCGAAGCATATTGTTCTGCATCGCAACATTTTGAAACATTCCCAGACAAACCCGTTTATCCATTGATTACAAAGGAATTTCCCGCGAGCACGTGGCACATCCGTATGACCGCAGCATTTTGACAACGTGAACGCCGTGTTACGGTCCTGCTGAATGGATTGCAACTGAACAAATCATGAAGATGTCACGGAGGACATCAGCCAGACGACATCGCTCACACGGGGATCCATCATGTCTCGCCATCGCTCCACGCCTTCGCGTCACCCCCTGACCCTCGCCCTGATCGGCACCCTGCTCGCCTCCGGCGCAGCCCACGCGCAGGACAACGCGCCGACCCAGCTCGACCGCGTCACCGTCACCGGGTCACTGATCCCGCAGACGCAGATCGAGAACCACACGCCGGTCCTGACCGTTACCGCCGAGGACATCCAGACCCGCGGTTTCACCAGTGTCGCCGACGTCCTGCAGCAGTCCTCGCTGTCGACCGGCGGCCTGCAGGGCGGACAGACCTCTGCTTCGTTCACCCAGGGTGCCGAGGCAGCCGGCATGTTCGGGCTCAGCCCCGGCTACACCAAGTACCTGATCAACGGCCGCCCGATGCTCTCGTATCCGGCGCTGTACAACGGCAGCGACAGTTTCAACAACATCAGCGGCATTCCGATCGACATCGTCGAGCGCATCGAGATCCTGCCCGGCGGCCAGTCGTCGCTGTACGGTTCGGATGCGATCGCCGGCGTGGTCAACATCATCCTCAAGGAACGCATGGACGGCGGCGTGCTGAACATCCGCGGCGGCGCCTACAGCGAAGGGGGCGGCAACAGCTTCCGCTTCAGCGGCGCCCGCGGGTTCAATTCCAAGGACGACCGCTTCAATGCGCTGGTCAACGTGCAGTACGAAAAGACCAGCCCGATCTGGGGCTACCAGCGCGACCTGACCAAGGTCAACAATCCCGACGGCTACAGCCCACAGTACGTCTCCAACGACTTCCTGGTACTGCTGCCGGCCAACAGCAATCGCTACGCGATGATGGACCCGAACCTGTGCGCCAACGTGGGGGGCCAGTTCGACGGCACCACCGTGCTCGGCACCCGGCCGACCGGCCAGGCCTGTGGTTCGGTGTATGGCACCGGCTACAAGACCATCAAGAACGGCAAGGAAAGCGGGCAGATCTACAGCTCGATGACCTTCGATGTGAACGACAACTTCCAGCTGTTCGGCGACGCGCTCTACAGCCTGGAAGAAGTGAAGTACGCCACCGGCTCCGGCTACACCTGGTGGGGCACCTCCTCTGGCTGGGGCCGCTTCTATGATCAGGACAGCGGCCAGTACATGAACCTGCAGCGCGTGTTCGCGCCGGAGGACATCGGCGGCGGCGGCTACCGCGACATCATGAACACCGATCGCAACAAGGCCTACCAGGTCACGCTCGGCGGTCGCGGCACGGTCGGCAACTGGGATTACAGCGCAAGCTTCACCCGCGGCGAGTACAAGCTGACCGAGCGCAACTTCGTGCGCTGGAACGATCCGATCAACGATTACTTCGAGCAGCGTGTGCTGGGGCCGGTGCTGGGTACCACCAGTACCGGCTACGACATCTACAGCCCGGACTGGGAAGCGTTCTACTCGCCGCTGCCGAGCGGAGATTTCCAGAGCTTCACCGGCTACACCTACAGCCAGAGCCGGACCTGGCAGAACCTGTTGCGTGCGCAGGTCACCAACGGTTCGTTGTTCAAGCTGCCCGGCGGCGATGCGGGCTTCGCAGTGGTGGTCGAAGGTGGCAGCGAAGGCTGGGACTATACGCCGGATGCACGCCTGGTCGATGGCAGCGTCTGGGGCACCACTGCGGTGTCCGGCGCAGGCCATCGCAGCAACTATGCAGTGACCACTGAACTGCGCATGCCGTTGCTGGAATCGCTGACGGTAACCGGCTCCGGTCGCTACGACGCCTTCAAGATCGGCAGCAGCACCGTCGACAAGGCAACCTACAGCGTCGGACTGGAATTCCGTCCGATCGACAGCCTGCTGTTCCGTGGCAAGTACGGCACCGCATTCCGTGCGCCCACCTTGTCCGACGCTTTCCAGGGTGTCAGCGGCTATTACGCCAACGGCTCCACCGACTACTACCGTTGCGGCCAGCTTGGCTACGACCCGGCCAACACGACGGGCTGCCCGTATGACAGCGTGTCAGTGTTTGGAACGCAGTCCGGCAACCCCGACCTGGAACCGATCACCGCAGATGTATGGAACGCCGGCATCGTGTGGGCTCCGATCAACAACCTGTCGGTGTCGGTGGACTACTACAACTGGAAGATCAAGAACGAGGTCAACACGCTCAGCTCCGATCAGCTGCTGCTGGCCGAGTACTACTGCCGCAACGGCCAGACCAACAACACCTCGGCCAGCTGCCAGAACGTGAGCGACTGGATCACCCGTGATGCCTCCGGCGTACTCGATGAGATCTATACGCCGAAGATGAACGTGGCCAGCCAGAACCTGCAGGCGCTGACGGCCAGCTTCAAGTACGTGCAGGACCTCGGCCGCTTCGGTTCGCTGCAGTTCTCCGGCAACTACACCGACATGCTCAAGCGCGAACTGCAGCCGCAGCCGGGCGATGAGTACCTGGACCTGCTGCGCGACCCGTATGCGATGTGGGTGTACGACTCGTACGCCAAGGTGCGCGCCGACGGTTCGATCGGCTGGGCCAAGGACAAGTGGACCACCACCCTGTATGCCAACTACATCGGCAAGACGCCGAACTACATGGCCTACCTGGGCAACGGCTACGACTACGTCCACACCTCCGGCTACAAGGCCGGCAAGTGGGGCTCGTACACCACCTACAACCTCAGCGTGAATTATCGGGCGATGGACAACCTGACCCTGTCACTGATGGTCAACAACGTGTTCAACAAGCTGCCGGACAACCAGCGGTACAGCTTCGCCGGCACCAGCGGCCAGCCATACAACAACTACCTGTACAACGCCTACGGCCGTGCCATCTACGTGCAGGCCAAGTACGAGTTCGGCAACCACTGATCCGTCGACACGTTCGCGTACAGCAGAAGACCCCGCCCCGGCGGGGTCTTCTGCGTTGAGGCCCGCCCAGCCTGTCCGGCGGGGGGATTTCACGCCAAGTTGACGGACGAAGGCTGTTCGTTCATCTTCAGGTCATCTTCCAGTCACGCTGCCAAGGATGCCCTGTACATGAAAGACGCCCGCCTCGCCGCCCGCCTGGGCATCGCTGCCACCCTGCTCGGCCTGGCCGTGGGCCAGGTACTGGCCACCCCTCTGCCTGTCGACGATTTCGCCAAGATCCCGGCCATCCAATCCGTGACCATGAGCCCTGATGGCAAGCAGCTGGTTGCGATCATCGCTGCCCCGGGCAGCGACAACGGTGACACCGCACTGGCCAACTGGAACCTGGACAATCTGGGCGCCGGCCCGGTGGCCATCACGCCTTCCGGCGATCGCATGAAGTTCATTGCCGCCAGCGCCCTGAAGGCCGGCCGCAGCCTCGTCATCGGTCGCCAGGAACTGACCGCGCAGCTGGCCGGTTGCGGAGAAGGCAACTCGGTGGGAACCACCAAGACCTTTCTGTCGAAGGCTTACCTGACCGACACCAGCCAGGCCAAGTTCGACGAGGCCTTTGCCGACAATTCGCGCAAGCTCGGCATCAGCGAACAGACACAACGCTGCCTGGAGCTGGCAGGTACCGCGTCGCTGGTGCATTCGCTGCCGCTGGACCCTGACAAAGTCATCATTTCGCAGATCAACCAGTCAACGTTCTCTGCAAGCTACTACCTGTTCAACCTCAAGAGCGGCCAGACCGAACTTCTCTTCCGTGGTGATGCGCGCTCGACTCCGGGGCTGTTCCACCCCCGCAGCGGCGAGCTCCTGACCAGGACCCAGATCGAACCGGCCGGGTCGAACGAGTACGAACAGCAGATCCTGATCAAGGACAAGACAAGCGGCAAGTTCGAGAAGCACGATGCGCTGACGACCAAGCTCAGTGAGCGCTACACGATGGACGTGGCCGGCATCGACGACCAGACCGGCAAGCTCTACATCCTCACCGACAGATACTCCGAGCAGGTGCAGGCCCGCCTGTACGACCCGGCAACCCGGAGCTTCGACAAGGAGCCGTTGGCCGCACACCCGCAGTACCCGATCAGCGGCCTCATCCTGGGCAGCAAACCCAGCAACTTCAACCAGGTTCTGGGCTTCTATGTGGACGGGCCGCGACGCGAGGCGATCTATGTCGACCCGCAGATGAAGGCCCTGTATGACGGCCTGAAGCAGGCCTACCCGGGAAAGTACGTCGCCATCACCGGTTACAACGACGATCTCTCCCGCGTGCTCTTTACCACCAACGGCGCCAACACCCCCACCACCTATCACGTACTCAGCGACCGCAAGCAGGTGACGACCCTGGGCAGTGAACGCCCGTGGATCGATGGCAAGCAGATCGGCGAGCAACGCTGGGTGACCTACACCGCTCGCGACGGACGAAAGATTCCTGCCATCCTGGATCTGCCTGCTGGCTGGAAAGAAGGTGGAGAACCACTGCCCGCGCTCGTGCACCCGCACGGCGGCCCGTGGGCGCGTGACTATGCCGGTTGGGATGTCTCCGGCTGGGTGCCGTACTTCACTTCGCGTGGCTACGCCGTCATCCGCCCCCAGTATCGCGGCTCGACCGGCTTCGGTCGCGACCACTGGATCGCAGGTGACAAGCAGTGGGGCCTGAAGATGCAGGACGACAATGACGATGCGGCGGCGTGGCTGGTGCAGCAAGGGATCGCCGCAAAAGACCGCCTGGCGATCTTCGGATACTCCTACGGCGGCTTCGCTGCAGCTGCTGCCACTGTCCGCAGCCCCTCTCCTTTCCAGTGCGCCATTGCCGGCGCACCTGTCACCGATCTCGGCAGAGTCGGCATGTCCTGGAGCGAGAACCGCCTGCAGCGCATCCTGCAGGGGCAGACCGTCAAAGGCATGGATCCGATACAGAACACGGCCAAGGCGAACATTCCGGTACTGCTGTACGTCGGAGATCGTGACGTACGCACTCCGGCGTTCCATGCCCGATCCTTCTACAACGCCGTCCAGGGCAAGGTTCCGGCGAAGTTCGAACTGATTGCGGACATGCCGCACAGCATGCCGTGGTACCCGAGCCACTACCGGGCCACGTTGCCGCTGATGGCCGACTTCCTGGCCAAGGACTGCGGCCCCGGCGGCCTGTAAGCCACCCGTGCGGAAACCGCCACCCCGCTGATCAGGCCAGCGGGGTTTTTCACGCCCGAACTCCTGAATTTCCCCTTAGCAACAGTGAGTTACACAACGAGGGTATTCATGTTGCATTTAATTTACGCTGTGCATACACTCCGTTAACCGAAGCATAACAAGTGGGGATCCGACACAATGCGCAAGACCAACCGCCTTATTACGCCCAGCCGCCTGCCGCTCGCCCTGGCAGTGCTTGCCTGCCTGCAGGCAGCTCCGGTGCTGGCCCAGGAATCCACCCGCGAGGAAGCAGCGGCGTCAAGTGCTTCGAAGTCTGACAAGAAGGCAACTGACCTTGACAAGGTCACGGTCACCGGCTCCCTGATCCGTCGGGCGGACTACGAGACCACCTCGCCGGTGTTCACCATCGACACCGAGCGCAATGCCGCCCAGGGCCAGACCAGCGTCAGTGAATTCCTGCAGAAGTCGGCGATCGGCGCCGCCGAAACGCAGATCACCAATCAGTTCGGCGGTTTCACCACCAACGGTGGTACCGGCGTACAGACCTTCTCGCTGCGTGGCCTGGGCGCGAACCGCACGCTGATCCTGCTGGACGGCCAGCGTCCCGGCCCGGCCGGCACCCGCGGCGCGGTCGGCGCATTCGACCTGAACGTGCTGCCCACCGCTGTCCTGCAGCGCGCCGAGATCGTGAAGGACGGTTCGTCCTCGATCTATGGCTCCGACGCCGTGGCCGGCGTGGTCAACCTGATCACCAAGAAGAATTTCGAACGTCCAGAACTGACCATCAGCGGTCGCGTTCCGACCGAGGGCGGCGGCGAAGTGTTCTCCGCATCGCTGGCCAACGGCTGGAACTTCGACAACGGCAGCATCGTTGCCGCCGTGGAATGGTATCGCCAGAACGAACTGACCCGCGGCGACCGCGATTTCTTCAAGTGCTCTGAAGACATCGTATGGGACGACAAGGGCAACCGCATCGACCGCGTTGACCGTTCGATCCTGGCCGGCACCAATCTGGCCAACTGCCAGAACATGCTGCACAACGTCATCGACGTCGGCACTACCCGCTACGTGCCCAGCACTGATGGCAGCACGGTCGGTCCGTTCCCGGGCTATCGTCCGCGCGCCAACCAGACCTATGCCAACGGCAATCCGCTGGCGACCTATCAGGAGCCGTACAACTTCCCGGCCTATGGTCAGAGCCAGATCATCAACCGCCAAGAGCGCAAGACGGTCTACTTTGCCACTGACTTCGGCTTTGACTCGTTCAACTGGAAGACCCAGTTCCTGTACAACAACCGCACCACGGACAACTTCGCCTGGCGCCAGTTCTTCCCGACCGTGCTGATCCCGGGCACCACCACCCGCGCCCAGCCGGTGCTGCCGTTCAAGTCCGCTTCGGAGACCGAAGTTGACTACTACTACTTCGCCAACAAGTTCGATGGCGGCTTCGGCAGCAGCACCTGGGGCTGGGAAGTCAACGCCAACTACAGCCACTCCAGTGGCAAGTACAGCAACCTCGGCATCCGCAACTCGATCAGCGGCGACATCGGCCGTCCGGGTTCCGGCACTGCAGCGGCGAACTACTTCGATCCTGGCTATCTGAATGGCTCGAAGGTCGACGAGCTGGTCTCGATCCTCGGCGTCTGGGCCAAGGGCAAGACCACCTACGATCAGACCACGGTCAACGCCGTGTTCAGTGGTGAGCTGTTCGATCTGCCGGCCGGTGCCGTGGCCACCGCCGTCGGTGTCGAGTACCGCAACTACAAGATCGACGACCAGCCGGGCGCCGATTTCGCCGACATCTGGGGTTCGACCACCGCGGGTCGCACCAAGGGCGATGAGAAGGTGAAGGAAGCCTTCGTCGAACTGGACGTGCCGGTCATCAAGGGTGTTCCGGGCATCGAGTCGCTGTCGCTGAATGGCTCGGGCCGTGTCTTCAAGTACGACACCGTGTCCGGCTCGGACAAGGTGTGGAAGTTCGGCGTCAACTGGCAGATCATCCCGTCGCTGCGTCTGCGCGGCACCATCGGCACCTCCTACCGTGCACCGGGCCTGTACGAGCTGTATCTGGGCAACCAGACCGGCTTCCAGGCGCAGACCGCCATCGATCCCTGCATCCGCTGGGCCGAAGGCAACAACAGCAACGCAGCTGCCAACTGCGCCGCTGCCGGTATTCCGGGCGACTACACCGCTGCGGGCAACAGCAGCGCCACCGTCTTCACCCGCGGCGGCGCTGGCGGCGACCTGAAGCCGGAAACCTCGCGTGCACGCAGCCTCGGCCTGGTGTTCACCCCGGAATTTGCTGACCTGAGCATTGCGATCGACTACTTCGACTACGAAGTCAGCGACCAGATCACCGCGCTGAGTGCAGCCTCCATCCTGGAAGGCTGCTACGAGTCGAACACCTATCCGAACCGGTACTGCGACCTGATGCGTCGTAACCCGAATTCGGGTGCCAACGCGAACATGGTCACCGAGGTGTACGCGCAGTACTTGAACATCAACCGCCAGCGTACCCGCGGTTGGGATCTGACCCTGAACTGGGAACACGAGTTCAGCTTCGGCAAGTTCTCGCTGGATTCGCAGGTCACCTATACCGTTGAAGACACCGCCGAGCTGTTCGACAGCGCAGCTGCCAGCGGCCTGTCCTCGTCCGATCAGCTGGGTGATTTCGGTCGCCCGGACCTGGTCGGCAACCTGGGCCTGAGCCTGGAGCGCGGCGACTGGACCTACAACTGGATGACCCAGTACATCGCGTCGACCCAGGACCCGGACCTGTCGGAGACCTTCACCTATCAGGGTCGTCCGAATTCGTACCGTGACATCACCGCTGGCAGCCGCTGGTACCACACCGCCTCGGTGAGCTACGAGCAGGCCGATTGGCAGATCCTGGTGGGCGTCTCGAACGTGTTCGATGCCAAGCCGCCGCTGATCTCCAGCAGCGTGTACTCCTCGCGCTACGGCAACACCCACCCGTTCGCCACCCAGTACGACTACTACGGCCGCACCCCGTTCGTGCGTCTGAAGTACAAGTTCTGATCCAGCAACAAATGCAGTACCCCCGACAGACCCGGCTTTTGCCGGGTCTGTCTTTTTCCGGTGCCGGCAAGGCCCTTGCGCCCGGCCATGACCTTCGACACCCTTGCAGTGCGGGCCGGCGGCGTATCGTTCGGCCCACGGCCGTCACCACGGCCCTTCCCTGACTCACTCGGCCTGGAGGCCATTCAAGTGACCCGTACTCCCAAGATCGTGCTGCTGACCCTGGCCGTTTCGGCCGCGCTGGTCGGCTGCGGCAAGAACGAAACCCCGGCAAAGGATGCCACCGCCTCCACGCCGGCCGCGGCCGACGCCGCCACCACCTACAAGCTCGACGAGAGCAAGCTGCCGGCCTACAACGCCTTCCAGGCCAGCGATCTGGACAGCAACCTTGACGCCTGCACCGCCTTCGGCGACTACGTCAACGGCAAGTGGCTGGCCGCCAACGAGATTCCGGGCGACCGCACCAGCTGGGGCGCCTTCACCATCCTCGACGAGCGTTCGGTGGCCGTGCAGCACCAGCTGGCCGAGCAGGTCGCGCAGGTCAAGAACCCGGCCGGCATCGAGAAGATCGTCGGCGACCTGTGGGCCACCGGCATGGACGAAGCCAAGGTCAACGCCCAGGGCATCGAGCCGCTGAAGGCCGACCTGGCTGCGATCGATGGCCTGCAGGACAAGGCCGCCATCGCCAACTACCTGCGCACCAGCGCCGCCAAGGGCGAGAACGTGCTGTTCGGCTTCGGCGCCGAAGCCGACTTCAAGAACTCGGCCGTGAACATGGCCTACGCCAGCCAGGGCGGCCTGGGCCTGCCGGACAAGACCTTCTATACCGACGCGTCCAAGGCAGACAAGCTGAAGGCCTACCAGGCCCACGTGGCCAAGGTGCTGGAACTGTCCGGCGTCGCCGCTGCCGATGCTGCCAAGCAGGCTGAAGAAGTCGTCAAGTTCGAGACCCGCCTGGCCAAGGCATCCAAGTCCAGCGTCGAGCTGTCGCGCGATGTCTCGCTGTACTACCACCCGGTCAGCCTGGCCGAGGCCGATGCGCTGACCCCGAACTTCAGCTGGACCGAGTTCTTCAAGTCGCAGAACGTGGCCGCGCCGGAGAAGTTCTCGCTGGCCATCCCGGCCTTCCACCAGGAAGTGAGCAAGGCGCTGGGCGACACCGATCCGTCGGTGTGGCGCGCCTACCTGCGCTTCCACACCGTGGACAGCGCTTCGCCGTACCTGGCTGATGCCTTCGTGCAGGAAAACTACGAGTTCTACGGCAAGACCCTCAATGGCCAGAAGGAACAGAAGCCGCGCTGGAAGCGCGTGCTGGGCACCATCGAGAGCGACGCCGGCGAAGCCTTCGGCCAGCTGTACGTGAAGGTTGCCTTCTCGCCGGAAGCCAAGGCGAAGATGGAAGAGCTGGTGAAGAACCTGGCCGCCTCGCTGAAGGAACGCATCCAGGGCCTGTCCTGGATGAGCGAAGAGACCAAGGCCAAGGCCATCGCCAAGTGGGAAACCTTCACTCCGAAGATCGGTTACCCGGACAAGTGGCGTGACTGGTCGGGCCTGCAGACCAACCGTGACAGCTACCTGGGCAACGTACGCGCGGCCACCGCGTTCAACTACCAGTACAACCTGGCCAAGATCGGCAAGCCGGTGGACAAGACCGAGTGGGGCATGACCCCGCAGACGGTCAACGCCTACTACAACCCGCTGCAGAACGAGATCGTGTTCCCGGCCGCCATCCTGCAGCCGCCGTTCTTCGACCCGAAGGCCGACGACGCGCTGAACTACGGCGGTATCGGTGCGGTCATCGGCCACGAAATGACCCACGGTTACGACGACCAGGGCAGCCGCTTCGGGCCGACCGGCAACTTCGAGAACTGGTGGACCGAAGCCGATTCGAAGAACTTCGCTGGCCTGACCGGCAAGCTGGTCAAGCAGTTCGACCAGTACAAGGTCGACGGCCAGGCCGTGAACGGCCATCTGACCCTGGGCGAGAACATCGCCGACCTGGGTGGCCTGGCCACCGCCTACGACGCACTGCAGAAGGCGTCGGCCGGCAAGGAAGACGCGAAGATCGATGGCTTCACCCGCGATCAGCGCTTCTTCTTCAACTGGGCTACCGTGTGGCGCACCAAGTACACCCCGGAGAACGCCAAGGTCCGCCTGGCAACCGACCCGCACGCGCCGGCGCAGTTCCGTGCCATCGGTGCGCCGTCGAACCTGCCGACCTTCACCGCGGCCTTCCAGTGCAAGCCGGGTACGCCGATGTCGCGCACCGGCGACTCGCAGGTGGTGATCTGGTAAGCCACGGCTGAGGCCACGGTTTGCCTGCAGAGGCCCGGGATTTCCCGGGCCTTTGTTTTTTCGCGCGGGTAGAGGCCGACCTTGGTCGGCGCATGGCACAAAGTAGCCACCGTGACGCGTGCATCCCGTGCCCATGCCACCCACCCGGTAGCGCCGGGCCATGCCCGGCGGATGCACCGTGATGCGTGCATGCCGCGCCCATGCCCGGCTTGCTATAGTTCGCCCGCCCTCAATCCATCACGGATTCGTTCTACATGCCCAACTTCCGTCCGCTTGCCATCGCCCTGGGCATCAGCCTGGCGACCCTGGTTCCGACCCACGATGCGTTCGCCGCCAAGAAGAAGGCCGCGCGCGCCCCGGCCGTCAGTGCGCAGTGCAGCGATTTCTACGACGCCACCAACGCGGGCTGGCTGAAGGCCAACCCGGTGCCGCAGATCGGTGCCGCCACCGCGTTGGGCCAGCTGGTCGACCGCAGCCGTCAGCAGCAGCGTGAGCTGCTGGACGCCTCGATGAAGGCGCCGCAGGGCAACGTGCAGAAGCTGCTGGGCGACTTCTGGGCCAGCGGCCTGGACGAAGCTGCAGTGGAGGCCGATGGTTCCAACCCGATCGCGCCGTTGCTGACCCGCATCAACGCGATCAAGAAGGCCAAGGACATTCCCGCCTCGATCGCTGCGCTGCACCAGGTCGGCATCCCGGTGGCCTTCAACTTCGGTCCGGACGTGGACCTGAAGGCACTGGACCGCCACATCGGTTACTTCATGCAGGGCGGCATGGGCCTGCCTGATCCGGCCTTCTATACCCGCACCGACGCCGACACCGTCGCGCTGATGGGCCGCTACCGCGACTACGTCAAGCAGATCCTGGCACTGACCGGCACCCCGGCGGCCAAGCTGGACGCCGAGTCGCAGGCAGTGATCGCGCTGGAAACCGAACTGGCCCGCAACGCGCAGTCGCTGGCGGGCATCAACAACCCGTTCAACAACTACGCGCCGATCTCCACCAAGGACCTCAACAGCCGCTATCGCAACCTGCAGCTGGATGCGTTCCTGAAGGCGCAGGGCGTCAACGATGACCTGGTCTCGCTGGCCGATCCGGCGCTGTTCAAGCAGCTCGACGGCATGGTCACCAAGCTCAAGCCGGACCAGTGGAAGGCCTACCTGCGCTGGCGCGTGGGTGACTCGATGGCACCTTACCTGTCCAAGGCGTACCGCGATGCGGAGTTCGAATTCCGTGGCCGCGTGCTGCGTGGCGAGACCCTGCCGCCGCAGCGCTGGGAAAGCGTGCTGGACGCGATCAACGTGGCCGCTGGCCCGATGGTCGGCCGCGAATACGCCGCGCGTTACCTGTCTGCCGAAGACCGTCGCCAGGCGGCGTGGATCGTCGACAAGGTGCGCGAAGTGCAGATCGAGGCGGTCAAGAACAACAGCTGGATGAGCGCCGAGGCCAAGACCGAAGCGCAGGCCAAGCTGGCCGCGCTGAAGATCGAGATCGGCACCCCGCTGCGTGACCTGGATTACAGCGTGCAGCCGATGGGCCGTGGTTCGTTCGGCGGCAACATGCTGATCGCTTCCACCTGGCGCCACCGCGAGGAAATGAAGCGCATCGGCAAGGGCAACGCCGACCGCCGCTGGGACGTGCTGCCGCAGCAGCCGTCGCTGGCCTATGACCTTGCGCAGAACCGGCTGATCGTCACCGCCGCGATCCTGCAGGGCCCGGTGTTCAACGCCAAGGCCGATGCCGCCGACAAGTTCGGCAGCTTCGGTGGCCTGGTCGGCCACGAGCTGACCCGCGCGATCGACGCCAAGGGTGCACTGGTTGATGCCAAGGGCGAACTGCGCAGCTGGTGGACCCCGGCCGACAAGACCGCCTGGACCCTGCTCGGCAGCCGTGTCGCTACCCAGTACGGCGCCTACGAGTTCCCCGGCGTGAAGGGAGCCAAGGTCAACGGCACGCTGACCCAGGAAGAGAACCTGGCCGACATCGCCGGTCTGGAACTGGCCTGGGCCGCCTACACCGCGCAGGAGCCGAAGGCCAAGCCGGCACAGCAGCAGGGCTTCTTCCGCGCCTGGGCCGCGCTGTGGCCGCAGCAGCTGTCGCCGAACGAGGCCGCACGCCGCCTGACCGCCGACATCCGTGCACCGGGCCGCTGGCGCACCAACGGCCCGCTGTCGAACCTGCCGGCGTTCGGCGCCAGCTTCAGCTGCAAGCCGGGCCAGCCGATGCAGCGTACCGACGCCGAGCAGATCAAGGTCTGGCGCTGAGGTTGATGCGATAGCGGTAACGGAAAGGGCGCCTTCGTGGCGCCCTTTTTCGTGGTTCTGGCCATCCACGCATGGCGTGGATCTACTGCCGTTGCCTGGGGTGGATCCACGCCAGGCGTGGATGGGCATCAACCCGCCCTCAACGTTCCCCGGTAATGCACGATCCGCCCCACCACTGGCGCGCCGATCTCCACGTCGAAGACAAAGCATCCGTCCTCATCACTCTCGAAACTGTTTTCCCCCGGCAGCAGCCATTGCGGCAACGGCATGCCCAACAGCGACCAGCGTCGTGGCACCAGTTGCAGCCGCCCGTTATCGACCAGCAGCGCCAACGCTACCGAGATCACGCCGAAGCGCTCGACCAGCAGCGCTTCGTTGCGCCCCTGCCCCTGCGTCTGCAACGAAGAGAAACGACGGCCGGCAAAGGTCCGCGTCCAGCGCTCACCGCCGGCCTCCGGGGTGAACTCCACACTGACCGGCAGACTCTCGCCCGCCGCGGGAAAGCCGAACACCTTCCCCAGCAACCGCGACAGCAGCCCGCGACCACGCTCGACCGATGCCGTGCCGCTCCAGCGCTTGGCTGCAGACGGCGCATGCAGCGCCTGCACGCTGGCCGGCAGTTGCGCGTATGCGCTGCCAAGCACGCGCTGGTACAGGCTGGCACCCGGCATGTCCCGGCGGAAACCGGTGTGGATGGTGCGGCCTTCAAACAGGCGGTCGTAGTCGCTCAACTCCAGCGCATGCGTGGCCGCGCGCGCCCCGGGCGTCGGCCGATCACCGGCCAGCTGCTTGCGGATCACCGCCTCGATCGCCATCGACGGAATGTACGGACCGTCATCGGCCTCGGCCAGCAGGTGCCAGCTCTGTTCGACGCGCGCACCATCGCGGGTGCCCACCGCGCGTACGATCATGCCGCCGCGATGTTCACCGAACTTCATCAGGTTCAGTACGGTGTAGAACAACCGCGAGCACGGCTCCAGCGACGGCAGTTTCAGGTGCAGACGCGCCTTGGCCAGCAGGTTCAGCACGCGATGCAGGATTTCCGGCACCGGGCCAGCCCCCATCCAGATGTCGGTCATCGTCGGATGTTCGGGTGGCAGCACCTGCAGATCGGGCACATCCACCAGCGAGAAATGCAGGTTGCGCAGCGGCAGCCGCCCCGGCACCGCGACGGTGAAGCGGCGACTCTCGGCGAGGCCGATGCCGTGCCCATCGCGACCGTTGCGGCGCAGCTTCACCGGTGCACCGGCATAGCCGACGACCGCACGCATCACATTCAGACCAATGCCGGCATACGGCGATGGCGCGATGCCACCTTCCACGCTGACGATATCCATGTGCGTGGCCATCTCGCGCAGCACCGCGGCGGTCAGTACCGGGAAGCTGCTGACGCCGGACAGCACGTAGATGCCGGCCGCCCTGGCCTGCTCGTCGTACTGCGAAACGCCGAATACGAAGTCCGCCGCGTCGGCGAAGTCCAGATAATCAATGCCGGCAGCGATGCAGGCTTCGATCGCCGTGTAGCGATGTTCGCCGTAGTCCTGGAAAGGACCGGAGGCATCCACCACCAGGTCCGGCCGCTCGGCCTGCAGGGCCGTGGCCAACTGTTGCCGGTCGACCTGCAGCGGGCGCAGTGTCGATTGCCCCACGTAGCTTGCACAGAAGACCTGCGCCGCCGCCAGGTTGCGGCCACCGATCAGCAGTTCCAGCATCGGCAGGTCCGCCAGCAAGCGGACCAGACGCCCCCCGAACACCCCATATCCACCCAGAATCAGGATCTTCACGCATCGTCCCTGTCGTGTCGTCTGCCCATGGTAGCGCGACGCCGCCAGCTCCCGCAGTGCAGCACGATCCGGCATTAACACGACCCATGCTATCGCTGCGCCTTCGTCCGCTGCGGAGCCCCACCATGGCTCACAAGAACACGATCTGCGTCTGGTATGACAGCGGTGCGCTCGAGGCCGCCACGTTCTACGCAAAGACCTTTCCCGACAGTGAAGTAACCGCCGTGCATCACGCGCCAGGCGACTTCCCCGATGGCAAGCAGGGCGATGTCCTCACCGTCGAATTCACGGTCTGCGGTGTCCCCTGTGTCGGCCTCAATGGCGGCCCGACCTTCAAGCACAGCGAAGCGTTCTCGTTCCAGATTTCCACCGAGGACCAGAACGAGACCGATCGCCTGTGGAATGCCATCGTCGGCAACAGTGGCCAGGAGAGCCAATGCGGCTGGTGCAAGGATCGCTGGGGCATCTCCTGGCAGATCAGCCCACGCATGCTGATCGAAGCGGTGACCAGCAAGGACAAGGCCCTGGCCAAGCGCGCCTTCAACGCGATGATGCCGATGACGAAGATCGACATCGCCACCATTGAAGCAGCGATCCGCAACGCATGACGACGTGGGACACGATCATCGTTGGCGGCGGCCACAACGGGCTGGTGTGTGCGGCGTATCTGGCGCGCGCGGGGCAACGGGTGCTGGTGCTGGAGCGCCGTGGTGTACTCGGCGGTGCGGCGGTCACCGAAGAGTTCCATCCCGGCTTCCGCAACTCGGTGGCCTCGTACACGGTGTCGCTGCTGCAGCCGAAGGTGATCGAGGAACTGCAGCTGCATGCGCACGGGCTGCGCATCGTCGCGCGGCCGGCCAACAACTTCCTGCCATTGCCCGATGGTCGCTACCTGCTGTCTGCACCGGGCCGCACCCAGGCGGAAGTGGCGAAATTTTCCGAGCGCGATGCGCAGGCGCTGCCCGCCTATGAAGCGCGCCTGGAAGTATTTGCCGACGTGCTGCGCGACTGGGCGCTGCGTCCGCCGCCCGACCTCGGGGTGACAGCTGGCTGGCGCGCGCTGCCCGCGCTGTGGCAGATGGGCCGGCTGGGGCGCGAGCTGGCCGCACTTGATCCTGCATTGCGGCAGGAACTGCTGGATCTGTTCACGCTGTCGGCCGCCGAATACCTGGACCGCTGGTTCGAGAGCGAGCCGATCAAGGCCCTGTTCGGCTTCGATGGCATTGTTGGCAACTACGCCAGCCCCTACACGCCCGGCAGCGCCTACGTGCTGCTGCATCACGTGTTCGGCCAGTGCAACGGGGTCAAGGGTGCCTGGGGCCACGCCATCGGTGGCATGGGAGCGATCAGCCAGGCCATCGCTGCATCCGCGCGTGCGGCCGGTGCAGAGCTGCGCGTCGATGCCGGCGTGCAGCGCCTGCAGGTTGAAGACGGACGCGTGGTCGGCGTCACACTGTCAGGCGGTGAGAACCTGCGCGCACGTGCCGTGGTGGCCAACGTCAATCCGAAGCTGCTGTACGAACAACTGCTGCAGCCTGCGCAGGTTCCAGCCACCACCCGCGAGCGGATGGCGAACTGGCGCTGCGGCTCGGGCACGTTCCGGATGAACGTGGCGCTGTCGCGACTGCCGGATTTCCGCGCCCTGCCCGGCCCGGGCGACCACCTCAGTGCCGGCATCATCATGGCGCCCAGCCTGGATTACATGGACCGTGCCTGGCTGGATGCACGCCGCGATGGCTGGTCGCGCGAGCCGATCGTGGAGATGCTGATTCCGAGCACGCTGGACGACTCGCTGGCGCCCCCCGGGCAGCATGTGGCGAGCCTGTTCTGCCAGCACGTGGCGCCGGAGCTGCCCGATGGCCGTCACTGGGATGACCACTGGGATACCGTCGCCGACCTGATGATCGCTACCGTCGATCACTACGCCCCCGGCTTCGCCGACAGCGTGCTCGGTCGGCAGGCGCTTTCACCGTTGGACCTGGAACGGACGTTCGGGCTGATCGGCGGCGACATCTTCCACGGTGCGCTCAGCGCCAACCAGCTGTTTTCGGCACGGCCGATGGTCGGCCAGGCCGGCTATCGCGGCGCCCTGCCCGGCCTGTACCTGTGCGGAGCGGGCACGCATCCGGGCGGCGGGGTGACCGGTGCGCCCGGGCACAATGCGGCGCAGGTGGTGCTGCAGGACCAGTAGATCCACGCCATGCGTGGATGTGGGCACAACCCGCCGCCTGCATTGCCCGCTGTTGGTAGGCGCCAACCTTGGTTGGCACAACGTGGCAGAGATGATTGCCAACCAAGGTTGGCATCTACCGGCGTCAAAGCGTGCCAACCAAGGTTGGCATCTACCGGCGTCAAATGAACCTGCGGCTCATTTGACGCTGCGCAGATGATTCGGGCGCTTCGGCGGGCCGGGGGGACGACGCTTGTTGAACGGCGGTTGGCCACGCCAGTAGCGGATCAGCAGCCAGCCGAACAGCATGCCGCCCAGGTGCGCGAAATGGGCCACGCCTGGCTGCCAACCGGTCATGCCCAGCACCAGCTCGCCCACGCCGAACAGGATCACGAACGTACGCGCCTTCATCGGAATCGGCGGGAACAGCAGCATCACCCGCTGGTTGGGGAACAGCATGCCGTAGGCCAGCAGCAGGCCGAACACACCACCGGAAGCGCCCAGCACCGTGGCCGGGTTCTCCAGCATCGTGCCGACCAGCAACTGGCACAGGCCGGCGCCGACAACGCACACCAGGTAGTAGATCAGGAAGCGCTTCTCGCCCCAGATCTGTTCCAGCGGCGCGCCGAACATGAAGACAGCCAGCATGTTGAAGAACAGATGCCCGAAGCTGCCATGCAGGAAGCCGTAGGTCAGCAGCTGCCACGGCTGGAAGTTGCCACCCGGCGAGAACGCATCGAAGCCCTGCTGCAGCGGCTGCAGCATGAACGGTTCGAAGGTCTGCATGCCGAGCAGGAACGGCTGCTGCAGCAGGAACAGGATCGCGTTGGCGATCAACAGGGCCTTGGTAACGGTTGGCAGTCGCGGGAACATGGGGACACCGGCATGGAACGGCCTCCATCATAGCCGCAGCACCGGCCCTTTTTGACCCGAGCGGACGGTCGCCCGTTCAGTCGCAGGCAGCGATCAACCCGGTCCCCATACGGCGGCATCCAGCGCCGCCGCCGGGTCGACTGCGGGCATCCGCACCCGGCCGTTTTCCACGACGACACCCTCCGCACGCAGCCGCTGCGATTGTTCGCGCCAGCCGGCCGAACCTTCGGCCATGGCGATGCGCCCATCCGAGCGCAGCACCCGGTGCCAGGGCAGTGTGGGATCCTCATTCTGGCCGAGGATGCGCGCGGTCAGCCGGGCGCGTCCGGGCAGGCCCGCGCGCATTGCGACCTGGCCGTAGCCCATCACCTGTCCCGGCGGAATCGCATGGATCACCGCCAGGATGCGCGCACGCGCCTGCTCCGGTGTCAGCGGCGCAGCCGCGTCACCAGCAGTACGCCGAGCAGGACCAGCACGGTGCCGGCGATCTGCGCCGGCCCCATCGGTTCGTCGAGCAGCCATAGGCTCATCACGATGGTGGAAACCGGGCCCAGCATACCCACCTGCGCGGCCAGCGACGAGCCGACGCGCTGCACCGCCAGCATGATCGCCAGCACCGGCAGCACGGTGCAGACCGTCGCATTGATCAGCGACAGCCACTGCACCGCAGCGGGGGCCTGCCACAGCAACGGCAGTGGATGGGTGATGGTGAAATGCAGCAGCACCAGCACGCTGGCCACGCAGCTGGCGTAGGCGGTCAGACGAACTGCGCCGATACGGGCGACCACCTGGCCGCTGCCGAACAGATAGAGCGCGTAGCTGAGCGCGCTGCCCAGCACCAGCAGGCTGCCGAGAATAATCTGCCCACCTTCGCGCTGCAGGTCATGGCCGAACGCGATCAGCACGCCGAGATAGCTGAGCACGAGTGCACCGATCTGCCAGCGACCCGGCCGCTGCCGCGCCAGCAGCACGTTGATCAGCAGCACCAGGGTCGGGTTCAAGTACAGGATCAACCGTTCCAGGGTCACACTGATGTACTGCAGGCCCTGGAAATCCAGCAGGCTGGACAGGTAGTAACCGGTGAAGCCGAGCCACAGCACGCGCGCCCGGTCAGCCCAGGACAATCGCTCCGCACGGCGCGACGCCCACAACGCCATCAGCGCGAACAGGGGCAGCGCCATCAGCATGCGCAGCGCCAGCAGCGTGGTGGCATCCACGCCATGGCGCAGCCCCAGCTTGACGATGATGGCCTTGCCCGAAGCGGCAACGGCGCCGATCGCAGCCAGGCCGATGCCGCCCAGGGCGATACGCGGGGACGTGGTGGCAATGCGGGGGGAAGAGGTAGACATCAGGAAGAAAACGGGCCGCACGGGCGACTGGAAGGAGCCGGATTACTTCCAATTGTCTCATGGCACCTCTGGGCGAACGATCCGATTCCCGTTCATGCCCACTGCAACGCCTGATCCACGCATGACGTGGATCTACGTGTCGACCAAGGTCGACACCCACCAAGAGCAGGCCCTGCCATCCAGACAGATTGCGGGAACCTGTCGAAGGCGGGGTGGGTCCGGTTGCGGGGGCGTGAGCCGCATGGATGCGGCGACCGAGCTTACAGGGACGTACTTGCAGCGTCCCCCGCAACCGGACCCACCCCGCCATCCCACGGAATGCACGCTGTTGCTGTTGCTTCAACCGTTGCTGTTGAGGTTGCCGGCCAGCGGCCGGCACTACCGTGAGTTGCTGTTGAGGTTGCCGGCCAGTGGCCGGCACTACCGTGAGTGTCGGCTCAGCGCATCAACACCACTTCTTCAGCAGACGTCGGGTGAATCGCCACCGTGTCGTCGAACTGCGCCTTGGTCGCGCCCATCTTCACCGCCATCGCAAAACCCTGCAGGATCTCGTCGGCCGCTTCACCCAGCAGGTGTACACCCACCACACGCTCTTCCGGCCCGGCACAGACCATCTTGAAAAGGCTGCGCTGGGTGCCGTTGGCCAGTGCCTGCAGCATCGGCCGGAACCGGCTGTGGTACACCGTCACCTGCTCGAAGCGCGCACGCGCGTCTTCCTCGCTCATGCCCACTGCGCCCAGCGGCGGGTGCGAGAACACCACGCTGGCCACGTTGTCGTAGTCCATCTTCGCGTCCGGGCGGCCACCGAACAGACGATCCATCAGACGGCGCGATGCAGCCACGGCAACCGGCGTCAGGCCGACCTTGCCAGCGATGTCACCGACCGCATGCACGCTCGGCACCGCCGTGGTCTGCCACTCGTCCACCTCCACCTGCTGGTGTTCGCCGATGCCGATGCCCAGCGCTTCCAGGCCCAGATCCCTGCTGTTGCCGCGCCGGCCGGTCGCGAAGAAAACGGCGTCGAACACGCTGTCGATCGGGCCGTCATGGCCGAAAGCGCGCACGCGCTCGCCGTCGCGCTTCAACTCACGCAGACGGTAATCGAAGTGGATGCGAACACCCTGCTGGCGCAGGTTCTCGGCCAGTTGCGCGGTCAGCTCGTAGTCGAAGCGCTCCAGCAGGCGACTGCCACGCACCAGCAGGCTCACCTTGCTGCCCAGCGCCTGCAACAGCCCGGCAAGTTCCACCGCGATGTAGCCGCCGCCGATGATCGCGACCTCGGCCGGTGCCGCGCGCAGGTCGAAGAAATCGTCGGACACCAGGCCCAGTTCGGCGCCGGGAATGTCGGGCCGCTGCGGATGGGCGCCGGTAGCGATGAGGATCTGTGCAGCGCTGTACTGCACGCCATCACTGCACGCCACGGTGTGCGCATCCAGCAGATGGCCACGGGCCGGAATACGCACCACGCCGGTTTCATCCAGCCGCTTGTGATAACTGGTGTGGATGTTGCTGATGTAGGCCTGGCGATGGATCACCAGCTCCTTCCACGACAGTGCCGGACGCGCGTCCACGTCGAAGCCCATCGCGCTGGCCAGGCTTATGCGCTCGGCCAGATCGGCCGCCAGCCACATCGCCTTCTTCGGCACGCAACCTACATTCACGCAGGTGCCGCCCAGTTCACCCGGCTCCAGCAGGGCAACACGCTTGCCATGCTGCGCAGCGCGGATGGCGCCGGCCAGGCCAGCGGAACCGCCGCCAAGGACGATCAGATCGTAGTCATAAGAAGGAGTGTTCATCGGAATCGCTCGGGTCGACAGGGAACAGGATCGATGGCGGGCGTGCGCCCGCAGAGAAGATCGGCGGGCAGCTGGCTGACGCAGGCGCTCATGCTGCTGCGAGCATGCCATGGCCCGCTGCAGGCCAGACGTGAGGGTATGCAGCGACACGCGTGGCGATGCACGCAGCCACGCAGGAAGAGATGTGCGTGGCCTGCATCGATCACCCCTGCCCGGCCCTACCGCGCATTGCCGGCCACTGCTGGTATGTCATCGCACGCCACAGCCATTCCATCGGGCCGAAGCGGAAACGGCGCAGCCACAGATGGCTGAGGATTACCTGCGCAGCGAACAGCAGCAATGAGAACAGCAGCTGCCAGGCACGCGGCACTGCGTCGAACCACCCCAGCCCGTAGTGATAGAACAGCAACGTACAGACCAGCGATTGACCCAGGTAATGGGTCAGCGCCATCCGGCCGACCGGCGCCAGCCAGCCCATGCGCGCACGCCAGTGCACGATCCAGGCCAGATAGCCCAGGCACATCGGCACGCCGCCCACGGCCACCAGTGCCATTGCCGCAGTGGTCGGCAGGTCATAGACACCCGGCGCCAGATAGGGCTTCCACAACACACCCGCCAGGGTGACCAGCAGGCCCAGAGGCAGCGCGACCCAGCGCAGGCCGGCATATAACCGGGGGAAACGCTCGGGCGCGGTCAATGCGCCGCTGCCAGCGAACCAGGCACCCAGCAGGAACATACCCAGCACTTCGGGCCCGGAAATGAACATGCCGCCCAGCGACGCGCCGAACTCATGCAGGCGCTGCACGTTGGCCTGCATCCAGTCGCCCTGGCCATACACCAGACGTTGCTGGTCGATGCCCTGCTGCGCGTCGACCAGCATCTTCTGCAGGTCCTGCGGGGTGGCCATCGACACCATTGCGCCGACCAGCAGCATCAGCGCAACACCCAGTGCATACACCAGCAGACCCATCCACGGCAGCCAGCTGCGCGGTGCTTCGCGACAGGCCAGCAACGGCAGCGAGGCCAGTGCATACAGCACCAGGATGTCGCCCGACCAGACCAGCAATGCGTGGCACAGGCCGATCAGCAGCAACCCGGCGCTGCGGCGCAGGTAGAACGGAGTGAACGGGCGACCCGCCGTTTCAGCACGCTGGGCCATCACCGCAAAGCCCGCACCGAACAACAGCGAGAACAGGGTGAAGAATTTTCCCTGCACGAACACATAGACGAAGGCATCGGCCCAGTAGTCGATGCCCTGCCAATGCGCGTCGATGCCGGTAAAGGCCAGGTCCAGCGGCCCGCTGAGGGCCTCGATGTTCATCAGCAGGATGCCCAGCAGGGCAAACCCGCGCAGTATGTCCAGCAGGGCGATGCGTTCGCCGGAAGCCACCGGTTGCAGGGAAGGGGAAGCGGTGTTCACGGGGCATCCGGCGTGCAGGTCCGTCATTATGCCGCCGGCCTGCGGACCATGGATGGCTCCGCCCTGTTCCACATACGCAACGGCCCGCCAAAGCGGGCCGTTGCTGCCATCACGATCGCAACGCGATCAGTGCTGGTGACCGCCGTCGCCGTGGACGTGGCCGTGTTCGAGCTCTTCCTTGCCGGCTTCGCGCACGTCGACGATCTCGACGTCGAAATGCAGGTCCTTGCCGGCCATCGGATGGTTCAGGTCGACGTCGACCACGCTCATGCCGACCTTCTGCACGGTCACGGCACGCGGGCCGAAGTTGGTCTGCAGCACGACCTGCTGGCCCGGGACCAGCTTGGCGGTACCGAAGTGCTTCTTCGGCACGCGCTGGGACAGGCCATCACGGCGCTCGCCGTAGGCATCGGCCGCCTTAACGTCGACGTCGAAGGTCGCGCCGGCTTCCTTGTCCATCATGGCGTTTTCCAGGCCCGGGATGATGTTGCCGTGGCCGATCAGGATCGCCAGCGGCTCGCCGCGGTCCTTGGACGATTCGATCGGCTCCTGGCCGGCCTCGGAGACGGTGTAGTGGAAGCGGACAACGCGGTCTTTTTCGATCTTCATGCGCAACTCTGTCTGGATCTGCCGGAGGCAGGCGGGTTGGGGCGGGTTGTCGCCCGGCGGGGACGCCGCCATCATGACGGCCAATCCAAGGTCGCGCATTATCCGGAGAACATGCACATCACGCCAGTTTCGTCCGGCACGCGCCGGCTCCTCGCGCCCGCCCTGCTGCTGGCCCTGCCCCTTCTGCTGACCGCCTGTGGCGGCGGCAAGGCCGTCCGTTCCACACCGCCACCGCCTGCGGCAAGCTGGCCCAGTACCACACCGGACAACCCCGAGGCCGCCAATTCGGTGCTGATGCGCGCCATCAGCCTGGTCGGCACGCCCTACCGCTATGGCGGCAACACGCCTGAATCCGGCTTCGACTGCAGTGGCCTGGTCGCCTACGTCTACCGTGAAATGCTGGACCTGAAGCTGCCGCGGACCTCACGCGACCTGGCGGCGGTACAGGGCCCGAAGATCGATCCGAAGCGCCTGGCGACCGGCGACCTGGTCTTTTTTGGCAGCCGCGGCAATGTCAGTCACGTGGGGATCTACGTGGGCGAAGGTCGATTCGTGCACGCCCCGAGCACCGGCGGAACGGTGCGCCTGGATTCGCTCAGCGGACCCTACTGGAAGGACCACTACACAGGGGCGAAACGCGTCCTTCGCTAAAATGAACAGGCGATATGTTCAAAATTGTGACAGGCGTCACTGCGCAACTAACGATTTACTAACGGAATTTTTAACTTATTACCGCTTTTACAGGGCATGATGCCCCATCGTTTTTTTCCTTGTGACCGACGCGTGACGACAAACGACCCGACGTGCCAAGGCCAGACCGCCGCTTCTTCGCGTAGTGTCCGCCCGCTTCTGCTGGGCTTGGCATTGTGTCTGACCAGCCTTCCCGCCTGGTCGCAGTCCGCTCCCACCCGTACCGATGCGACCCCGGCTGCCACCGCCGAGACCGCTCCCCGCGCAGCCGCCAAGGCCGACGCCACCGCTCCGCAGCGCAGCCGCGCCGATGCCGCCGCCAGCGCCACCCTGGCCGCCCTGCTGCCGCACCTGGCCGCCAATGACACCATTCCGCTGATGGACCGCTCGGCCATGGTGGCCGGTGACCTCAGCCGCCTCCTCGCCAATTACGACACCAGCAGCGCCGCCAATGGCAGCGTCGTGGTCGGTACCGCTGCCGACAACGGCAAGGTGCAGTCGCTGCTGCGCCGGGCCATGACCCTGCTCGGCACCCCGTACCGTTGGGGTGGCAGCAATCCGGACAGCGGCTTCGACTGCAGCGGCCTGGTCGGTTATGTGTTCCGCTCGGCCCTGGGCATCGAGCTGCCGCGCGTCTCGCGTGAAATGGCGCATGACGCCAATGCCGAACTGATCAACGACCGCGCCGCCCTGGCCGCAGGCGATCTGGTGTTCTTCGGCCGCAAGGGCCGGGTCGACCACGTCGGCATCTATGTGGGCGATGGTCGCTTCCTGCATGCCCCGAGCACCGGCAAGGACGTCCGCGTCGACACCCTGCTCAGTGGCTACTGGGGCAACAAGTTCATGCAGGCCCGCCGGGTCGACCTCTGATTCGAGGCCGTCCGCACGTGACCTGACAAGCCGCTGCCCTGCAGCGGCTTTTTTGTTGGTTCATTGGGCCGGCGATGGCCGCTGGTCGACGCATGCTGCGTTGGTCATTGATGTCACGGTCCGTTTGGGCCGCAACCGGCCACCCACGCGTGGCCGCAGCATCCCGGCGTGGGGCGGCACACCGATGATGACCTGTCAGCCGCCCGCGTTGCCCGGATGCTGGGGGAAGGCATGGCGGCAAGCCTGGAGATTCCATCGCGCTGCGTGATCTGGTTCGGCCAGCCACCGGCCGCCGAGCGCGGCGCGCTGGCGGCCGCCGGATGGCAACTGCGCTGTGTCAGCCCGGCACCTGCCATGGCCATTGGCCTGCGCGGCCGCGATCATCTGGTCGCCGTCGTAGATCTTCGCCATCTGGACGCAGAGGCGGCGCAGTTGTTGCTGCCGTGGGTCGAGCAGCACCATCACCTGCCGTGGTTGGCCGTGCTGCCCGCCGGGCTGGGCAGCCCTCCTCCCGCCTGGGGGGCGTTGCTGCGGGCCTGCCAGGATCAGTTCTCGCTGCCGCTGGAGCTTCCCGACCTGCTGTCGGCGATGCAGCGCCAGTGCGACGGCGATGACCTGCCACTCGCCGCGCCCCACAACGGTGCCGGTCTTCCTGCACTGATCGGCAACAGCGCCCCCCTGCTGGCCGTCCGCACTGCCCTGCACAAATTCGCCCCGGTCGAGCTGCCGGTGCTGGTAACGGGAGAAACCGGCACCGGCAAGGAGCTGGCCGCGCAGGCGCTGCATGCGCTGTCCGGGCGTGCGGGGAAGCCCTTCCTGGCAGTGAACTGCGGTGCCATTCCCGCCAACCTTGTGCAGTCCGAACTGTTCGGCCACGAGCGTGGCGCTTTCACCGGCGCTTCCCAACGTCGCATCGGCCTGTTCGAAACAGCCCATGGCGGCACCGTATTCCTCGATGAGGTCGGCGACCTGCCCGCGGATGCGCAGACCAGCCTGCTGCGGGTGCTGCAGGAGGGCACGCTGGAACGGGTGGGCAGCAACCAGCCACTGCGGGTGGATGTGCGCGTGCTGGCGGCCACCCATGTCGAACTGGAGCAGGCGGTCGCCCACGGCCGCTTCCGGCGCGATCTCTATTACCGCCTCAACGTGCTGCGCCTGCCGATGCCATCACTGCGCGAACGTGGCGCCGATGTCCTGTTGCTGGCCGAACACTTCCTGCGCGCATTCCGCCAACGTCATGCCGGCCGTGCACGTGGCTTCGATTCTGGCGCGCACCAGGCGATGCGCGGGTTCGACTGGCCGGGCAACGTGCGCGAACTGTTGAACCGCGTACAGCGGGCGGCGATCGTGGCGGAGGGAGAACTGATCAGCGCGGCCGACCTGGATCTGGCCGAACCCGATGCGCCCGCACGGCGCGCGCTGCTGCAGGATGCGCGTGGCCAGGTGGAGCGCGATGTACTGCTGCAGGCGCTGCGCCAGCATGGCTACAACGTGTCGGCGTGCGCGCGGCACATGCAGATCTCGCGGGTGACGGTCTATCGGTTGTGCCGCAAACATCATCTTGAGCTGCCGGCGCAGCGCTGACCGCTGGCAGCTTGAAGCAGCCGGGCATGGCCCGGCCGCCCCGCCTACAACATGTACGGCACCTTGAACGCCAGCGTGAAGTCCGGCGCATCCGGGGTCAGGCCGATGCCCAGCATCGTCACCAACGTGGTGTGCTGGTTCAACGCGTAGGTCACGCCGAGATTGAGCGAGGCCGCATTGGCATCGCTGCCGATCACCTTCACCCATTCACCGCCCTTGAACCGGGTCGAGGCGCGCGTGCTGATCTTGTCGCTGAAGGAAATGCTCAGGCTGGTGCGCTCGTTGAACGCGAATGCCACACCGGCACCGAAGTACACCGAACCACCCAGCTTCACGTCACCGGGGTTGACCGTATCCGGGTTGCTGTCGATATCGCTGAAGCCGCGCGGGAACGAGTGGATGTAGCCGGCGTTGGCGAACAGGATGGCCGGATCGGCGGTCTTCACCATCGACACGCCCAGGTTGGCCTGCCACACGCCGTTGCCGGTCGGCTGTTCCTGCGGCACCGCGAAGCGGATGTAGTCGTCGTCATCGCGCTCGATCACTTTCCAGTCCAGGCCATAGGGTGCGCGACCTGTAGGAGCAGTCACGCCACCGGTCAGTACCGTCTCCGGACGCCAGCCGCGTTCGGCGAACAGCCGGTAATTGGCACTCAGGCTGACATCGCCGATGCCGTTGCCGTTGGTTTCTTCCTGCGCGATCGCCGCTGCTGCACCGCCGGCACCGCCCTTCTGGTAGACAGTGCGCCGGGCCAGGTATGGCACGTCCAGGTTCAAGGTGAGGTTGGGGCTGACGCCCCAGCGCGCGGCCAGGTTGTAGGTCAACGAATCGGATTCGACATTCTCGATCGCGATGTTGCCGAGGAAGATCGCATCCAGGGCGAGGAAGCCGTTGAGGGTGAGTTGCTTGCGGTCATAGCGCGCATAGGTGAGGCCGTTTTCGATGGTGAACCGGCGCGAGAACAACGCCGCCTGCTGCTGCTTGACGTCGTCCACGCTGCGCCGTGCCTCCTGCTTGGCCTGCTGTGCCTCGGCCGCGCTGCTGGCATAGCCTTCGCTGCTGGGCGGAACGGCGGATGCTGCAGCGGGCGCCAACGGCGCTGCGGGCGTCGTACCGGGGCCTGCGCGACCGCTCAGCCGCGCCTGCATCGCCTGCACCTGCATGTCCAGTTCGCGCAGGCGTCGTACCTCTTGGGCGTAATTGGCCTTGAGCTGTTCCAGTTGCGCGATCAGTGCCTGCATGTCGGCGCCCTCATTGGGCGCAGGCTGCTGGGCGAAGGCGGTGGCCGCCAGCGCCGCCAGCGCCAACGGAGTAAGCCGGAAGAGAGTGTGCATGTCGGTGACCTGCGTTGTACGTCGATTCCCCCTGACCAGGCCGTGTTACTGGCCCGGGCCCATGCCGCGGTTCATCCCGATCGCCTGGGCCACGTTCTGGCTCAAGGGCAGGTTGTTGGCCGCGGTGTTGCGTACCAGTTCCAGTTGCAGCCGGTTGCTGGCGGTCTGTCCATCGCCGGCCAAGGCAATGCCCTGCCCCACGCTGCCGTTGCGGATCCACTGCTGTACCAGGCTCTGCCCGTCGACCTGCAGCAGCAGGCGCGCCTGGTTGCCATCGAGCATGGCTGTGGCGGTAGCGCCACCCTGCTGTGCCTGCGCCATGCGGCTGCCGTCGTCGGTCATCGCTGTCGGCACCGCGCCATCACGCACGGTCAGCGTGGTCACGTTGCGCGCGGTGTTGCCATCGCCGGCCACCTGCACGCTCTGCACCAGTCCACTGGCATTGGCCAGGCCGGTACTGTCGATGCTGCGCCCTGCCGTGGTCGGCAACGGAGCGTCAGCGGCGGTGACGTGGACGCTGGGCTGGAAGCTCAGTTTCGGTGTCCCGCCATTGCGGAAATCCATGCCCAGGGTCAGCGCTCCCTGCACCACTGCACCGTTGGGCCCCTGCCACTGCGAAATCATCGTCACCCCGAACCAGGCCACGTTGTTGCCACCAACGGTGTAGCGGCCACGCATCAGGTTCAGTTCGGGATCGGGTATTTCCTTCAGGCCACGCCCCGGTGCACCGTCTGCCGCCATCAACGGCGACACCGACAGCATCAGCAGCAGGGCGAGTACTACACGTTGGCATTGCATGATCGTGCCTCCTTCAGAACAGGTCGGCGTGGCTGAAGCCGAAGTCGACCAGTTCGGCATCGGTGATCGGTCCCTGCCGCGCATACAACGCGCGGGCACTGGGCCGTTCGCTGGGTTGCAGCAGCGCCGTGTTGCGATCGAAGTCGCTGCCGATCACGACGAAAACAGCACGTGACGGCCAGGCGGCGCTGAACTCTTCCAATGACAGGCTGCGGTTGCCCAGAATCGGATCGGCCACTTCCACCACGCCGTCGCGCACCTGCTTGAGCACGACGAAATGCCGGAAGCCGCGTACATCCATCAGCACCAGTCCAGGAACCCGCAACGTGCGCAGCCGCGATTCATCGATGCGATAGCCGCGTCCACGCATGCCCAGCGATTCGACATAGCGTTTGATGTCCAACAACGAGAAACCGCGTTCCTTGACCAGCTGTGGATCGGATACCCCCATCATTCCCTCGATCACCGTCGCCTCGGTGGTGTCCAGGTGGTAGGCATAACGCAGGATGGTGGCCAGAGCGGCCGCCCCGCAGCTGTAGTCGGTGTGCTGCCGCACCAGGTTGCGATAACGCCGCTCCTGCATGCTTTCCACCTTCTGCTGCAGCAGCGCGCCATTGGGCAGCACCCCGCTGAACACCACCTCGCCTGCCCAGCCAGATGCGCTGGTCAACAGCAGCAGGCAGGGCAGCAAACGCAACCACCAGCGATGACCGGCCATGCTGTTCTCCACGAGAAGGAAGGAGCCCCTGCCCCAAGGGGGAGGAGGGACAGGGGCTCCCGGGGGAACCCGGCCATTGGCGGATGGCCGGGCTTGTTGCGCTCAACGCAGGTTCGCTGCGAAAGCGGTCACACCGTGGATCATTCGCCGCCGCCGGTCCCACCGCCGGTGCTCGGCTGTGCCACGGCCAATGCCAGGCTGTTGGCCTGCAGGTTGCCGGTACCCGATGCCACGTTCACGCCGATGTTGCCGGACGCGCCGGAGAACGCGCTGCCGGACAGTGCCGAGGTGTTGGTCGCATTGACGTTCACCCAGCGGGTGGTGCTGACCGTGCCACTGAGGCTGGCATACAGGTCGGCCACGCCCAGCTCGACGAACTGGCTGGTGCCGCTTTCACGCGTATCGAAGCCCAGGCCACCCACTCCCGGCCGGTTCGGGTTCATCGTTGCGTTCTGGATCTCGTTGTCCAGATCGATGTGCCCGGTCGCATTGCCACCCGGATGCGGCAGATCGCCACTCCACGTATCGAGGTAGTAGTTGGCCATCTGGTAGGCATTGCCGGTGCCGCGATAGGTACCGGCACCCACGGCCAGGGTACCGCCAGCGACGCGACCGCTCAGGCCGACCTGCACCGTATCGGTGTAGGACTGCACGAAGCCGGCGTTGGACACGGTGTTGCCGGTGGACACCTGGTTGGAGCTGATGCTCGACTGCGCCATCGCACTGGTGGCTACCGATGCAGCAAGTGCGTTCTTCTGCTCGTTGTTGTTGCCCGAGGCGATGTTCACACCGATGTTGCCCGATGCACCGCCGAAGGCATTGCCACCGAGGCCAGCGGCGTTGGTGACGCCGGAGTTCATGGTGGTGTTGCCGAAGCCGGCCTGGTTGACGAACACCTCGGCGTCGGCCATGCCGAAGCTGAAGGAGGCATCCGCAGCCGACAGCGACGCAGCGTTGTCCTGCGCGTTGTTGTCACCAGCCACCACGTTGAAGCCGAGGTTGCCGGAGGCACCGGCGCCGACATCATCGGCGATCGAAGCACTGTTGGTGACCAGGCTGTTGCCGGTGAGGTTGTTGCTGATCGACTGGCGGTTGTCGATCACGGCGATGGCGGCCGAATCCAGATCGATGTCACCGGTGATGGTCGGATCGCCGGAGAAGTTGATGTCCGAACTCAGCCGCAGGTCCTTCTCCAGGTTCACGTCGACGCCGTGGTTGTTCTTTTCCTTGCGCTCGTCGGCCTGGATGTTGCTGTTCTTCTGCACCTGCTCGTTGACGTTCACCGTGCGATTGCGGGTCACGTTCGAGGTGTCGGTGTTGTTGCGTACCGTGGTGTTGCTGCGGGTCCAGTTGCGGACTTCGTTGTCGGTGTGGTTGTGCGTGTCGTTGCGCGTTTCGGTCACGACGTGGTTGTGGTTGATGTTCGCATTGGCGTTCTGGTTGTCCCAGCCATTGGCCGCAGCAGCGGTCGAGGCAGTGGCAATTGCCATGGCGAGTACGGTCTTTTTGACAGTCGCTTTCATGGTGCCCTCTCTCTCATCAGTGATACATCGGGTGGGTGGTACTCACGGGTTGCCCTGCACGACCAGGCCTAGAACATTGGCCGTATCGTTTCGCGCTCCCGCGATCTGATTGAGTTGCAGGACACCGTCGAAGCCCCGCAGTGCCGTCGATGAAACGCCGACACTACGGATACCCGCCGCAACACCGTCACCGGCATCGCCCTGCCCCCCTGCTGACGCGATGTCCGAGGCGGCCAACGCCGTGTCATCGGATTCGCGTATTCCTTGCCGGGCCAGCGTCGCGCTGACGACATTGAGCGTCGTGTTGGCGATGCCGCTGGCCTGGTTGATCGATGCAATACCGCTGGCCCCTGCCAGCGCCTGTCCGGCGATGTGCGCGCTGGCTTCCAGTGGTGCCGACAGCACGACATCGTTGCTGTGCTGCTGCCGTGCGGCGATGGCCACGTCGGCGCGGTCGCCGCTGGCCATGCCATGCAGGTTGGCCTGGATGTTGAGATCGCCCGCCGCCTGGTTGATGGCGATGGTGCCGCTGGCACCCGCCAATGCGCGGCCATCGATGCGGGTCACATCGAGGTAGGCCAGCATGCCGCTGTAGTCGTCGGCCAGGGCTACGGCCGGCAATGCCAGCCAGGCCGCCAGCAGCACTGCGCGCTTCACTTGCCACCCGCCTGCGCAGGTGCGCCCAGCGGGAACTGCGACAGTGCGCCGCGTACGGTATCGCCGATGCCGCGTGTGGTATTGCCGACCGCACCCAGCGGGCCGCTCATCGCACCGCTGAGGCTGCTGCCACTGATCATCCCCTCGCCCGAGCGGCCGAGGGTTCCGCCCAGGGCCTGCTGGGTCACCCGCTCGACGGTGGTGACACCGTGCGCATGCACGCTGCCGGACTGACCGGCGCCGAGACCGGCGTAGTCGTCCTCGCTGAGTTCATCCATGCCGCTGGCGGCGCCACTGCTGCCGAGTGCGGCGGCGATCTCATGTTGCGGTTTCGGATCGGCGATCAACGCCACGCCGGGCGGCGCCATGCGGTAGGCCGGGCGCGTGGCCACGTCGCGCAACAGGACGATTTCGCCAGGCTGCGCCTTCACCCCTTGGCGGGCACCCGAAGCAGCCGCCGCCAACGGAACGGCCAGCACCAGCAGCAGCGCAAGCTGCCGGCCAGAAACAGTGATAAGGGTGGTGCTGCCGTCCATGCCGCTCTCCCGTTGCATATGCGCAGGGTGAGAGCAGCTTTCGTGCCAACACCGGGAGGCCGTCGCAGCGGGGGTTTGACCGGTAACACCGCGGCGGCATGACGCCGTAGTGTTACAACTTCGTTCGGATTCCGTTGGCCTTAACGCGCAGGAAACACCACTGCGCAAGGCGCCACCGGGGCTGTATCAGCAGTGTTACAGGTGCTGATACAGCCCGTTGCAGTGCCGCTTCAGGCGCGCGGCGGGCTCGGGTCGGGATCATCGATGCCGACGTTGGTGGACGGGTTGTCGTACACCGTCTGGTCGAGCAGGCCGGTTTCCTTGGCCACCAGCACCGGCACCAGCATCTGCCCGGTCACATTCGTCATCGTGCGCATCATGTCCAGGATGCGATCGATCGCGTACAGATAGCCGATGGTTTCCAGCGGCAGGTTGGCCGCACTCAGCACCACCGTCGCCATGATCACGGCCGTACCCGGCACGCCGGCGGTGCCGAAGCTGCCCAGCACCGAAGCGATCAGCACCACCACATACTGCTCGGGCGTCAGCGGCACACCGCTGTACTGGGCGATGAACACCGCGCACAGCGCCGGATAGATCGCGCCGCAGCCGTCCATCTTGATGCTTGCGCCCAGCGGCACCGCGAACGAGCCGTAGTCCTTGTTCACGCCCAGGTTGTGGGTGATCGAACGCAGCGCAACCGGCATCGCCGCGAAGCTGGAGGAGCTGACGAAGGCCACCTGCATGCCCGGCGCCGCGCCGCGGAAGAACTTCAGCGGATTCAACCCGTGCGCCAGCAGCAGCGCGCTGTACACCACCACGATGTGCAGTGCGCAGGCCACGTACAGCGCCAGCACGAAGTGGCCCAGCGGCAGCAGCTTCTCGAAGCCATAGCTGCCGACCAGGCCGGCAATCAGGCCGAAGGTGCCGATCGGAGTGACTTCCAGCACGAAGCGGGTCACCTGGATCATGATGTCGCTCATCTGCCCGACCAGCTTGCGCGCTTCGGTCACCTTCTCGCCGAGCTTGACGATGGCAAAGCCGACCAGGCCTGCGAAGAAGATCACCGGCAGGATCGAACCACGGCCCGCCGCCAGCACGGTCTCACCCGCGGCATTGACCTTGGTGCCGATACCCGACAGCGCGTAGAACACGTTGGACGGCACCACATCCAGCAGCACCTGCACCACGCTGGGCACTTCGCGCGGAACATAGTTGCTGGCCATCGACAGCTGCAGGCCACCGGCGCCGGGCTGCAGTACCGTACCCACGCCCAGGCCCACGCATACCGCGAGCGCGGCGGTGATCACGAACCACAGGAACGTGCGCCCGCTGAGCGCGGCCACCGATTTCTGGCCGTGCAGCGAAGAGATCGCGTTGATGACCGCGAAGAACACCAGCGGCACCGCGATCATCTTGATCAGGGTGACGTACAGCTCGCCGAGCGGGCCGAACCAGGTTTCAGCGGCCGGGCCAAGCGCCCAGCCGGCCAGCGCACCGAGCACGAAGCCACCGACCACGCGCTGCCAGAATGGAATCCGCAGCCAGGCAGAGACCAGCTTCATAGGCAATCCAAGGGGGTAGGAAGGGATGCTGGCACGATAGCCCAAGGCGGGCCGCAGAACGACCGCCCACGTGGCAAATCAGTGTGTCATCGGCGTGCCTTGCGAGGCCGGGCATAATGAACGTCCCGTTTCACTTTGTGAGATCCCAGCGTCCATGCGTCGTTCCGTCTCCCTGTTGGCCGCCTGCGCCACGACCCTGCTGCTCGGCGCCTGCGCCAGCACCGCCCCCGCGTCCGCTCCGGCCGGCCTGAAGGTCAGCGTCGCCCCCGTTGCCCACCCTGCCGGTGAAACCCCGCAGTGGTGGTACCGCAGCGGTGCCGCCCAGGCGGCCGCCAATGGCGCGATGGCCGGCAAGGCCAAAAACGTAATCCTGTTCCTGGGTGACGGCATGAGCCTGACCACCGTGGCCGCCTCGCGCATCTACGAAGGCCAGCAGAAGGGCGGCTCGGGCGAAGAGAACCTGTTGTCGTGGGAGCGCTTCCCGGCCACCGCGTTCAGCAAGACCTACAACACCGATTCGCAGACGCCGGATTCGGCCGGCACCATGACCGCCATCACCACCGGCGTGAAGACCCACATGGGTGCGATCGGCGTCAGTGCCGGCAGCCGCACCGACTGCGCCGACAGCCTGTCCAAGGGCCTGCTGACCTGGCTGCAGCTGGCCGACAGCGCCGGCCTGGCCACCGGCGTGGTCTCCACCGCACGCCTGACCCATGCCACGCCGGCCGCGACCTACGCGCATTCGCCCGAGCGCAACTGGGAAAACGACACCGACCTGACCGAAGCGGCCAAGGCCGCCGGCTGCAAGGACATCGCCCAGCAGCTGCTGTCGACCTCGCGCTACGGCCGCGGCCCGCTGGTCGCCCTGGGCGGTGGTCGCGGTGAGTTCACCACCGTGGAAGAGCGCGACCCCGAGTACGACGACAAGGTCGGCCAGCGCCTGGACGGCCGCAGCCTGGTACAGGAATGGCAGCAGGCACACCCGCAGGGCGCCTATGTGTGGAACAGCAAGCAGCTGCAGGCCGCCGCCAACGCACCGGCGATTCTTGGCCTGTTCGAGCCGGACCACATGCGCTACGAGTACGAACGTCCGCAGGACCCGGCCGGTGAGCCGAGCTTGGCCGAGCTGACCGCTGCAGCGATCAAGAACCTGTCGCGCCATCAGGAAGGCTACGTGCTGATGATCGAAGGCGCGCGCATCGACCACGCCAACCACAGCGGCAACGCCTACCGTGCGCTGACCGAGACCGTGGCCCTGTCCGATGCCGTGCGCGTGGCCAACGAGCTGACCTCGGCCGACGACACGCTGATCATCGTCACCGCCGACCATTCGCACACCCTGAACTTCGTCGGCTACCCGGCCCGTGGCAACCCGATCCTGGGCAAGGTGAAGGACAAGGGCGGCGAAGACGGTGCGGGCAAGCTCGACCTGGCACTGGATGGCAACGGCCAGCCCTACACCACCCTGAGCTATGCCAACGGCCCCGGCCACACCGGCACCAGCAACCAGCAGCCGGCGGGCCCGAAGCGCTACCCGCACAACCCCAGCAGCTTCGAGCCGGCCAACGGCCGCCCGAACCTGCACGATGTCGATACCGAGCATCCGGACTACATGCAGGAAGCGTTGGTACCGATGAAGTCCGAATCGCATGGTGGCGAGGACGTCGGCATCTGGGCACGCGGCCCGGGCAGCAAGGCGATCCGCGGCACCCTGGAACAGAACGCGATCTACCACATGATCGTGCAGGCCACCCCTGCCCTGCGCGACCGCCTGTGCAAGGCCGGCACCTGCGACGACAAGGGCGTACCGGTGGAACTGCCGGCACCGGCCACCTTCGAGCGCAAGGCTGACAGCAAGTGATGGCTCGGCCGGCACGCCCTGCCCTGGCCAGCCTGCGCCATGTGCGCTGGCTGGCCCTGCTGGGCGTGCTGGCCAGTACCTGCGCGTCAGCGCAGGGGCCGGCCTGCAAGGTCATGACCGAAGAACACGGGTTGTGGATGCTGCCCGGCTGCGAGGTCGTCGATGGCAAGCCGCAGATCAGCGCGGACACCCTGCAGGATCTTCCCTACGACGGCGACGGCCTGGCGTTGGTACAGACCGCCGACGGCTTCCACTACGTCGACCGTCGCGGCCGCAGCCAGGCGGTGATCACCTGGGACAACGGCGCAGACTCCCTGCAGGAAGGCCTGTTCCGCGGCCGCGTCGGCAATCGCGTGAGCTACTTCAACGCTGCCTTCGAGCAGGTGATTGCGGCCACGTTCGATTTTGCCTGGCCATTCCAGGACGGCGTGGCCGAGGTCTGCAACGGCTGCCGCCGAGGCACGCCCGATGGCGACGGGCATACGCCGATGGAAGGCGGCGAGTGGTTCCGCATCGATCGTTCCGGTCGCCGGCTGAAGTAAGGGGTTTATCGGCAGGGCTGCGCCCTGCACCTGCCGAAACAACGGCAACAGCCGAGCAACAGCAACAGCGGCATTCTGTGGGATGGCGGGGCGGTGTCGGATTGCGGGGACGCCGTGAACCCGCCCATGGGGGCTTGGCAGCCGCATCCATGCGGCTGACACCCCGCAATCCGACACCGTCCCACCTCTGACAGTTTCCCGGTGCCCAGTAGATCCACGCCATGCGTGGATGAAATCTGTCAGATATCGAATGAAATTCTGGGGTCAGATCTGTGTCGACCAAGGTCGACACCCACCAAGGGCAGACCACGCCATTCCGACAGATCGCGGGAAACTGTCGAAGGCGGGGTGGGTCCGGTTGCGGGGGTGTCCGCGGCATGGATGCCGCGGCC
>NZ_JBYOLA010000007.1:0-166290 GCF_057799055.1 Stenotrophomonas sp. 14P6.2.3
AGCGCAAGCCGCGCAAGCGTCGTCGTCGTCGCCACGGCCGTCCGGTCGAGGGTGCCGAGGGCGTGGCGAGCGACGGCAACGGTGCCGCTCCGGTCAAACCGGTGCAGGTGGTGGCCAAGCCGGTGCGTACCAGCGCCGATGCCGGCGACTCGTTCCTGACCCGTATCGGCCGCAAGATCCGCCGGATGCTGTCGGGCAACTGATCCGGTAGCACCCGACCGTTGGTCGGGTGGTATCAAGGGTGTGCCGACCAACGGTCGGCACCCACCATGCGGCCCGGCGCTACCGATCTGTCGCGCCGGTCCTGCATAATCGGGGCATGAGTGTCCTGCGCTTCGACAATGTCAGCAAACAGTACGCCGGTGGCCACGAAGCCCTGACCGATGTCAGCTTCGAGGTCGCGCCGGGCGAAATGCTGTTCGTCACCGGTCACTCCGGGGCGGGCAAGAGCACCCTGCTCAAGTTGATCCACCTCGACGAGCGGCCCAGCCGCGGCGCGGTGATGTTCGACGAGCGCAACCTGCTGAAGGTGCGCGGCGGCGATGTGCCGCGGCATCGACGCGCGGTCGGCGCGGTCTACCAGGACCACCGCCTGCTGATGGACCGCTCCATTGCCGAGAACGTGGCCCTGCCGCTGATCCTGCGTGGCACCCGCCGTGGCGACATCAACAAGCGCGTGCGTTCGGTGCTCGAGCGCATGGGCCTGGGGCACCGCGAGAAGGCGCTGCCCTCGCAGCTGTCGGCTGGTGAGCAGCAGCGCGTCGGCATCGCCCGTGCGATCGTCGGCGAACCCAAGCTGCTGGTGGCCGACGAGCCGACCGGCAACCTCGACCCGACCCTGGCCGCGGAAATCATGTCCCTGTTCGCCGAGCTGCCCGCGCGCGGCACCAGCGTGCTGGTGGTCAGTCATGACCTGCCGCTGCTGCGCCACATGCGCAAGCGGGTGCTGATCCTCGACCACGGCCGGCTGGTGGACGACATCTCGCCGCAGGATCTGGCGGAGTAACCATGGCCAAGAACGAAAACACCGAAGCCGCTGCGCCGTCGCGCCTGGGCGTGTGGTTCCAGCATCACGTGCACAGCGTGGTGTTCAGCCTCGGCCGCGCCTGCCGCAAACCGTGGGCAACGCTGCTGACCGTGATGGTCATGGCCCTGGCCCTGGCGCTGCCGCTGGGCCTGTCGATCGCGCTGGACAACCTCAAGCAGTTCGCCGGCAGCGTGCAGCAGTCGCGCGACATCAACGTCTTCCTGAAGGCCGACGTCGACGGCCCCGGTGCGTTGCGCCTGGCTGGTGAACTACGCGATCGTCCCGATGTGGGCAGTGTCACCGTGCGCACGCCGGAACAGGGCCTGGAGGAACTGCGCCAGGCCGGTCTCGGCGAGGCCATCGACGCACTCAACGACAACCCGCTGCCCTCGCTGCTGGTGATCACCCCCGGTCAGGGCCAGGACGATGCTCGGCTGGCGCGCGCGCTGGAAAGCCTGCCCGGGGCAGACCTGGTGCAGCACGACGCGTTGTGGCGCCAGCGCCTGGATGCATGGCTCGCGTTCGGCGCGCGGCTGGTGCAGGTACTGTCGGTGCTGCTCGGCGTCGGCGCCGCGCTGGTGGTCGGCAACACCGTGCGCCTGGACATCCAGGCCCGCCGCGAGGAAATCGGCGTACTGCAGCTGCTCGGCGCCAGCGATGGCTTCATCCGCCGCCCGTTCCTGTACCTGGGCGCCTGGTATGGCCTGGGCGCCGGCGCGGTTGCGCTGGGCCTGATCGGCATTGCCGGTGCCGCCCTGCGCGCACCCCTGGCCGAACTGTCGCGCAGCTATGGCAGCCCGTTCGTGCTGCATGGCCTGGACCTGCTGCATGGCAGCCTGGTGCTGCTCGGCACCTTGCTGCTGGGCTGGCTGGGTGCGTGGCTGGTGACCGGTCACTTCCTCCGCCAGACCCGCCCGACCGACACCTGAGACCGGCATGCAACCGCAAGCGCTGAAGCACCTTGAAGGGCCCGCGACGCGGGTGATGGTGGTTGACGGTTCCAAGCTGGTGCGCAAGCTGATCGCCGACGTGCTGCAGCGCGATCTGCCGGGCGTGGAGGTGATCGGCTGCGACAGCATCGAGGACGCCCAGCATGCGCTGGCGCAGGGCCCGGTCGATCTGGTCACCACCTCGCTGACCCTGCGCGATGGCGACGGGCTGGCGCTGGCACGGACGGTGCGTGAAGCCGCCGGCCAGGCCTATGTGCCGGTGATCGTGGTCTCCGGCGATGCCCAGCAGCACCTGGAGCAACGCCGTTTCACCGAGTACGTCACCGACTACTTCGACAAATCGCTGGGCCACGAGGCTCTGGCGACGTTCGTGCGCGGCTACGTGCAGCCGCAGACCATTCCCGGCGCGACCATCCTTTATATCGAGGACAGCCGGGTGGTGGCCGAGGCGACCAAGCGCATGCTCGAGCGCCAGCAGCTCAACGTGATGCATGTGGTCAGCGCCGAAGAAGCGTTCACCCTGCTGACCGCCGAATCGCTGGGGCGCAGCCGCCATCGCATCGACCTGGTGCTGACCGATGTGACCCTGAAGGGAGAGCTGAGCGGCCGCGACGTGGTGCAGCGCGTGCGCGTGGACTTCGGCTACGGCAAGCGCCGCCTGCCGGTGCTGGTGATGACCGGCGATGGCAATCCGCACAACCAGACCGGCCTGCTGCAGGCTGGCGCCAACGACCTGGTGCTGAAGCCGATCGAAGAGCGTCTGTTGATCACCAAGGTGCTGTTCCAGCTGCGGCTGGCCCGGTTGAATGATGGACCCCTGTTGCGATGACGTGTTGCGATGATCGATGAAGTAGTGGACACCCCAGCGATCCAGCTGGAACCGAGCTGGAAACAGCGTGTAGGCGATTACCTGCTGCAGCCGCAGATGCGCGAGCTGTCCAGCTTCCTGCGGCAGCGCAAGGCCAGCGGCGCGGCGGTGTTTCCGCCCGGCCCGCAGATCTTCGCCGCGTTCGATGCCACCCCGTTCGATCAGGTGAAAGTGGTCATCCTCGGCCAGGACCCGTACCACGGTCGTGGACAGGCCCATGGCCTGAGTTTCTCGGTGCAGCCGGGTGTGCCGGTGCCGCCGTCGCTGTTGAACATCTACAAGGAGATCGAGGGTGACCTCGCCATCCCGCGCCCCGACCACGGCTGCCTGATTCCCTGGGCACAGCGCGGCGTGCTGCTGCTCAACGCCGTGCTGACGGTGGAAGAGGGCAAGGCCGGTGCCCACCAGGGGCGCGGCTGGGAAGGCTTCACCGATCACGTGGTGGATGTGCTCAACCGCGAGCGCGAGGGCCTGGTGTTCATGCTCTGGGGCGCCTACGCGCAGCAGAAGGGCAAGGTGATCGATGGCGGTCGCCACCGCGTGCTGAAATCGCCGCATCCCTCGCCGCTGTCGGCCCACCGTGGCTTCCTTGGCTGCCGTCATTTCTCGATGGCCAACGAGTACCTGCAGCGCCGTGGGCAGGCCCCGATCGACTGGTCGCTGCCGCCGCGGGCGTCGCTGGCGCCATCGGGCTGAACGGCGGGCAACGCCGCCCGGTGATTGAAGGGCGAAACCGCCGCCTGTTCAGCTCCCTTTGACCCGGAATGGCCGTGTTTTCCAGGCTAGTGGGTTGAATTCCAAGGGATTGTGTATCCCGAAAAGCGCGCTCGCCACTGTCATCAAATCGCGTTACGGTAGGGCTCTGTTTGGGACCAGTGTTTCATCAGTGGAATGCTGGAACTTTTTCCTCCTTTAGCAGTCCAATTCCCCGACTGCTAAGATGGGTGCCTATGAGCCAGAACACCTCTACTGCCCTTGTGGCAAACAATCTGCCGATTCCCAGTGCGCTCGGTTCGCTGGACGCCTATATCGGTGCCGTGCACCAGATCCCGGTGCTGTCGGTCGATAACGAACAGGACCTGGCCCGTCGCTTCCGCGACGGCAATGATCTGGACGCTGCCCGTGAGCTGGTGCATTCGCACCTGCGCTTCGTGGTGCACGTGGCCCGCGGCTACAACGGCTACGGCCTTGCGCTGGGCGACCTGATCCAGGAAGGCAACATCGGCCTGATGAAGGCGGTCAAGCGCTTCGACCCCGACATGGGCGTGCGCCTGGTGTCCTTCGCCGTGCATTGGATTCGTGCCGAGATGCACGAGTTCATCCTGAAGAACTGGCGCATCGTCAAGGTCGCCACGACCAAGGCGCAGCGCAAGTTGTTCTTCAACCTGCGCAAGTCGAAGAAGCGCCTGGGCTGGATGAACGCCGCCGAAGTCACCGCGGTGGCCAAGGACCTGAACGTGTCCGAGCGCGAAGTGCTGGAAATGGAATCGCGCCTGTCCGGCCGCGATATCGGTTTCGATGCGCCGACCGACGAAGACAACGACCATGCACCGCCGTCGCCGGCTGCGTATCTGGTGGCCAATGACGAAGATCCGTCGATGGCCTACGAGCGCGAGGACAGCGAAGACAACCAGATGCAGCTGCTGCGTGAAGGCCTGGCGGAACTGGATGCGCGTTCGCGCGACATCATCCGCCGCCGCTGGCTGGATGCGGACAGCAAGGTGACGCTGCAGGAGCTGGCAGACGAGTACGGCGTGTCCGCCGAGCGTATCCGCCAGGTTGAAGCGAACGCGCTGAAGAAGATGAAGGCGCTGTTTACCGCGTAAGGTGGTGACGCGCTTGATTGACGAAAAGGCCCGGCAATGCCGGGCCTTTTCTGTTTGTGGGGCTGGTACAGCACCAGTAGATCCACGCCATGCGTGGATGTCCTGATGCCGCGTGGACCTCACCCCTCGCGTGCGATCGCGCGCCAACCAATGTCAGTGCGGTGGAACTCATTGGCCCAGCTCACCTTCGCCACACCCGCATACGCGTTCGCCTGCGCGTCGCGCACGCTGTCACCCAGTGCAGCCACGCACAGCACGCGGCCGCCGGCGCTGAGCACCTGGCCCTGCGCATCCAGCGTCGTACCTGCATGGAACACCTTGGCCGTTGCCGGCACCTCATCCAGGCCGGAGATCACCTCACCGGTGATGGGCGCTTCCGGGTATGGCTTGGCTGCCAGCACCACGCCCAGTGACGGGCGCGGATCCCACTGCGCGTCGACCTGGTCCAGGCGGCCATCGATCGCCGCTTCCAGCAGCTCCACCAGGTCCGACTGCAGGCGCAGCATCACCGGCTGCGTTTCCGGGTCGCCGAAACGCACGTTGAACTCGATCACCTTCGGCGCGCCGCTGGCATCGATCATCAGGCCCGCGTAGAGGAAGCCGGTGAATGGGATGCCGTCGGCAATCATGCCCTGCACGGTCGGGTTGACCACCTCGCGCATCACCCGTGCATGCACCTCGGGCGTGACCACCGGGGCCGGCGAGTACGCACCCATGCCGCCGGTGTTCGGGCCGGTGTCGCCGTCGCCGACGCGCTTGTGATCCTGCGAGGTGGCCATCGGCAGTGCGTGCACGCCGTCGACCATCGAAATGAAGCTGGCTTCCTCGCCGTCGAGGAATTCCTCGATCACCACGCGCGCGCCGGCATCGCCGAAGGCGTTGCCCGAAAGCATGTCACGCACCGCGTCTTCGGCTTCGGCCAGGGTCATCGCCACGATCACGCCCTTGCCGGCGGCCAGGCCGTCGGCCTTGACCACGATCGGCGCGCCCTTCTCGCGCAGGTAGGCCAGTGCCGCGTCCACCTCGGTGTGCACGGAATAGAACGCGGTGGGGATGTTGTGGCGTGCCAGGAAATCCTTGGCGTAGGCCTTGCTGCCTTCCAGCTGCGCGGCGGCAGCCGTCGGCCCGAAGATGCGCAGGCCGGCGGCGCGGAAGCGGTCGACCACGCCGGCTACCAGCGGCACTTCCGGGCCGACCACGGTCAGCGCCACGCCTTCGGCCTGGGCCAGGGCGAGCAGGCCATCGATGTCGGTGACCTTCACCGCGACGTTGCGGCACTTGTCTTCGTTGGCGGTGCCGGCATTGCCGGGCGCTACGAGCACTTCAGTGACACGGGAGGACTGGGCCAGCTTCCATGCCAGGGCGTGTTCGCGGCCGCCAGAGCCGATGACGAAGATTTTCATTGCGTGGAGATCCTGGGGGACAGAAGTGGATGTGATCGGAGAAATCAGTCAGATGGGCTTTCTGCTGGACGCCAAGCGTTTTGCCTCGGCGTTGAGACTCGCAAGATCAAGCTCGGCTTCGCGTTCGGACGCGATCCTTGCAGACGCACGTCGTGCCGCGTCGAATTCTGCGTAGCGCTCCGTGATGATGGCTTCCATCTGCTGGTTGGACACGCGACCGGGGCCATCGAGAATGGCGCGCTCGTTGAAGTCAAGGAAGCGATCGGTCTGCCTGATCCAGTCCAGCATATGGGTTTCTACGCGTCGCTCGGCGCGATCTTCAGCAAAATCCAGGAACATGGAGACCAGGCGGTTGAGCTGTTCAAGCTCCTGCTGAAGCAGGTAATTCTTGGAGACGACTGCATCGGACTTGCGGGGTTTGTCGCCGGTCCAGTTGGTCAGGCCCATGTGCGGTGCGTTGGAATCAGCGCGTTCCACAATCAGCTGTGCCGCTGTGCGGCCGGTGACAGCGTAGACCAGCTTGTTCTGGATGGTGGCAAAGAACGTCTTGGCGGTGGCTGCGCTACCGTCGTAGTCGGAGCTGCTGACTTTGAACAGTTCGCGCAGGGTTTGATAGAAGCGCTTTTCAGAACTGCGGATATCGCGGATGCGGTGCAGCAGTTCCTTGAAATAGTCCGCACGCTCGGCATCCTTGAGCCGCTCGTCATCCAGTACGAAGCCTTTGACCAGATACTCGGACAGGGTGTCGCTGGCCCATCGACGGAACTGGCTCCCGCGAGGTGACCGGACGCGGAATCCGACCGCCAGAATCATCTCCAATCGATACAGCTGAACGGAACGATTGATCGTGCGCTTGCCCTCGGTTTGAACTGTCAAGTAATCCTTGACGGTTCCCTCGGCTTTCAGCTCGCCATCCTGCAGGACGTTCCGGATGTGAAGACTGATGTTCTGCTTGGTCGTATCAAACAGCGCGGCCATCTCGCCCTGGGTCATCCACACCGTCCCCTCCGTAGCGCGCAGATGGACTTCCGTCCGGCCGTCGTCGGTGCGGTAGAGGATCAGTTCGCCGAGGGGACTGTTCATGGCCGGTCGATGTGCCTCACTCGCAGCCTTCGCGTCGCAGTGATTCGGGGAAGGAATAGGTCCAGGACTTCGGGTCCAGGGTGAAGCGGTGCTCCTGCCGCACCCGCTTGCCGCCGCAGGTGTTGCCGGTTTCCTCGATCAACAGCGGCCAGACGCGCGCGCTGCGGTCGCTGTCGTCGAAACGCAGCGCGAAGTCGATGCTGAAGCGGCGGGTCCGGCAGTCCTCGACAGTGTCAGCGTCGGTACTGGCGTCGACGGTGTCGCATTCGTACTGGGCGTCGTTGTCGATGTGGCTGCGCACGTTGCCGGTGGCGACCAATCCCTTCGGCCCCGGCAGGATCAGTGACTGCGAGAGCAGCGAGAAGCCCTGGCCGAACCAGCCATCTTCGACGCGGAAGCCGTAAAAGTCGCTGCCAGCGCGGATGATGCTGGCGCTGCCGGGCTGACCGCCGCTGCCGAAGCGCTCGCCGGTCAGTTCGCTCGCCACTTCGAAGCCTTCGCCCTTGGGATGCAGCACGAAGAAGTCGATGGTTCCCGGGTCGATGTGCGCGCCATCGGCCAGCGCGCCGCACACTGCCAGCAGCTGCTGCCAGCTGTCGCCGGTCACCACCGGCTGCTCGGCACAGACCTGCCAGTCGGTCGCGCGCACATCGCCGTCCTGGGTCCAGGTGCCGCGCCACTCACCTGACAGCTTGGCGTCCTTGCCGTAGCGTTCGGTCAGGAACGCCTGCAGCCGCGCGGTGCGGCTGATATGGGCAGTGGGCTCGGTGGTGGCCGCCTTTGCAGGCTCTGCCTGCGGGCCAGCGGTGGGTTCGGCGGCCGGCTTGCAGCCGGCCAGCAGCGCCGTGCCAACGAAGGCGAGCACGGCGAGCGGTTTCAAAGAGACTGCAGACATCCGTGTCGCTCCAGTAATCAGTGGCGGAAGTGGCGGACGCCGGTGAACACCATGGCCAGGCCGTGCTCGTCGGCGGCGGCGATGACTTCGGCATCGCGCATCGAGCCGCCCGGCTGGATCACCGCCTTGATGCCGGCCGCGGCTGCAGCGTCGATGCCATCGCGGAACGGGAAGAATGCATCGGAGGCCATCACCGAGCCCTCCACCACCAGGTTCGCATCGGCCGCCTTGATGCCGGCGATGCGCGCGGAGTACACGCGGCTCATCTGGCCGGCACCGACACCGATGGTGCGGTTGTCCTTGGCATAGACGATCGCGTTGGACTTCACGAACTTGGCGACCTTCCAGGCGAACAGCAGGTCGGTGAACTGCTTGTCGGTCGGCGCCAGCTTGCTGACCACCTTCAGTTCGTCGCGGGTCATGCCGCGGTTGTCCGACGACTGCAGCAGCAGGCCGGAGCCCACGCGCTTGTTGTCGAAGTTGTTCAGGCCATCGCCGTGCGGGATGCGCAGCACGCGCACGTTGGCCTTCTTCTGCGCGTATTCCAGCGCGGCCGGTTCGTAATCTGGGGCGATCAGCACTTCAACGAACTGGCGATCCAGGATCACCTGCGCGGTAGCAGCGTCGAGCGGCTTGTTGAAGGCGATGATGCCGCCGAAGGCGCTGGTCGGGTCGGTGGCATAGGCCAGTTCGTAGGCATCGCCATTGCCGGCACCAACGGCCACGCCGCACGGGTTGGCATGCTTGACGATGACGCAGGCCGGCGCATCGAACTGACGCACGCATTCCCATGCCGCATCGGCATCGGCCAGGTTGTTGTAGCTCAGTTCCTTGCCCTGCAGCTGCTGGAAGGTGGCCAGCGTGCCCGGCACCGGATGCAGGTCGCGGTAGAACGCGCCGCTCTGGTGCGGGTTTTCGCCGTAGCGCAGGTCCATCACCTTCACGAAGGTGGAATTCATCTGCGCCGGGTACTCGGCCCGCGCCGGCACTGCAGCGTCGGTGGCGGTGACCGCCGACAGGTAGTTGCTGATCGCCGCGTCGTACTGGGCGACGCGGTTGAACGCGGCTACCGAGAAAGCGAAACGGGTGCCGGCCGACAGCTGGCCATCATTGGCGTCCAGCGAGGCCAGCAGTTCGGCGTACTGCGACGGATCGGTGGCCACCGCCACGCGGGCGAAGTTCTTGGCCGCCGAGCGCAGCATCGCCGGGCCGCCGATGTCGATGTTCTCCACCGCATCGGCCAGCGAGCAGTCGGCCTTGGCGGTGACCGCTTCGAACGGATACAGGTTCAGCACCAGCAGGTCGATGGCGCCGATGCCGTGCTCGGCCATCACGGCGTCGTCCAGGCCGGAACGGCCCAGCAGGCCGCCGTGCACCATCGGATGCAGGGTCTTGACCCGGCCATCCATCATTTCCGGGAAGCCGGTGACCTCGGCAACGTCCTTCACGGCCAGGCCGGCATCGCGGATCGCCTTGGCGGTACCGCCGGTGGACAGCAGCTCCACGCCGCGTGCAGCCAGCGCGGTGGCCAGCTCGACCAGGCCGGTCTTGTCGGATACGGAGAGGAGGGCCCGGCGGACGGGCAACAGATCAGCAGTCATGGGGACAGGGCAATCGGCAGCGGAGCGGGGCCGATATTGTAGGCGGTGGGGGCCGGTGGCGGGGCTCGCGCAGGGCAAATTCGACGCCCGGCAGGGATTGCCGCCGTGCCCGCCGTGCCGGATTGGACGCGGAAGACCTTGTCGGAACCGGCTGTCGATAGGGTAGGCTGTGCCCGCACTGCCAAGGATTAGCGGGTTCAGATCGTGTCGATCTATGCATTGAAAGGACGTTTCCAGGACCTGCTGCGTCCGGCCGTACACGGCCTGTACCGCATGGGCGTCACCGCCAACGCGGTGACCGTGGCTGCGGCCGTGGTCTCGCTGCTGGTGGCTGCCGCCGTGTGGTACTGCGCCCCCGCCCAGCCGCTGCTGTATCTGGCGCTGCCGCTGTGGATGCTGCTGCGCATGGCCCTCAACGCCGTCGACGGCATGCTGGCCCGCGAGTTCGGCCAGCAATCGCGGCTGGGCGCCTATCTGAATGAGTTGTGCGATGTGATCGCCGACGCGGCGCTGTACCTGAGCCTGCTCAGCGTACCGGGCGTGCGTGCGGAGGCACTGTGGCTGCTGGCCTGGGCCGCCGCGCTGAGCGAGTACGCCGGCGTACTGGGTTTGATGGTCGGAGCGAGCCGCCGCTATGACGGCCCGATGGGCAAGAGCGACCGCGCGTTCGTGATTGGCGTGCTGGGCCTGCTGCTGGCGTTTGGCTGGGCAGGTGCGACCGTGGTCAGCGCAGTCGCGGCACTGGCTGCGCTGCTGTGCGTGCTGACGATGGCCGGCCGCGTACGCCAGGGATTGAAGGAAGCCGCAGCGACACCGCAGCGGTAAACACAACAAGACTTCACGCCATTCCAATACGGAGATTGCATGCGTCAGGCGCAGGAACGGGAATTCCACAGCTTCGACCAGGTACCGCTGTTCTACCGGTACTGGCCGAGCACCACGGCAACCACGCCGGCCAAGGCCATCGTGCTGCTGCATCGCGGCCATGAACACTCTGGCCGGGTCACCCATCTGGTCGATGAACTGGCCCTGCCCGACACGGCTTTCTTTGCATGGGATGCGCGCGGCAACGGCCGCTCGCCCGGCACTCGCGGCGACGCACCGGGGTTCCCGGCGCTGGTACGCGACCTGGACAGTTTCATCGCCCACATCGGTGCCGAGCACGGCATCGCGATCGAGGACATCGTGGTGATCGCGCAGAGCGTGGGCGCGGTGGTTGCCGCCACCTGGGTGCATGACTATGCGCCGCGGTTGCGCGCGCTGGTAATGGCTTCGCCGGCCTTCAAGGTGAAGCTGTACGTGCCGTTCGCACGCGCTGGGCTGGCGCTGATGCAGAAGCTGCGCGGCAACTTCTTCGTCAACAGTTACGTCAAGCCGCAATGGCTGACCCACGACCCGGCACGGGTGGAAAGCTACCGCACCGACCCGCTGATCACCCGGCCGATCTCGGTGCGCGTGCTGCTGGGCCTGTACGAAGCCGCCGACCGCATCGTGGCCGACGCGCAGGCGATCAGCGTGCCGGTGCAGTTGCTGGTGTCTGGTTCGGACTTCGTGGTGCATCGCGGCCCGCAGGATCGCTTCTACGAACGCCTGTCCAGCCCTATCAAGGAGCGCGTGCACCTGCCGGGCTTCTTCCACGACACCCTGGGCGAGCGCGACCGTGCACCGGCGCTGGCTCGCGTCCGCAGCTTCATCCAGGCGCGCTTTGCCGAACCGCTGCAGGAACTGTCGCGGCGCGATGCGCATCGGCACGGCCCGACCTTCGAAGAATCGGAGATCCTGTCGTGGCCGCCGGAGCGCAACAGCCTGGCCGACCTGCGCTGGCGCGTGGTGCGCGGTGGCCTGCGCTTCGGTGGCACGCTGTCCGAAGGCATCGCGCTGGGCCTGCAGACCGGTTTCGACTCGGGCAGCACGCTGGACTACATCTACCGTGATGAAGCGCGGGGCAAGGGCCCGCTGGGCCGGATGGTCGACCGCAATTATCTGGATGCGATCGGTTGGCGCGGCATCCGCGTGCGCGGCAAGCATCTGCAGGAACTGCTGCGCGATGCCGCCCAGCGACTGCGCGGGCAGGGCGCGCCGGTGCGCGTGCTGGACGTGGCTGCCGGCCATGGCCGTTACGTGCTGGAAGCACTCGGCCAGGGCGAGCAGCGTGCCGACCGCATCGTGCTGCGCGATTTCAGCGATCTGAACGTGACCCAGGGCAAGGCCTTGATCGAGCGCCTTGGCGCGGCCGACATCGCTCGCTTCGAACAGGGCGATGCGTTCGATCCGGCGCAGCTGGCGGCAGTGGACCCGGCGCCGACGCTGGCGGTGGTGTCCGGCCTGTACGAACTGTTCCCGGACAACGATGCGGTGCTGCGTTCGCTGCAGGGCATTGCCGCGACGGTGCCGGTGGGCGGTTACCTGGCCTATACCGGGCAGCCGTGGCATCCGCAGCTGGAGTTCATCGCGCGTGCATTGACCAGCCACCGTGGTGGCGCGGCGTGGGTGATGCGCCGCCGTACCCAGCAGGAGATGGACGAACTGGTGCGCCTGGCCGGCTTCCAGAAGGTGGCCCAGCGCATCGATGACTTCGGCATCTTCAGCGTATCGCTGGCACGCCGGATCGCGTGATGGCGACGCTGGTGGCAACCGCATCACCCAGCGAGGCGCGTCCGTGGCGGCGCGCCCTGCTATGGCTGGTCCTGCTGGGTCCGTTCTTCTTCGCCAGTTATGGCTTTGCCAACTGGATGGCGGGCCGCCACGCCGAATTGCCGGTGATGGCGTTCGCCTGGGAGACGCAGATTCCGTTCGTACCGTGGACGATCGTGCCGTACTGGTCGATCGACCTGTTCTATGCGGTTTCGTTCTTCCTGTGCCGGCGTCGGCTGGAGCTGGACCGGCACGCGTTGCGCCTGCTCAGCGCGCAGGTGATCGCAGTGACGTGCTTCCTGCTGTGGCCATTGCGCTTCAGCTTCGAACGGCCGGAAATCGGCGGTGTGTTCGGCTGGTTGTTCGATGTGCTGCTGGGCTTCGACAAGCCCTTCAACCAGGCGCCGTCGCTGCACATCGTGCTGCTGATCGTGCTGTGGGTGAAGTTCGCGCAATACCTGCACGGGGCCTGGCGGCTGCTGCTGCACGTATGGGCGCTGCTGATCGGCATTTCGGTGCTGACCACGTTCCAGCACCACTTCATCGATATTCCCACCGGGCTGCTGGCCGGCTGGCTGTGCGTGTGGCTGTGGCCGGAGCAGGGCACGCCGCCGCTGCGTGCATGGCAGGCCACGGGTGACCCGAAACGTTGGCGGCTGGCGGCGTTGTATGCGCTCGCTGCCGGCCTGCTGCTGGTGCCGGTGGTGATGCTGCGTGGCACCGCGTTGTGGCTGCTGTGGCCGATGGTGTCGTTGCTGCTGGTGTCGATGGCCTATGCGGGGCTGGGCACGGCGGTGTTCCAGAAGCGCGCCGATGGCCGGTTGACGATGGCCGCGCGCTGGCTGCTGGCACCGTACCTGGGTGCGGCGTGGATCAACTCGCGGTTGTGGACGCGCCGCGCGCCGCAGCCCGTGCCGGTCATCGATGCGGTCTGGCTGGGTCGTCTGCCGGCTGCCGCACTGCCGGCGCCGCTGGTAGGGGTGGTCGACACCTGTGCCGAGCTTTCCTGTCGTGCGCCAGGGGCAGCGTATGCCAGCGTGCCGATGCTGGACCTGGTGGTGCCATCGGCGGCGCAGCTGCGTGCCGCGGCGGACGCCATCGAACGCCTGCGCGATCATGGCCCCGTGCTGGTCTGCTGTGCACTGGGCTATTCGCGCAGCGCGGCCAGCGTGGCGACCTGGTTGCTGCGCAGCGGCCGTGCGCGCGATGTGGCCGAAGCGGTGGCGATCGTACGCTCCGCGCGGCCGAGCATCGTGCTGCATGACGTTCATCTACAGGTGATCGCGGCCGCTGCCGCGCAGGAGACCGCTGCATGAGCGCTGTGCCCGATCTGCCGATGATGCATCTGCTGCTGCGACAGGGACGTTTGCCTGCCGCGTTGTCGCTGGGACTGCTGCTGGTGGCCCTGTTGCTGCTGGGCATCGAGCCGGGCCTGGCGATGTTCGCCGCTGGGTTGCTGCTGCTGAGCCTGGTTGCAGGCGCTGTGCAGGCGTATTACGCGGTGCGGGTGCAGTTGGATGCCAGCCTGTTGCGCTTGCTGCAGCAGGAGGGCCTGCAGGGCGAAGACGCGGCACAACGGGTGGACCAGGCACTGCATACGGCCGGCCTGCGCAGGCTGGACGCACAGGCGCCGACGCGTGGCTGGGATACGCGCTGGACCGGCATGCGTCGCCTGCTGATGCGCCAGTACGCCGCCACGCTGCTGCAGTTCGCTGCCCTGCTGCTGGCCGTGCTGTGGCCGCAGACCTGATGGGAGGTGCCGATGTTCGCTGAACTGATCGCCCGCGCCTGCAGTGCGGCCATCCATGTAGTGACCGGCGCACGCGCGCTGTGGGTCGGCTGCGCGCCGTCCAGCGAGCACCGCGTCTACTACGGCAACCATGCCAGCCATGGTGATTTCGTGCTGATCTGGTCGTCGATGCCGCCGGCACTGCGGCGTCAGGTGCGCCCGGTCGCCGCCGCCGAGTACTGGCAGCGCGATGGTCTGCGTCGCTATCTGATCGACGCGGTGTTCAATGGCGTGCTGGTGGAACGTGAGGCGGGCAACCGCCATCAGGATCCTCTGCAGGTGCTGCGTGATGCGGTGGATGAGGGCTGTTCGCTGATCCTGTTTCCGGAGGGCACGCGCAACATCGGCGATGAGCCGCTGCTGCCGTTCAAGAGCGGCATCTACCACCTGGCCCGGCAGCGCCCGGAACTCGAGTTCGTGCCGGTGTGGATCGACAACCTCAAGCGGGTGATGCCGAAGGGGCGTTTCCTGCCGCTGCCGCTGCTGTGCACGGCGACCTTCGGTACGCCGCTGCGGCTGCAGGCCGATGAGGACAAGGCCGCGTTCCTGGCGCGCAGCCGGCAGGCGCTGCTGGCCCTGGCCCCGAACGGAGGCCGCGCATGAGCTTCATGATCGATATGTCCGGTGATCTGGCCGCACGCAGTGTGGGTCAGCAGACCGGCCTGCTGTTCGCCGGTGTGGGTGCGGTGCTGGTGCTGGCCACGCTGGTGTCAGAAACCCTGCGCTGGCGCCAGCGCGGCAAGCCCAGCGCAGTGATCGCCAACCTGGTCTCGCGTATCCGCGCGTGGTGGGTAATGGCCATCGTGGTGGGGCTGGCGCTGTTCTTCGGACGCGCCGGCGTGATCGTGCTGTTCGCGATCATCTCGCTGTTCGCACTGCGCGAATTCATCACCCTGGCGCCGACACGATCAGGCGATTACTACGCGTTGCTGGCCGCGTTCTACATCGTGCTGCCGTGGCAGTACTACCTGGTGTGGATCGACTGGTACGGCATGTACACGCTGTTGATTCCGGTATATGCGTTCCTGTTCCTGCCGATCCTGGCCACCATCGGCGGTGATACCACCCACTACCTCGAGCGCACGTCGAAGGTGCAGTGGGGTTTGATGATCTGCGTGTTCTGCATCTCGCACGTGCCGCTGCTGTTGAACCTGCGCGTGCCCGGCTACGATCCGGCGCGCAACGTGCTGCTGTTCGCCTTCCTGGTGATCGTGGTGCAGTCGTCGGACGTGCTGCAGTACATCTGGGGCAAGCTGCTGGGCAAGCACCTGATCGCGCCGAAGCTGTCGCCGTCGAAGACGGTGGAGGGCTTCGTCGGCGGCGTGCTCTGTGCCAGCGCGCTGGGTGCCGCGCTCTGGTGGATCACCCCGTTCACGCCGCTGCAGGCGTTCGGCCTGTCGCTGCTGATCAACCTGATGGGGTTCTGGGGCGGCCTGGTGATGTCGGCGATCAAGCGCGACCGCGGCATCAAGGACTGGGGCAACATGATCGAGGGCCATGGCGGCATGCTCGATCGGCTGGATTCAGTGTGCTTCGCCGCGCCAGTGTTCTTCCACGTGGTGCGTTACTACTGGAAGGCGGGCGGCGGCGGGTGACCGGCGGGTTTCCATCCACGCATGGCGTGGATCTACCGGAGCCGGTAGTGCCGGCCGCTGGCCGGCAGCCTCATGAACGACGACGGTGTGTTGCATTTGCCGGCCAGCGGCCGGCACTACCAGGCATGCGCTTACGCGCTGATGCCGTATTCCTTCAGCTTCTTGCGCAGGGTGGCGCGGTGGATGCCCAGCATCGCGGCCGCGCGGCTCTGGTTGCCTTCGCAGTGGTTGAGCACTTCCACGAACAGTGGAATCTCCATCTCGCGCAGCACGATCTCGTAGACATCGTCCGCATCGCAGCCATCGAGGTCGCGCAGGTAACGGCGCACGGACTGGGCCACGTGTTCGCGCAGCGGTGGCCGGGCAGCGCCACGACTGTTGTCAGGACGAGAAAGGACAGCGTTCAAGGGGGTTCCCGATCTGGTTGGTCCATGCACGCGGGGCGCCGGACCGGATGAGGTGATGGCGGTCAGTCTAGCGCGAGCGTGCCCGACCTGCCACGGCCGGACGGTCCGACCAAGGTCAAAGGAACTCGAAGGTGAATGCGACCGTGGATGCGGCAGGCTCCTGCACGCGGAAGGCGATGCGTGCGCTTTGACCCGGTTCAAGCGGGGCCGCCCCGGGGTTTTCTCCGAGATACTGCGCCGGTGTGAACACGCCGGTGCCGATCACGCGACCATCGGCATCGGACAGCGACAAGCGCAGATCCGGCCATGCCTGCGGCCAGCGCGCGTCGTTGCGGATGCTGGCCTGGATCTGCAGCACGCCGGCCTGGGCCGGCAACGGCCGGATTTCACGGCTGGTCATGGTGAATGCAGTGGGCTCGCGCCAGACGGGCAGTGTGCAGCGCAGTACGTTGCACAGCGCGCTGATCCACGGCCGGGTGCCGGCATCGGCGGCCAGCCGTGCACGATCGGCAAGCACGCTCTGCAGCAACAGCAGCAGCGCCAATGCGGCCACCAGCAGCCAATGCCAGCGAGGGGTTGGCTGCGCCCGTGGGCGCGCGCCGAGGAAGCTGGGCGCATCGGCGACGGTGGCAACGATGCCGGGTGTGGCAGTGAAGGCCGGTTCGATTATTGGATCATCGGCAACCAGCGATTCTGCTTCTGTTGCCGCCACGATGTCCGTTGCCGGGTCGATGTCGTCGATCACCGGCGCTGCATCGGTCGCCACCGGTTCGCGCGGTCCGGTGGCTTCAGGCGTGGCATCGCGTTCCTGCGCGGTGCGCAGGAACGTGGCCAGGGGACGGCGCGGTGGGTTCGGCTCGGACATGCTCAGGGCGCGGGCTCGGATCCAGCGGTCATTCAACCACGATCAGGCGCGGCGTACGCCGGTGATACGCATCCAGTCGCCATCCTGGGTGGCCTGCAGGTCGTCGAACCACGCCGCATAGCGCTGCAGCAGTTCGTCTTCCTGGCCATGCAGGATGCCCGACAGGGCAATGCGACCACCGGTGGCGACACGGGCGGCCAGCAGTTCGGCCAGTGCATCCAGCGCGGAGGCCAGGATGTTGGCGACCACGATCGGATAAGTGGCGACCGGTTCGTCCTGCGGCAGGTACACCTGCATGCGTGCCTGTTCGCCGTTGCGTTCGGCATTGTCGGCGGTGGCGATCAGCGCCTGCGGGTCGTTGTCCACGCCGATGGCCTGGGCGGCACCGAGCTTCAGTGCGGCCAGGGCGAGAATGCCCGAGCCACAGCCGAAGTCGAGCACGCGCTGGCCCTGCAGCTGGCCATCGACGGCCAACTGGTCCAGCCAGCGCAGGCACAGCGCGGTGGTCGGGTGGGTGCCAGAGCCGAAGGCCAGGCCCGGGTCGAGGCGCACGATGGCGGCATCGGCGGCCTGCGCGGCCTCCGGCAGCTCATGGTTCCACGGCACGATCCAGGTGCGGCTGCCGAAGTCCATCGGCTGGAACTGGTCCAGCCACGCGCGCTCCCAGTCCTGGTCTTCCACGGCGCGGAAGCTGCCGCTGCTCCAGTCCAGCTCCGGGTCGAACGCTTCCAGCGCGGCCAGCAGCAGCAGGGCGTTGCTGTCGGCCGGGAACAGCGCGCTGAGCACCAGGGTGTCCCACAGCGGAGTCTCACCCACGCCGGGTTCCAGGATGGCCTGCTCGTTGCTGGTGTCGGCTTCGGCATCAAGCAGGGTCACCGCCAGCGCGCCGACGTCCTCCAGCGCATTCTCATAGCGGGGCTGGGTGGCTTCGGTGCAACGCAGGGTCAGTTCCAGAAACGGCATGGCGGTGAGGGCAATCGCGGGAAAGGGGGCCATGCTAGACCATCAGGGCGTCTCCGTATGCCTTGAGATGAACGAAGCCGATTCAGACAGGCCTCACGGGCCTTGCTAAACTCGGCGCTTTCCTGTGCGCCGTACCACCGACCGTTGCCGATGGCTTTCGCCCCGACCCTGAAAACCTGGTTGCTCGTCCTGCCGGCCGTGGCCGTGCTGGGCGTGGCCGGTTATCGGGCCAATGGCCACAGCCGGGACATGGTCGCGCGCGTCGATGTGCCGCTGGCTGCCCAGGCCAGCGATGCGCAGGGGACGCTGGCACCGGTGATGCCGGAAGCCCTGGCACGCCGCCTCGCCGCTTTTGAACGTGGCACCGCGCTGCCTTCGGGCCTGCCGCTGGATATCCGCGCCGACATCGAAGGTGCCACCGATCTGTACGCCTACGCGCAGCGCCTGCGCGTGCAGGCCGACCAGGGCAACCACGAGGCGCGCTGGATGCTCAGCCGGGTCTATGACTACTGCGCGCAGTACGCCGTTGATCCGGGTGGCTACCGCCTGGACAACAACGTGCTGTCCGGCCTTGGCCTGAGTGCTGCACCGGAGATGGTGGAGGCGCGCGAGCGGGTTGCGCAGCGCTGCGGTGGCTTCGTGCCCGGCGACAAGCTGGGGCCGGCGCTGGTGCTCGGCGAGCGGCGTCGTGCGGCCCAGCAGGGCAACCTCGCTGCCGAAGCGGCGCTGTTTGCCGAAGGTGAGCCGCTGCACGACAACGAGCAGTACCGTCGTGACCTGGTCGAGCGCGTGCGTACCTCGCGCGATCCGGAAGCCTATATGGCGATCGCGCCGGGCATGGGGTTGCGCGCGGCTGGCGACAAGGCGCTCGTCGGCATGGTCGCCGGAGAACAGCTCAGTGAACTGGCATGGCGGGTTGCGGCCTGCGAACTCGGTCTTCCCTGTGGAGCCGACAGCGTGCTGGTCAACAGCTTTTGTGCGAATGGAGGGATCTGTTCGCCGGATGGAACGCAGGACTTCCGTGATTTTGTGTATGACGCCGCGGTTTCGCGGCAAGGTGCGGGGAAAATGAAGGAATGGATCAAGCGATTGATTGGAACGAGGGACGGACGATGAATTACCGTCGATTCCTGCATGGGGCCAAGTTCTGGTTCTGGGTGGTGTTGTTTGTGGCGTATTCGGCCGGTGCGGTAGGCCTGCTGATGATCGACACCTACGAGGACCGCTACCGGCGTCTGTCGAAGGTGGAACTGACCTCGGTGAAGACACAGGAAGATGTGCGCCGTGCAGGCGCCAGCCAGGTTGCCGCTGTTTACCGCGCGCAGAGTGGCGTGCCGTTCTCGTCGTTGCCGGCTGGCAGCACCTTCCAGGTGGTGTGGCCGGATGGCTCCAGCGAGACCATGGTGATCGTCGATCCGACCTCGCCGAACGGCGTGCGTCCTTTGGCGAACTCGCAGATTCCTGCGGAAGTTGCCGACAAGCGTTGAAGGTAGCGCCGGGCATGGCCCGGCGCGCTACCGGACGGTAAACAGAAAAGGGCGGGGAAATCCCCGCCCTTTTCATGTGCAGCGACAGCTGTCGGCGATCAGGTCAACGCGATCGGCTTGCTCTTGCGCTCGGCAAGGCGCTTTTCCAGATAGTGGATGTTCTGGCCACCGGCCTGGAAGCCCTTGTCACGCATGATGCGCTGCTGCAGGGCGATGTTGGTCTTGATGCCATCGACCACCATCTCGCTCAGCGCCACCCGCATGCGGGCGATGGCGGTCTCGCGGTCCGGACCGTGCACGATCAGCTTGCCGATCATCGAGTCGTAGTTCGACGGTACGCGGTAGCCACTGTAGATGTGGGTATCGACGCGCACGCCGGGGCCGCCCGGTGCGTGGAAGCCGGTGATGGTGCCTGGGCTCGGCACGAAGGTTTCGGCGTCTTCGGCGTTGATGCGGCACTCGATCGCATGGCCGGTCAGCACCACGTCGCTCTGCTTGATCGACAGCTTCTGGCCGGCAGCGATCTTCAGCTGTTCGGCGACCAGGTCGATGCCGGTGACCATCTCGGTGACCGGATGCTCCACCTGGATGCGGGTGTTCATCTCGATGAAGTAGAAACGGCCGTCTTCGTACAGGAACTCGAAGGTGCCGGCGCCGCGGTAACCGATACGGATGCAGGCTTCCACGCACACCTTGCCGATCTGCTCGCGCTGCTCGGTGGTGATGCCCGGTGCCGGTGCTTCCTCGACCACCTTCTGGTGGCGACGCTGCATCGAGCAGTCGCGCTCGCCGAGGTGGATGGCATTGCCCTGGCCGTCGGCCAGCACCTGGATCTCCACGTGGCGCGGATTCTCCAGGAACTTCTCCATGTAGACCTCGCCATTGCCGAACGCGGCCTTGGCCTCGCTCTTGGTGGTTTCGATGGAGGTCTTCAGCGAGGCTTCGGCGTGCACCACGCGCATGCCGCGGCCACCGCCGCCGCCGGCCGCCTTGATGATGACCGGGTAGCCGATCTCACGGGCGATCTTGGTGTTGGCGACGATGTCCTCGCCCAGCGGGCCGCCCGAGCCGGGTACGCACGGCACACCGGCGGACTTCATGGCGCGGATCGCTTCGACCTTGTCGCCCATCAGGCGGATGGTGTCTGCCTTCGGGCCGATGAAGATGAAGCCGGACTCTTCCACGCGCTCGGCGAAGTTGGCGTTCTCGGACAGGAAGCCATACCCCGGGTGGATGGCCTGGGCGTCGGTGACCTCGGCCGCAGCGATCAACGCCGGGATGTTGAGGTAGCTTTCCGCCGACGACGCCGGACCGATGCAGACCGATTCATCGGCCATGGCCACGTGCTTGAGGTTGCGGTCGACCGTGGAGTGCACGGCCACCGTGCGGATGCCCAGGGTATTGCACGCGCGCAGGATGCGCAGCGCGATTTCCCCTCGGTTGGCGATGACGACTTTGTCGAGCATGGCAGCCGCCCCTTAGCCGATCACGAACAGCGGCTGGTCGAATTCCACCGGCTGGCCGTTCTCGCCGAGGATGGCGACGATGGTGCCCGACGCATCGGCTTCGATCGGGTTGAACATCTTCATCGCTTCGATGATGGCCAGGGTCTCGCCGGCCTTGACCTGCTGGCCGATGCTGACGAACGCCGGCTTGTCCGGTGAGGACGAGGCGTAGAAGGTGCCGACCATCGGCGAGCGCAGCACGTGGCCTTCCGGCAGCGCGTTGCCCGGCTTGGCGGTGCCGCCGGTGGAGGCTTCGGTCGGCGACTGCATCGGCATTGCCGGGGTGGCCGGCTGGGCGGCGACCGGGGCGGCCATCATCATCTGCGGCGGGGCCTGCATCATGCCGTAGCCGGACACCGGAGCGCGCGACAGGCGCACCGACTCTTCGCCTTCCTTGATTTCGATTTCAGCCAGGTTCGACTCTTCCAGCAGGTCGATCAGCTTCTTGATTTTGCGGAGATCCATGGTGGCCTCTTTGCTCTTTGATGTCAGTGTGGTGGGAAGCGCGTTGCGCTCGGGTCAAAGCAGTTCGTAGAAGTCGCGCAGCTGCCGGGTGCGGTCACGCGCGAGGGTGATCAGGCAGCGCATCTGTGCGCCATTGCGCGCGGTGCCGTCGGAATTGAGGGCGTACACCGCTTGGCAGTCGTGGTCGCGCAGCTGCATCCATGCGCGCTGGGCCAGCACCAGTTCCTGTTCGGCGTTGCCGCAGTAGCTGCAGCTGCCACCGTTGGCCGGCGTGCGCAGCTGCCTGCGCGCCTGGGCGTAGACGGCATTGAGTTCGACGTCGGCGGCCGCTGCCACGTCCGAGGCGCACAGGTCGCTCTCCATCGTGGTGGTCGGGTGCGCGCAGTCGATGCCTTCGGCCTCACGGTCGGACGCGGCGGCAGCGCCGCACAGGCCGGCCCACAGCACAACGCTGGCGAGGACGCGCGACAGGCTCATGACGCGGCGGCAGCCTGCACGCGTGCCAATGCCGCGTCCATCGCATAGCGGTAGCTGTCGGCACCGAAGCCACACACCACGCCAACCGCCTTGTCGCTGAAATAGCTGTGCTGGCGGAAGGGCTCGCGGGTATGCGGGTTGGACAGGTGAATCTCGATGAACGGCACCGCCACCGCCGCCAGCGCATCGCGCAGGGCAACCGAGGTATGCGTGAAGGCGGCCGGGTTGATCAGGATGAAGGCGGTTCCGTCGTTGCGTGCGGCCTGCACACGATCCACCAGCACGTGCTCGGCGTTGGACTGCAGGCTCTCCAGCGCATGACCTGCGGCAGCGGCCTGGGCGACCAGCGCCTGGTCGATGTCCGCCAGCGTGGTGTGGCCGTAGACCTCCGGCTCGCGGGTGCCGAGCAGGTTGAGGTTGGGGCCATGCAGGACCAGCAGCTTCGCCATGGGATCCGATTGACGGGAAAGGGCGGCAGTCTGGCGGAAGCTGAGGATGCTGTCCAGTTCGGCGAAATTAGTGGTGTTTAAAACAATTGTTTGAAAAATGCCTTCGTCCGCGTGGTTGCATGGTGGACGGGCGCGGGAAGACTTTCTATAGATAGTGGAAATTGCACGCGCCGACCATCCCCCATGCCGGGCCGCCACCGCCGGGCCGCATTGCGTTCGACACTGCGGAGGTTGCCATGGCATTCCTACACTGCGCCTACCCGCCATGTCGGCGTTCACGGATGCCCGCCTTGCCTATCTCCCTGCGATTGCCCGCACTTCTGCTGGCAATGCTGCCTTTGAATGCGCTGGCTGCCGAACAATGGATCGTTGCCACCGACCTGTGGGGCAACAGGAACTACCAGACCCTGCATCTGGACGTGCAGGGCGGGCGTATCGCCGGTCGGCTGGATGCCGACCCGGTCACCGGCACCCTGAGCGCCGGACAGATGGTGTTCACCGCAACGGACAGCCAGGGCCAGCGCTACCAGTTCGATGGGCGCATTGACGGTGCGCGGATGCAGGGACAGAGCGATCAGCCGGACACCAACAACCGCGACGCGCGTGCCGTCCACGCCTTCAGTGCCTGGAAAGTACCGGCGCGGGCCTCGACCGCACCGCAACGCCATGTGTTCACGCCGACCGACTATTCCAATACGTTCAGCGCCGACCGCGCGCCGGTGCTGGTGATCTGGCCGGGAGACTCGGTGCAGACCCGCACGCTGGATTCTGGCGGCGTGGACGAGAACGGCGTTACCCGTGCGCTGTTCGGCAATCCGCAGGTGGGGCCGTTCTTCGTGGTCGGTGCCGAACCGGGCGATACGCTGGCGATCACGCTGACCTCGCTGAAGCTCAACCGCGACCATGCCGACAGCCTGGATGGCCTGGTGGGACGCTTGAAGACACCGCGGGTGGCCGCCGAAGCCAGCGGGCTGGGCAAGCCCGTGCGCTGGCAACTGGACCGCAGCAGGGGCGTCGCCCGTCCGCAGGGCGCAAGTGGTGGCCTGCGGCATTTCGAAGTGCCGGTGAAGCCGATGCTCGGCGGCCTGGCGCTGGCGCCCGGCTTCGGCTATCCACCCTTCTCCACCGGCGATACCGCCGATTTCGGCGGCAACATGGATTTCAACGCCGTGGTCGAAGGCAATACGGTCTACCTGCCCGTGCAGCAGCCCGGCGCGCTGATGTACCTGGGTGATGGCCATGCGTTGCAGGGCGATGGCGAAACCACGCAGTGGGCGCTGGAGACGTCGCTCGATGTGGAGGTGAAGGTCGAGCTGCTGAAGCAGCATGCGATCGCAACGCCGCGGGTGGAATCGGCCACGCAGATCATGACCCTGGGCCAGGGCGGCTCCAGCGACGATGCGCTGCGCATCGCCACCTCGGGCATGCTGCAGTGGCTGCGCCAGGCCTATGGATTGACGTTGTCCGAGGCGACGCAGGTGCTGGGCGTGGCGGTGCAGTACCAGGTGGCCAACCTGGCCGGGCGCAGTGTTGGCGTGGCGGCGAAGCTGGACAAGGCGGTGCTGCAGGGGCTGCAGTTGCAGACGACAGCGGCACCGGGCGGCGGTGCCGTGAAGCGCGCTGCCAAGTGACCGTTGCCCTGTTGGCAGCTTGGGAAGGCGTATCAACCAGGAGTCCGTGATGAGTGCCGACGCAATCCAGAACCGCCGCGCTGCCTTCAGGGCGCTGCATGCATCCGGATGCTTCCTGCTGCCCAATCCATGGGATGTTGGCAGTGCCGTGGCGCTGGCGCGGCTGGGTGCGCAGGCATTGGCCACCACCAGCTCCGGCCATGCCTGGGCCCACGGGCAGCCTGATGGGGCGATGGGTCGCGATGAGATCCTCGCCCATCTGCGGACGATGGCGGCGGCAACCGATCTGCCAGTGAACGCCGACTTCGAAGATGGTTTCGGCAGCAGCCCGGAGGCGGTGCACGAGAGTGTGTCGATGGCGATCGACACCGGGGTGGCCGGCCTGTCGATCGAGGATTCCACCGGCGATGCGGAACATCCGCTGCGCAGCATCGAAGACAGCGTGGCCCGCCTCAGCGCAGCGCGCCGTGCCATCGACGAAAGCGGGCACGAGGTGATGCTGGTGGGGCGCGCGGAAAACTTCTTTGTCGGGCGCCCCAATCTGGACGATACGTTGGCCCGCATCCGCGCCTATGCGCAGGCGGGTGCCGATTGCCTGTATGCGCCTGGCATCCGCAGCGCAGAGCAGATCCGCGCCGTGGTGGATGCCGCCGGTGGCAAGCCGGTCAACCTGCTGATCGGTTCGCCCGGGCAGATGACGCTGCAGGAGGCGGCCAGTCTGGGCGTGCGCCGGGTCAGCGTCGGCGGTGCGCTGGCCCGCAGTGCGTGGGCCGGTTTTCTCAGGGCGTCCGAGCAGATGCTTGCCAGCGGTTCATTCGACGCGCTGCCGGGCACCCCGTCAGGTGCCGAGCTCAACGGGTTGTTCAAGCCGTAGGTACGGGCCGGTCAGTGCGACGGTGCAGGTGAGGGTGGCGTCCTGCCGAGCGCTTCACGTACCGCGCGCTGCAGGCCCTGCACATGGAACGGCTTGGCCAGGAAGGGCGCACGCCGATGCCTGACCGGCACCAGCTGGTCGTATACCGCCGAAGCGAAAAGATAGGGGATGCCGAGCTCCAGCAGCCGATCGGCAACGGGAAACACCACGCCGTCGCGAAGTTCCACGTCCAGCACAGCGCCGTCGAAGTGGCCACTGTCGAGCATGCCCAATGCCTCGAAGACACTGTTGGCGTGGGCGATCTCATTGCCTTCGTCGGTCAGGGCCTGTTCCATCAGATCGGCCAGATCGAGCTGGTCTTCCACAAGGAGCAGGCGCGGAAGTGTCGCGGGTCGTTCATTGCTGCTTTGCATGGTGTGTTGTCGTGCGAATGCTGCGGTGGTGGGTAAAGTTTCTGCTTTCCAGCATCAAGGCCATGGCTGCCTGGTGTGCTTTCGGCGCGAAGGCGCAACTGTGATCTGCGTGCTCTGCTGCTGGCCGTGGCCGCCCTCCCTGGCGGCATCGGCCATGCGTCTGCCATGGAATCAGGCGGCCTGAGCAGCCCGCGCGTTACCTCCGCTCTTGGCCAGCAACGTCAGTTTCTCGTCAGTGGCCTTTTCTTCTTCCAACGTTTCCAGCAGCAGCGGCAGCGCCTCTTTGTAGCCCAGCTGCTTGGCCAGAGCTGCGATGGTGCCGTAGGAAGCGATCTCGTAGTGCTCGACCTTCTGTGCACCACCGATCAAGGCGGCGTCGCGCACCGGCCCTTCGTCGATGGTATCGATCACTTCCTTTCCTTCCTCTACCAGGCCTTCCATTGCCGCGCACTTGATCCGCTTGAGGCGGATGCCCAGCAGCTCGACAACCCGGTCGATGCGTTCGATCTGGCCCTGGGTTTCTTCCAGGTGGGTCTCGAAGGCGGTGGCGAGTTCAGGGTTTTCGGCAGCGCGTGCCAAGCGTGGCAGCGCCTTGGTGAGCTGCTTCTCGGCGCTGTAGATATCGGACAGTTCGTGGATGAACAGGTCTTCTGCGGTCTTGATGGCCATGTGTCGACACCTATGCTGGGGGAGAGTGGTGACCTTACGTGGGCGTCCGTTGCAGTCCGGAGCAGGTTCGGTGAACGCTGCATGGAGGACAGGGGCTCCCACGCATGCAGGGGCCTCACATGAGCCGCGCGACAGCGTCCTATCAGTGATGCTGTTGCTCGCCCGCTCGCTAGTTACTATTGGTAGCTAATGAATCCGAGAGCTGCTGTCATGCACACCCTTATCGTTGTCGCCCACCCCGAACCTTCCTCGCTCACCCACGCCGTAGCGGCGCGGATCGGCGAGGCCATCGTCAACGCCGATGCCGGCAATACGGTCACCACCGTGGATCTGATGGCGGAAGGATTCGATCCACGCTTCAACGCGCAGGACCACGCGTTCTTCCGCAGAACCACAGCGCTGCCGGCCGATGTGGCTGCCGAGCACGCGCGGCTGGATGCGGCCGACACGCTCGTGCTGGTCTACCCGCTCTACTGGTGGTCGTTCCCGGCGCTGCTGAAGGGCTGGATCGATCGCGTCTTCACCCAGGGCTGGGCCTATGACGAAGGTGCCGATGGCAAGGTGGAAAAGAAGCTGCAGCGGCTGCAGGTGCATCTGGTGGGGCTGGGCGGTGCCGGCCAGCAGATGATCGACCGGCGTGGCTATGGCGAGGCGATGAAGACCCAGATCGATCAGGGCATCTTCGATTACTGCGGAGCGCCGGTGCTGTCATCCACGCTGCTGCTGGATGCCGACAGCGGCATGGCCGAAACGCATCTGCAGACGGCGGTGGACATCGGACGTAAGATCGGAACCCCTGCACTCTGACGATCACCCTTGTCTTCCAGTCCTGCCGTGCCCGAGCCCCGTCGTCGCCTGACCCGCGAACAGCGTGCCCGCCAGCTGCTGGACGTGGCATGGGCGCTGGTCGGCGAAGAAGGCACCGATGCGCTGACGTTGGGTCGTCTGGCGGAGGCGGCAGGTGTCGCCAAGCCGCTGGCCTACGACCACTTCGAAACCCGCAACGGTTTGCTGGCCGCGCTGTATGCCGACTATGACCAGAGGCAGACCGTGGTCTTCGATGAGCGCATCGGCAGCGCGAAAGCGCGGCTGAAGGAGCGTGCGCATGCCATCGCCTCCGGCTATATCGATTGCGTGCTGTCACAGGGCAGCGAGATCCAGGACATCCTCGCCGCCTTGGCGGGATCGCCGGAACTGCGGGCGGTGCGCCGTTGCTATCAGCAGGATTTCATCGACAAGTGCGCGCAGTGGCTGGGACCGTTCGCAGCGGGAGAAGTCGTACCGGCCAGTGGCCTCTGGGCAATCCTTGGTGCCGCCGAAACCCTGTCTGAAGCGGTTGCGGCCGATGCGGTGGAACATGCGGCAGCCGAGGCCGAGCTGGAGCGCGTGATCGTCGCCATCGTCAAGCGCAGCACCTGAATCATGTGCGCGGAGCGACCTGGAGTTGCTCGAAGCTGACCGGGGGCAGTGATACGTCAGGCTGCAGGTCCGGCAGCAGCTGTCGCAGCAGCTCCGGCATCGCCTGCATCGCGGCACCATCGATGTAGCGCCACTGCGTTTCACCGACGTGCCGGATGGCGACCATGAAGGCGAGGCTTCTCAACGTCTGCGCTTCGACGGTGAACACCGTGGTCCGTGGCACGAAGCAGACTTCTTCGTCGCCGGCAGCATAGGTGCGGGTCGGTTCACCGACATCATCGCTGATGACCTTCACGCCCATGTCGTCGAGTGTCTTCATCGCATCGCGTGCGGCCTTCGCATAGGCCGCATCGCCGCCGGCAAACCGCTTCACGCTGGGATGGGTGCGCGCGATCATGGCATCGGTATCGCCGCGGGCGAACGTGGACAGCAGCGATCGCACGTCCTTCTGCAGCGCGTCGCTCTCGGCAGGAGTGAGTTCACCGGCATGGGTGAGTGCCGCGGAGAACGTGCAGAACAGCGCAAGCATCCAGCACAAGAGACGTCGATCCATCGATGGGGTACTCCTTTGGGCGCTGGACTATAGAGCGCATTGCCTGTGGTGTCTGCCCGGTCTGCCCGTCACACACGCTGGGCCTCGGCCGCCGCGGCAATGGCAAAGCCCGCATCAAGCTGCGCCCGCACCTGCTCATCGCGCGACGCACGGGAATCAGCGCCCAGCACCACGTTGATCAGGCGCAGTGGCAGGGCGTGCCCAGCACACCTGCGACGGGCGGTGGCCGCCAGGCAGAAACCTGCAGCCTGGGTGTAACCGGTCTTCAAGCCATCCACACCGTTTTCGCCGAGCAGGGCGTTCTGGTTCGCCTTCTGCAGTGTGCGGTGCGCGAAGCTGCGCTGTGCGGTGATTGCCAGCAGGTCGGGGTAGCGGGCAAGCAGGTGGGCGGCCAGCACCGCCATGTCGCGCGCGGTCGACAGATGGCCCGGGGTGGTGATGCCGGACGCGGAGATGAAGTGCGTATCGTGCAGGCCCAGCGCGCGCGCGTGGTCGTTCATGTGCTGCGCGAACGCCGCCTGCGATCCGGCCAGGTGACGGGCCAGGGCGAGCGCGGCATCGTTGCCGGAAATCACCATCAGGCCCTCCAGCAGTCTGCCGAGGGCGATGCGTTCGCCGGGCACCAGGCCCATCCGCGTTTCATCGTCGGCCACCTCGTGTACGTCGCGCGGATGGATGGCGATCGTGTCCGACCACGAACCGCCCGACCGCGCGAGCAGGTCGTACGCGGTGTAGGCCGTCATCAGCTTGGTCAGCGAGGCCGGCGGTCGTTGCAGTTCCGCGCGCTGCTGCTGGAGGATCTCGAGGGAGAGGGCATCGATCGTGATCGATGACACAGGGGAACGGTAAGAAGTCATGGAGGGCATACGGCGACAGCGTAACGGCGCGTGCCCGCGCTGGATGACTGTTTCTGAAATATTGAAATGATATAACGTCACAAACGAGGTCGGATCACTTCGCTTTCTGCTGGGACTGCTGATGAAAAAAACGAACCTCGGGGGCTGGTTGCGGCCGGCCATCCTGACAGCGCTGGTTGCCATCACCGGTTGCCACCACGACGTACGCACCGACAGGCCGGAACCGGCGCATGGACGGCCGCACAACGTCATCGTGATGATCAACGATGGCGCCGGCTGGGGCACCTGGGACGCCGCCGCCTACTGGCAATACGGCAGCCGCGAAGGCACCCCCTATGCCGACTTCCCGCAGCGGCTGGCGGTGACAACGTTCCCGCTCAACGCCAGCAGCCAGCCTACGCACGATGCGGCGCAGACGCTCGGCTACGACGCGCAGAAGGCATGGGACGCCACGCCCGTGCCCGCGGCGGATCTGCCCTTCGCTGGGTATCAGTATCTGGCTGCGGTAGCCACCGACAGCGCGGCGGCCGGCACGGCGCTGTCCTCGGGAGTGAAGACCTACAACAACGCCATCAACGTCGACAACGACGGTGTACCGGTGGAGTTCAACACGCTGCGTGCCAAACGCCTGGGTATGGCCACCGGCGTGGTGACCTCGGTGCCATTCGCGCATGCCACACCGGCTGCATTCGCCGCGCAGGCCGAATCACGCAACAGCTATCACCAGATTGCCCACCAGATGCTGGCCCAGGGCCACATGGACCTGGTGATGGGTACCGGCGGACCCGGCTACAGCGTCAACGGACGAGCCTGCATCGACGAACCGCAGAGCCCGGCCGCCGAAGGCTGCGGGAACCCCTGGGAGTGGGTGTCGCAGCAGGATTGGCAGCAGCTTGAGGCGGGCACGGCCATTGCCGGAAATCCATCGGGCCCGTGGCGGTTGATCCGCAGCAAGGCCGAGTTCGTTGCGCTGGCGCAGGGCCTGGTGCCCTCCGACCGGCCGCTGATCGGTGTACCGCGCGTGGCCAACACCCTGCAGCAGGCGCGGCAGCTGCAGGTACTGGGCGAAGACGCGAGCACACCATCGGGGGTGAAGAAGATCGACAGCGTGCCGGACCTGGCGACGATGACCCGTGGCGCGCTGCAGTTCCTGCAGCAGCGCTCAACCAAGGGCCTGTTCCTGATGGTTGAAGGCGGTGCCACCGACTGGGCAGCGCATACCAGCGCCTGCGGCAGTGAATGGCACTACGGCGCCTGCACCGGGCAGCCGCAGTTTGGCCGTCTGATCGAAGAGACCGTCGAGTTCAACGATGCCGTGTCGGCGGTCATGGCGTGGATCGAGGAGAACGGTGGCTGGGAGCGCAATCTGCTGATTGTCACCACCGACCACGACAACAGCATGCCGATGGGGCCGAACGCACAGCAGGTGGCCTTCGAGCCGGTGCGCAACCACGGCCGGGGGCGCATGCCGGGCATGAGCTTCCGCCCCACCGGCAACCATTCAAACGGCCTGGTGCCGCTGTGGGCCAAGGGCAACGGCGCCGAGCTGCTGGGCAAACGCGTGCGCGGTGTCGACAACGGCTATCGCCAGCATGTGCGCTTGAACGACGGCAGCTACATCGACAACACCGATGTGGCCGCTGCGATACAGGAAGCGCTGCAGCGACGTTGACCGGCGGCGCAGCCGCCTGCACGACGCCTGCACGTTCCGCACATGCGGGCATCGTCATCGTGCGCCGATGGACTCCGATATCCGCATTGATGGCCGCGTGTTCGCTTATGTCTTTCCCTGTGCCTGGGAGGACTACGCGAAGATTGGTTTCTCGCGCGATCCGCTGGGCCGGATCTGTGCGCTGCATCGGCGCTGGTTCGAGTTCTTCGATCTGGAAGCGGGCGCGCTGGTCGAGGCGGAGTCCGAGCGGGATGCGCGTGACCTGGAACTGCAGTTGCGCCGGCCCTTCAAGCTGCATCGTGCGCCGGCACCGATGACGGTGCAGGACAAGGCCGGTGGGCGCACCGAATGGGTGCGCGGGGCCAACGCCGCACTGGCCGAGGCGGTACGTGCGCTGGCACAGCAGGGCTATCACACGTATCCGCTGCGGCCGTGGCTGCGGGCGGCGATGGTCCAGCGTCTGGACCGGCTGCATGACTGGGCCGCAGCGCAGGTGCCGGAAGAGGAAAGCCTGTGCACGCCGGTCGGTGTGGCCGCACTTCGCGAAGCCATCGATGCGTATCGCGCGCTCGCTATCGATCCGGAGCCGTGGTTGCCGGAGTACCTGCAGCGCGGGTGGTGACACTTCCCGAGGTGGCCGGGACGTTGGCCGGCCGCAGTGCCTGGCGCGCGTCGGGCGCTGCGGGAACCGGTTCGGCCAAGCGCTGGGCCAGGGCAACGTTGGTCACATGACCCTGCAGGAACAACAGACCGCTGAAGATGTTCATGATCGTGCCTCCACTTGAGTGGAATGCACGATACGGGCAGCATGGGGGCGCAAAAAGCGACATTTCCGCAAGGTCGACTTGAGAGGAATTCAAGGCTTATGTCCCGCCCACCGCTGCATGCCCTGCAGGGCTTCGTCGCTGCCGCACGCTTGGGCAACCTCTCCCGCGCCGCCGCATCGATGAACCTGACGGTCAGTGCGCTCAGCCATCAGATGCGCCAGCTCGAGGAACGCCTGGGGCAGCCGCTGCTGATCCGACAGGCACGCGGTGTGGCCTTGACCCTGGAGGGGCAGCGCCTGCTGGATCAGGTCGGGCCCCATCTGGATGCGATCAACGAAGCCTTCCAGCCCTACGCTGCGCGACCCGAGCATGTGCTCACCATCAGTGCCGTACCGTCGATGGCCAGCGCATGGCTGGTGCCACGGCTGGGCAATTTCGTGGCGGCGCATCCACAGATCGAAATCAATCTGCAATCGAGCGAACGACTGATCGACTTCGACCGGCAACTGCAGTTCGATGCGGCGCTGCGGCTGGGCAGCGGACAATGGCCGGGGCTGGTGGTGGAACCGTTGTTCGACGAATGGCTGCTGCCGATGGCCAGCCCGGCACTGATCGAGCGCATGGGCGGCATCGGCCACCTACCGTTGGCGCAGTGGCCGCTGCTGGGAGACCCAGACGGTGCGTGGGGCGCATGGTTCGCGCTGGTCGGACAGCGCCCACCGGCGCGGTTCGTGGCGGTGCTGGATGATTCCGAGGCCCACCATCGCGCCGCACTGGACGGCGTTGGTGTTGCGCTGGGACGGGTCACCCGGGCGCGGCTGCTGCTGGATTCCGGCCAGTTGGTTGCGTTGTCGGACCTGCGCCTGAAAACCGCATGGCCGCATTGGCTGGTGTACCCGCAGCGCTCGATACGCCACCGTGGTTTCCTGGCCTTCCGCGAATGGCTGCACGCGCAGGCAGCCGAGCATGTGCGGCACATGCAGGCCGCCGACGCGGGATAGCGCCAGGCGAGCGTAGTGACGGGGAGTGTGCGTCAGCGCACCAGCGTGACTGCCTGCCCGGCACGTGCGAAGGCTTCGCCCAGCAGCGGTCCGGCCTTGATGGCCTCTACTTCCGCGAACAGTGCCTGCAACGCCGCTGCGGGTCTAGCAACAGGCGCTGCGACCGCCTGCTGGATCACGGTGAAGCGATCTGCCAGCACGCGATGGCCGGCATGCGCCTGTGCCCAGGCCTGCAGGGGTTGGCGTACGCCGGCCGCTGCATCCAGCCGCTGCTGGTCGAAAAGAGTAATGGCGGCGGCCGAGGTGTCGGCACGCTCAATCGTTGCCTGCTGCAGCTCGCGGCTGAGGAACAGATCGTAGGCGGCGCCGCGACCCACTGCGATGCGCAGCCCGTCGCGATCGAGATCTGCAACCTGCCGTGCTGGGCTGTCATCGCGCACCAGGTAAGTTCCTTCGATCTCCACATACGGTGCACTGAAGGCAATGCGGTCGGCGCGTGCCGGGTCCACCGCCAGGAAGGCCAAGTCCCACGCATCGTCGCTCGCCGCTGCCACCACCGATGCGGCGGCATCGTGGCAACTGAAGCGGGCCTGCACACCCAGCCGCTGTGCCAGCGCGGTGGCCAGTTCCACCGATGGCCCGCGTGGTGCATCGGCGTCGCCCTGGGCCAGCACCGGGTTGCCGAGGTTGATGGCAACGCGCAGGTAGCCCAGTGGGGCCAACGCATGACGGTGATCGGTCAGGGACATGCGCAGTTCCAGCTCGGTGTCGGGCTGCCAGCATGCCACCTGTGGCCGTATCGTGTGGTGTGCAGAGCTGCGATCCTGTGTTTCATCCGCCTGCACGCCCAGCCATGATCACCATGAATCCCATCCTGCACGTTGAAGTTCCCGTTGCCGACCTGGACCGTGCCATGGCGTTCTATCGGCAATGGCTGCAGGTGGACATCGCTACCCCGATCAACGTGCATGACTGCCGGATGGCGTACCTGCCATTCAACGATAGGGACGCGGGTGCCAGCATGGCGCTGGTGCACGGTGCTGACTACCTGCCCTCGGAGCAGGGACCGCGCATCTACCTGGGCGTGGACGATCTGGATGACAGCCTGCAGCGTGCCCTTCAGGCTGGCGCGGTGCTGTGCTTTGGCCCGGACGTGGCCGGTGACTGGCGGGTGGCCGAGATCCGCGACAGCGAGGGCAACCGGATCGCCCTGCAGGCGCCCTTCACCCCATAGCCGGGGAGGTCAGCAGCCGAACATCGCGTGGCTCTACACGGACGCGGCGCGCGATCGCTGCAGCCAGTCGGCAATGGCTGGATCCAATCGCGGATCGTCCGGAAGGCGCATGCCGAAACCCTGCTGCAGCACCTCGCGCACGTCCTGCACATCGCGCAGCGGGCGCTTGGCCGGTACCTGGCCCGGGCGATATTCGGTGTAGTTGCCGCTGCCGATGGTGCGTCGCCAATCCGGCCCGGTCAGTGATGCACGCAGTTGGCCAGGGAAGCTCGACTGCGGATGCGTACACACGTACCAGTTACCCACTTCGTTATCGATCGGCGCCGGTGGCTGCAGGTCGAAGCGGTACAGCGCCCGCCAGTCATCCCCTGCTTCGGCGGCAAGCATGAAGTCGCCATCGTCCAACCGCCGCACGCGGTAGCGCTCATGCGGTGTGTCCTGCACTGCGGTCTCATGCAGGCGCAGTGGCACGGTCGGGGTCAGGCTGCCGAAGCCGGTATCGACCAACCAGTCTGCTTCCTGCAGACGCACCCGCAGGAGCAGATGCGTACGCGCGGTCAGTTCGCCCTCTGCAGCCGACAGCAGTACCCGTGCGCTCAGCGGCTGCGCATCGAAGCCCAGGGCCTGCAGCAGGGCCAGGAACGCGCCATTGAGTTCGAAGCAGTAGCCGCCGCGCTGCGCGTGCAGCAGCTTGTGCTGGACGCTGTCCAGGTCGATGGCGACCGCATCGCGCAGCAGGCTGGTAAGGGTCTCGAATGGCAGCAGGGCGTTGTGGCGCTGCTGCAGCAGGGTCAGCCCGGCCAGCGTGAGCGGTGGCGGGGCATCCAGCTGCAGGCGCTGCAGGTAGCGGGGGACGTCGATGGACATGGCAGGCACCACGGGCGGGGGGCTCCACTGTGCTACCGCAACCGGGGTTGAGGTCAAGTGTGCCTCACCGGTGTCATCCCCTCGTCGCCTGCGGCCGGTACAACAGCGACGACTGGGTACTGCCCGCGGCAGGACTCAGTCGGACGCTAAAGTTCCACTGAGATCGGTCGATACAGGTGCGTCCTTCCGCCTGGAGTCTGTCATGTCGGCCGTCGTTCCCCACCTTCGGTCCCTGCGTAGCCGCGTTGTCGGGTTGCGTTCCCGTTTCCCAGGCCTGCTGCGCTGGCTGCAGCCACATCGGCTCAGCGTCGCCGACAAGCTCAAGGCGACCCTGCTGGTCTGCAGCCTGGGACTGGTGGCCATCGCCGCCGTCCACGCCTGGACCAGTCATGCGAGCACGCAGGCGGCCCGCGATCAGGCCAGCTACCAGCACGGCAGTGACCGCGTTGCTTCGCTGGCCGCCCGGGTGGCCGAGGCCCGGCGCCTGCAGACCCAGTATGCGCGCAGTTTCGATGATGTGGACCGCAGCCAGTTGCTGGCCACGCAGCAGATGTTGAAGCAGGACCTGCAGGCGTTGCGGGGCATGCCGATGGACGCGGGCCGGCGCAAGGTGCTGCAGGCGATGACCGAGGCCGTCGATGCATTCTCACAGGGCATCGCCGCGTTGTTCGAGCGGGTAGATGAGATGGGACGCGGCGACGCTGGTCTGGCCGCGCAGCTGCAGCAGGCCGCCGACGCGCTGCAGGCGCAGGTGGATGCGCTGGAGCGCCCTGCGCTGTCCCTGCATGTGCAGCGGATGCGGCGCCAGGAAGCGTTGCTGCTGCTCGATGGCGATTCCACCCACGCCGATCGTGCCAGCGAAGAAAAGCTGCCCTTCGATCTGGCGTTGGCCGGCCTGCCAGCCGACGTGCAGGAGCGCGTGCGCAACGGCATGGAAGCGTACCAGGCCGCGTTGCTGGGCTATACCGCCGCGCGCGTCGGCCTGGATGTGGAGACGCAGTCACTGCTGGAGACCGCGGCGGCCGTGGGCCCGGCATTGACCGCCTTCCAGCAGGCTCAGGTTGCAGCACTGGAACAGGCACAACTGCGTCAGCGATCGGGTGCAAGGATGGCCAGCGTGCTGTTCGTGGCCACCCTGATGCTGGTGGCCGGCGTGCTGATCACCAGCCTGGTACTGGTGGTACGCGCGGTGCGTCGACCGATCCAGGACACCCTGCGCTTTGCAGGCGATATCGCGGATGACCGGCTCGACACCACGCTGCGCGTGCACAACGCCAACGATGAGATCGGCCAGCTCGCGCAGCGCCTGGTCGACATGCAGCAGCGCCTGCGTGCGCGCACCGAGACCGAACGCGCGGTGGCACGCGGCAACACGCGCGTGCGGCAGGCGCTGGACAGTGCCCAGACCGGCTTGATGGTGGTTGATGCGGAAGGGCAGGTGGCCTACGCCAACCCGGCGCTGCTGCAGCTGCTGGCGCTTCCCGCAGAGACATTGCTCGGCAGCGACGCGGTCCGCCTGCATCCGGCGCTGGCGGGACTGATCGGTGTCCGTCAGCGCGAAGAGCGTGAGATCGGCCACGCCGGTACCCGGTATCAGTTGATCGCCAATGCCATCGTCGAGGACGACCACTTCCTTGGTGTCGCGGTGGAATGGCGCAGCCGCGCGCTGGAAACGCTGCTGGAAACTGAAGTGGCGGCATTGGTCGACGCGGCAGCGCATGGCGAGCTGCAGGGGCGCATCGCGCTGGAGGGCAAGCAGGGGTTCGTACGCACGCTGTCGACCAGCATCAATCGCCTGCTGTCCACTTTCGAGACCAACCTGGGCGACCTGCAGGCGCTGCTGGCCGCACTGGCACGCGGCGACCTGAGCGTGCGCATGGAGGGCGACCTGCAGGGCGTGTTCGCCCGCATGCGTGACGATGCCAACGCCACTGTCGCGCAGCTGGGCCACATCGTCACCCGTATCCAGCAGGCCACTGTGCGCCTGGATGTGGGTGTCAGCGAGATCGTCGCCGGTCATCACGATCTGTCCCAGCGCACCGAGCAGCAGGCGGCCAACCTGGAAGAAACCGCGGCATCCATGCATGAGCTGACCGACACCGTCGGCCGCAACGCCGACGCCGCGGGGCGTGCTGACGGACTGGTACGTGACGCCGCCAAGGTTGCCGAGCGCGGCGGCACCGCGGTCGGCCAGGTCGTGGCGACCATGCAGGGCATCAGCGCGTCGTCGCGTCGCATCGGCGACATCATCCAGCTGATCGATGGCATCGCCTTCCAGACCAATATCCTGGCCCTCAACGCGGCGGTGGAGGCAGCGCGTGCAGGCGAGCAGGGTCGCAGCTTCGCGGTGGTGGCCGCCGAAGTGCGCTTACTTGCCCAGCGCAGTGCGGACGCGGCCAAGCAGATCAAGGGGCTGATCGAGGACTCGGTGGCGCGGGTAGGCCAGGGCAGTACGCAGGCCGAGCAGGCGGGCGCCACGATGGACGAGATCGTCAGCAGCGTGCAGCAGTTGGCCGGGTTGCTGGCGGGTATCCGCAGTGCGTCGCACGAGCAACATGCGGGCATCGCCCAGGTGAACCAGACCGTCGTGCAGATGGAGGCCAGCACGCAGCGCAATGCGAGCCTGGTGGAAGAGGCCGGCGCATCGACCGCGCAGATGCAGGCCCAGGTGCAGGCGCTGGCCGAAGCGGTGGCAGCGTTCCGACTACTGCCCGAGCGACGCCCGCGCGCGGCCGCGTGATCGCCTTCGCCAGGCATGGCCCGGCGCTACCGTTGAAACCCATGACGGGTAACGCCGGGCCATGCCCGGCGAACGGACTCAATACACGTCGCGCCGGTAACGTCCGTTCTCCAGCAGCAGTTCCACCGCTTCATCGCCCAGTGCCTCGCGCAGCACCTGGTCCACGCCTTCGGCCATGCCGTGCAGCGATCCACATACATGGATCACTGCGCCGCGTGCCAGCCACGTGTGCAGTTCATCCGCCGCAGCGCGCAGGCGATGCTGCACGTAGCTGCCATCGTCGATATCACGCGAGTACGCCTGATCCAACCGCAGCAGGTGCGCGTCAGCCTGCCATCGGATGATTTCCTCGGCGAACAGGAAGTCGTGCGCGCGCTGGCGCTCGCCGAACAGCAGCCAATGACCGTGCTCACCGTGATGCGCAGCTTCGCGCAGCAGGCTGCGCAGGCCGGCGATGCCGGTGCCGTTGCCGATCAGTACCATCGGCGTGCCTGGCTGCCGATGGAAGCCAGGGTTGCGATGCACGCGGGCCGCAACCGCACCCTTCAACGGCGCATGCAGCGCCAACCAGCCCGAGCCCAGCCCCGCGCGACCTGCTGCGTCGTGGACCAGCCGGACCACCAGTTCCACCTCGCCATCGGCGGCGCATGAGGCGATGGAGTATTCACGCCCGGGCAGCGACGGCAGGCCTGACAAACATAGGCCTGCATCCTGTACCCGCAATGCACTGCCGGCTTCGGGCAGCACGCGTTCGCTGGCCAGTTCCAACAGCGTTTTCGCAGCACCGTCGATCAGCAGCGGTTGCAGGGGATCCAGGCCATGCGCTCGAAGCACCGTGTGCACATGCCCCGCATCGTGGCGTGGTGCGATATGCAGGATGTCGCCGGCCTGCCAATCGACATCAGCCGGTGGTGCCAGGCGGATCTTCCAGATCTGGCCACCGACGCTGCCGGCGTTGAGCAGGGTGCGGCCGAGCAGACGCCAGTCATGCATCACCGTGGCGGCTGGCAGCACGCTGTCATCGGTGTCGATGCCGGTCAGCCCGGTCAGCTGCAGCTGCCACTTCCGCAGCGCCGTCACCGAAGCAGCATCGACATCGATTCGCGCGAACAACGGCTGTGCGCCCGCGCGGGCCAGCCAGTCATCCATCTGCATGCCGAATCCGCAGAATTGATCGTACTGATGGTCACCCAGTGCGAGCATGCCGTAGCGCAGGCTGGAAAGCGCCGGCAGCTGTGCCAGCAGTTGGCGCGCGCTGCGCCGTGCGTTGTCCGGTGGCTCGCCATCACCGAAGGTGCTGAGCACGAACAGCGCCTGTGTGGTGGCTTGCAGCTGCGTGGCCGTCACGCGCGCAAGCGGCAGTACCTGCACCCCGTGGCCGGCCGCCTGCAGCTGTGCCGCCGCACGCCAGGCCAACTGTTCGGCCAGGCCGCTCTGGCTGGCATGCACCACCAGCCACGGTATGCCCCCGGCGTGGAGTGCTGCTGCCGGAACGGTCTGCCGCAGCGCGCGCGCGGCGCGCTGGCTGCGGCGGCGGTCCAGGTACAGCAGCCAACCGGTGACGAAGAACAGACACATGCCCAGGCTGCTGAGCATCACCACGATGCGTCCGGGCATGCCGAAGAAGCTGCCCGAGTGCAGGGCGAACATGCTGGTGGTGAGCTGGCCGCCGGCACCCTGGCGTGCGTACGGGCGCGCGTCGAGAACCGCGCCGGTGGCCGGGTCGAGCTGCAGCAGGTCGTGCGCACGATCATGGTGGCCGCCGCGCTGCGCGGGATCCGCCGACATCACCCGCACATTGAGTGCTTGACCGGGCTTCTCCGGCAGGCGCAGGTCGATGAAGCCCTGGCGCACACCGGGCAGCGCATACAGCGTGGCCTCGACATTGTGCAGATCCAGGGGAAGATCCGTGGCGAGTCTGTGCTTGGCGGGCGGCGCGACGCCCAGCAGCTGGGTCAGCCCGTTGCGGTACCAGTCGAACGACCACCACAACCCGGTCAGCGCGCTCATCAGGTAGATCAGCAGCACCCAGGTGCCGATCACCGAATGCAGGCTCCACAGGAAGCCGCGCCCCTTGCGCGCCCACTCCACCGCGAGCCAGCTGCGCCAGTGCCACCAGCGACGCGGCCAGCGCAGGTACAACCCGGACAGGGTGAAGAACAGCAGGGCGATCGCGCAGCTGCCGGTGATCCACGAGCCCCGCTCGCCGGCAACCATATGGCGGTGCAGGTCCTCGACGAAATCGAAGAAAGCCTGCCCGCGCAGCGCGCTGAAGCGCTCGCCGCTGTAGGGGTCGAAATACACCCAGTGGTCCTTGCCACCGGCAAAGCGTGCGACCGATGGGCGCTGGCCGCTGGCATCCACCCGCAGGCGCTGCAGCGGTCGCTCGCTGCCCGCCTGCAGCAACGGCACCAGTTCACTCAAGGCGAGCGGTTGCTGGTTGTCGGCATGGTGTTCAGCGATCGCGGCGAAACCGGGATTGGCCGCGCGCAGCAGCTCATCCTCGAACGACAGGACCGCACCGCTCAGGCCCATCACGGCCAGGATGGCACCCGCGCTGATGCCCAGCAGCCAGTGCAGTTGGAACAGGACGTTCTTGAACATCGGGATCGAGGGCCGTCGAGGCTGCCGCCCGCATCCTGCGCAACAGCAAATGAGAATTAATCTCGTAATTCTCCGGGTCCCGGGCCGCTGCGGTCAAGGAGGGTTGTCGGGCAGGGCTGCGCCCTGCACCTGCCGAAGCAACGGCAACAGCCGAAGCAACAGCAGAAGCTGGTTTCCTGAGGGTAGGCGGGGTGGGTCCGGTTGCGGGGGACGCCGCAAGTACGTCCCTGTAGGCTTGGCCGCGGCATCCATGCCGCGGACACCCCCGCAACCGGACCCACCCCGCCTTCGACAGATTCCCGCGGCTGTTGGTGGGTGTCGACCTTGGTCGACACGTAGATCCACGCCATGCGTGGATGCTCTTCATTCAATTGTCGAAATATTCGATTCCGTTGGAGATTCATCCACGCATGGCGTGGATCTACCAGATACCGGGAATCTGTCAGAGGTGGGGCGGTGTCGGAGTGCGGGGTGTCAGCCGCATGGATGCGGCTGCCAAGCCTACAGGGACGTACTTGCGGCGTCCCCGCACTCCGACACCGCCCCGCCATCCCACGGAATGCCGCTTTGGCCGTTGCTTTGGCTCTGGCTCCGGCCTCTGCAGGTGCAGGGCGCAGCCCTGCCGACCTTACTTCGCCCAGCCTTCGATCTCGCCGTGCGCGAACGGGCCGAGCTTGGCCTTCACCATCCGGCCCTGCGCATCGAACAGCACGCTGTACGGCAGCAGGCCCTGCGCATTGCCCAACTGCACGCTGGCATCGCGTGGGCCCGGGGTATCCAGCACGATGGGATAGTGCACCGGCACCCGCTGCAGGAAATCGCGCACGCCGTCCGGTGTATCCAGCGCCAGGCCCAACACCTGTACGCCGCGCGTGCCCTGGCCCTTGGCAAAGCGGGCCAGCTCGGGCATTTCTTCCACGCACGGGCCGCACCAGCTGGCCCAGACATTGACCAGCAATGGCCGGCCCTTGAAGCGTTCGCGGATATCCTGCGCGTGACCTTCAGCATCGGGCAGGACCAGCGCCGGCAGCGGATCACCGGGGCGCAGCATCGGCAGCGCTGGCGGTGATACGGCAACAGGCGCTGGGGTTTGCGCCGCGGGCGCCGGCGCCAGCCGATTGCCGGCCCACAGGCCAAGCCCGGCAGCCAGCACCGCTGTCCACAGCAGTGCTGGCCGTTGCCACTTCATCGTGCGGTGCGCAGCAGCGCTTCTTCCACCAGCGCCTGGGTCAGCAGGGTGGGCAGCACCGTCGGCGGCGCGCCCGGGCCGTATACCACGTACAGCGGCACGCCCACGGCCTTGTGCTCATCGAGGAACGCGGTGATCTGCGGGTCCACGTTGGTGTAGTCGCCGCGCATGTACACCGCGTTGGTGCGCTTGAGCAGTTCCTTGAACTCCGGGCGCGACAGCACCGCGCGTTCGTTGGCCTTGCAGCTCACGCACCAGTCGGCGGTCATGTTGACGAACACCACGCGGTTGTCAGCGCGCAGGCGGTCCAGCATCTGCGGCGAATACTCCACCACGTTCTCGCTGCTGGCCTGCGCGGCACGAGCCGGCGGTGCCAGCTGGGTCACGGCCCACACCGGCACCAGCGCCGCGATCACCAGCAGCACGCCCAGCAGCCCGGCCGCGCGCTGGCTGCGCCAGCGGCTGCGCTCGAACAGCCACAGGCCACCGGTGAGCAGCAGCAGGCCACCCAGCGCCAGCGCCATGCCATCCACACCGCGCTGCTTGCCCAGCACCCACAGCAGCCACAATGCGGCGGCATACATCGGGAAGGCCAGCACGTGCTTCAGGGTTTCCATCCACTGGCCCGGCTTGGGCAGGCGACGGGCGAGCGCCGGCACGAAACCGATCAGCAGGAACGGCAGGGCCAGGCCCAGGCCGAGGAACAGGAACACCAGCATCGCCGCCACTGGCGGTGCAACGAAGGCATAGGCCACCGCCGGGCCAAAGAACGGACCCACGCACGCACTTCCGACCACGCAGGCCAGCACGCCGGTGAAGAAGTCGCCGGCCGGGCCACTGCGTCGCGCCAGCGACTGGCCGAAGTTGCCGATGCCGCCGCCCATGGTGAACACGCCGGAGAGGCTCAGGCCCACCGCGAACATGATGTAGGCCAACGCCGCGACCACGCCGGGATGCTGCAGCTGGAAACCGATTCCGACCGCGTTGCCCAGCATGCGCAGGCCGACCATCAGCGCGCCGATCACCGCGAAGGCAACCAGCACGCCCAGCGTGTACCACATGGCATGGCTGCGGGCGCGCTCGGGGCTTTCGCCGCTCTGCGCCAGGCTCAGCACTTTCAGCGACAGGATCGGCAGCACGCAGGGCATCAGATTCAGCACCAGGCCACCGCCCAGCGCCAGCAGCAGTACCCACAGCAGCGAGCTGTCGGTTTTCGGCACGCGGCTGGGGGCCTTGGTACGCAGCGCATTGTCCTGCTGCGCGTCGGCGGCGAAGGCATCGCGCGCGCCGCTGCTGGCGTCGGCACCACCCGTGGCGGCCGGCGCGTCGTTGGGCACGGTCGGAAGCAGGCGCAGCGGCGTGCCGTTGGCGGCCTCGCGGGTGCTGGCAGCGGCCGAAGCGGGCAGCGAACGGATCACTTCGTCGCGTGCAGCAGGTGCATCACTGGTGGCGTTGGCCTTGCCGGCGGGGATCGACAACTTCACCCGGCGGGTCATCGGCGGGTAGCAGATGCCATCGGTCTGGCAGCCCTGGAAGGTCACCACCAGCGTGCTGTCGACGGCCTCGGCGCGGCTGCGGCGCAACGGCACCGGCACCTCCACCTGGTTGAAATAGACCGCCACGTCACCGAAGTGCTCGTCGCGGTGCGACTGCGCCGCCGGCCAACGCGGCTTGTCGGCCAGTACCCCGGGGCTGCCTTCCAGCTTCAGCGAGGTGCGGTCGCGATAGAGGTAATAGCCCGGTGCCGGGCTGAAGCGCAGCAGCAGGGTGTTGCCATCGCTGGCGATGGCATCGAAGCCGAATGCCTGTTCCGACGGCAGCGGCAGTGCTTGGCTGTTGCTGGTGCCCGGCAGCCGCAGGCCACCGCCACTACCGGCGCCAGCCAGCGGGTTGTTGAACGCACTGGCGCCGGTGGCGCGTGCGGTCGGCAGCGTGGCAGCCGCACCGCCCGCGCCGGGCAGGGTCACCTGCACCACGCGCTTCTGCGGCGGGTAGCACACACCGGCATCGGCGCAGCCCTGGTAACGCACTTCCAGGCTGATGGTGCCGGCGGCATCGGTGGGCGCGCCGGGCAGGGTGGCCTGCAGGCGCTCGCGGTAGGTCTCCACCTCACCGAAGAAATCGTCGTGGTGCTTCTTGCCTGCGGGCATCTGCAGCGCAGCGGCATTGAAGGCAGGATCGGCCTTCACCGTGGTGCGGTGGCGATACAGGTAATAGCCGGGGGCGATCTTGAACTGCAGTTGGATCTGGCCACGTTCGGGCGCGCTGGCGGTCAGCGCGAACGCCTGGTCCACCGGCAGCAGATCTTTTTCATCCAGCGCGAAGGCCGGCAATGAAAGCCACAACAGAGCGCACAAGGCGGCGCCACGCGCAAACAGAGTCTTCAATCAGTGTCCTCCCGGGTCTGTGCCCGGATCCAGTCCAGATACGCCGGCAGGCCGGCCCGGGTTTCGACCGCGATGCACTCCGGGAGTTCATACGGATGCAGTTCGACGATCCGGGCGATGGCTTCATCGACACGGCTTGCGGTGGTCTTCACCAGCAGCTGCAGTTCGGCGTCGGTGGTGACCTCGCCCTGCCAGCGGTACGTCGACTGTGCGCCGTCCAGGCGGGTCACGCATGCAGCCAGGTGCTCGGCGACCAGCGCGTGCGCGATGCGCTCGGCACTGGCCCGGTCCGGGCAGGTGGTCAACAGCAGCAGGACGGGATCGACGGTCGACATGACCGTCGAGTATAGGGCCGTCGCCGGGGCAGGGCCCGGCGACGGCAGTGGACCGCAGCGTTGCGCGGTCAGTTGGCCAGCTGGCAGGTGGCCGGCTTGGCCGAGGTGAACAGGCCCGGGGTGGCCCACTCGGGGTGGTCGATGAACGGGTTGCGGTTGCCCTGGAAGCTGTAGATCACGTCATTGCGGGCACGTTCTGCAGCGCTCGGCGGATCAGCAAGATGCCAGTCGATCAGGGTCGACAGCAGGCCCATGTAGGCCGGCGAGCTGCTGGTCTTGACGATCTTGCTGCGGTCGTCGGTCAGTTCCAGGTCCGGTTCGGACTGGCCGGTGGCCGCATCCTTGCCCCCTTCATAGCGGATGGCCATGTACATCACCGCGCGTGCCATGTCGCCCTTGCGCGCACCCCACACTTCGAAGGTGCCAGCGTTGCCATCCGGCGTGCGTACCCAGTTCGAATTGCCCGGGTAGCCGCCGCTGCCGCCGCCCTGGCCGTTGTTGGCCTCGGTGGCACGCTCGCCGCAGTTGGCGTCGCACTTGCCGAACGGCTTGTTGCCGCGGTCGGCGTTCCACTGTGCGTCGGTCAGGTACAGCATGTGGGTGTCGGTGTAGGGCGCGTACGGCAGTCCCTTGTCGCCGGTGGTGCTGGCAAAGCCCAGCGAATTGGGCCAGGTGTGCTCGCGGTTGTACTTCAGGCCACCGCCACTGCCGGCACGGTCGCTCACCTTGGTGTAGCTTCGGTTGCGGTAGGCATCGAGGATCTTGCCACTGCTGTTGGGATCTTCGTCGGCGATCTCCAGGATGGTCCAGGTGCTGGTGCCCGAGCCGCTGTACGGATACGCGGTGTGGCCCTTGATGGTGGCATGCAACGAGCAGCGCAGCTGGCTGGGGCTGCTGGTGTTGACCTTCGAGTAATAGCCCGCCGGGCCGCCGGGATTGCCCGGGTCCGGGTTGCCGGTGGTGGTGGCCACGGTGAAGGCGATGCGGCTATCGGTCGCCGGGCGGGCACCCTGCGCGTCGGTGATGCGTGCGGCACGGATGTCGAAGCGGCAGGCTTCACCGGCGACCAGCGCGGTATTGGTCGACAGCTTCACGCTCTTGCCGCTGGCCGGCCAGGTCAGCGGTACGCTGCCGGAGGTGCCGCAGGTCAGTGCGAAGGCGCCGCTGGCGAGGTTGACCGTCTCGCTGAACACCACTTCCAGGTCGGCGGCGGCCGGGAAGGTGCTGCTGCCCTGTGCGGGCGTGGTGGTGGACACCGAAGGCGGCGTGTTCGGGCCCGGGGTGCCACCGCCGCTGAAGGTCTGGTTGTTGTTGCAGCTGCCGAAGGTCTGCCTGGCCGATTCGGCCCAGGTGAAGTGCGCGTACTGGCTGCCGCTGCCGGTCAGCTGCAGCGAGGTGCCCGCCGCGGTGCTGTTGGTTTCGGCAACCGGAATGTTCTGGCTGGTCATGCCGGCGGCGGGGCCACCGGAAGCGGTGATCGCGCCCTCGTAGCTGAGGAACTGGACCACCTTGCCGCTGGCGTCGACCAGGGCGATGCCGTCGTTGGGGCCGTTCTGCAGGCCGTTGGTGGGGTAGGTGACCACGGCCAGGGTGGCGCTGCCGCAGCTGGCCGCGGTTCCCGCCGGTACTGCGTTGTTGGCGTAGACCGTGGCGGCCGACGGATTGCTGCCGTTGTAGAGGTACAGGCGGTAGCCGGACAGGTCCTCGCCGGCGGTGGCGACCACTTCGATGGCTTCGCCGACGTCACCGGCAGCGGTGCTGTCGTCGTAGTGCAGTTCGTTGATGAAGACCTCGGCCTGGGCCGGCGCGGCGGCCAGTGCCAGCAGGCAGGCGGCGGCGAGCGGGGACAGCAATCGCATCGACTACTCCTTGTGATTGGGAATGCCGGGCCACCCTAAAGCCGATCTGGTGACACTTTGTCGTAAATGAACGCCAGATATCTGACAGTGAGACGCCCATCACCAAAATACCGGATCCGCGGACATCGAGCTGTCGCGGCGCATCGATAAAAATTTGCCGGCCGGGCCTTGAAAGGTCCCCGGGGGTCTCCATCTCTGTCGTGCTCCCGACCTGTCGGGCTTTTTCACGCGCGTTGCTGGCAGTCACCTGGTGTGAGTGCTAACATCGCCGGACTTTTTCAGACCAATCAATAACTTAAGAGGTCCCACATGAGCATCAAGCCGCTGCACGACCGCGTTGTGGTCAAGCCGATCGAAGCCGACGAAGTTTCCGCCGGTGGCATCCTGATCCCGGACTCCGCCAAGGAAAAGTCCACCAAGGGTGAAGTCGTGGCCGTGGGCCCGGGCAAGCCGCTGGACAACGGCACCGTGCGCGCTCCGTCGCTGAAGGTCGGTGACAAGGTCATCTACGGCCAGTACGCCGGCAGCTCGTACAAGAGCGAAGGCGTCGAATACAAGGTCCTGCGCGAAGACGACGTGCTCGCCGTCATCGGCTGAGCGTCGGCGCGACCTGCTTCATACCCTGATTCCAAACACCCAGCTGCCGGGCATGGCCCGGCGCTACCAATGAGGTAACTGCAATGGCTGCCAAGGATATTCGTTTCGGTGAAGACGCCCGTTCGCGCATGGTGCGCGGCGTCAACGTTCTCGCCAATGCCGTCAAGGCCACCCTGGGCCCGAAGGGCCGCAACGTCGTGCTCGAGAAGAGCTTCGGCGCCCCGACCATCACCAAGGACGGCGTGTCCGTCGCCAAGGAAATCGAACTGGCTGACAAGTTCGAGAACATGGGCGCGCAGATGGTGAAGGAAGTCGCGTCGCGTACCAACGACGACGCCGGCGACGGCACCACCACCGCCACCGTGCTGGCCCAGGCCCTGATCCGCGAAGGCGCCAAGGCCGTTGCTGCCGGCATGAACCCGATGGACCTCAAGCGCGGTATCGACAAGGCCGTCGTGGCTGCCGTCGCCGAGCTGAAGAACATCTCCAAGCCGACCGCTGACGACAAGGCCATTGCCCAGGTCGGCACGATCTCGGCCAACTCGGACGAGTCGATCGGCCAGATCATCGCCAACGCGATGAAGGAAGTCGGCAAGGAAGGCGTGATCACCGTTGAAGAAGGCTCGGGCCTGGACAACGAGCTGGACGTGGTCAAGGGCATGCAGTTCGACCGCGGCTACCTTTCCCCGTACTTCATCAACAACCAGCAGTCGCAGACCGCTGACCTGGATGACCCGTACATCCTGCTGCACGACAAGAAGATCTCCAACGTCCGTGACCTGCTGCCGGTGCTGGAAGGCGTCGCCAAGGCCGGCAAGCCGCTGCTGATCGTCGCCGAGGAAGTCGAAGGCGAAGCGCTGGCGACCCTGGTGGTCAACACCATCCGCGGCATCGTCAAGGTCGTGGCCGTCAAGGCGCCGGGCTTCGGCGACCGTCGCAAGGCGATGCTGGAAGACATGGCCGTGCTGACCGGCGGCACCGTGATCTCCGAGGAAGTCGGCCTGTCGCTGGAAAAGGCCACCATCAAGGACCTGGGCCGCGCCAAGAAGGTGCAGGTTTCCAAGGAAAACACCACCATCATCGATGGCGTGGGTGACAAGGCTGCGGTCGATTCGCGCGTTGCGCAGATCAAGACCCAGATCGAAGACACCTCCTCGGACTACGACCGCGAGAAGCTGCAGGAGCGCGTGGCCAAGCTGGCCGGTGGCGTTGCAGTGATCAAGGTCGGCGCTTCGACCGAAATCGAAATGAAGGAAAAGAAGGATCGCGTCGACGACGCCCTGCACGCTACCCGTGCAGCCGTTGAAGAAGGCGTGGTTCCGGGCGGCGGCGTTGCCCTGGTCCGTGCGGTCTCCGCGCTGGCTGGCCTGAAGGGTGCCAACGAAGACCAGAACCACGGCATCCAGATCGCCCTGCGCGCGATGGAAGCCCCGCTGCGCGAAATCGTCGCCAACGCCGGCGAAGAGCCGTCGGTCATCGTCAACAAGGTCAAGGAAGGCACTGGCAGCTTCGGCTACAACGCCGCCACCGGCGAGTTCGGTGACATGCTGCAGTTCGGCATCCTGGACCCGACCAAGGTGACCCGTTCGGCGCTGCAGAACGCAGCCTCGATCGCTGGCCTGATGATCACCACCGAAGCCATGGTTGCCGACGCTCCGAAGAAGGATGAGCCGGCCATGGGCGGCGCTGGTGGCATGGGCGGCATGGGTGGCATGGGCGGCATGGACTTCTAAGTCCCGCTGCACCGGTAGCGGCCGACCCAGGTCGGCACGCTTCCCTGCTGCAATGAAAAACCCCGCCGCAAGGCGGGGTTTTTTTTTGGCCTGCATCCACGCATGGGGTGGATCTACGGGCGCGGTGCGGGATTACCCGTCGCTACGCTGCGCGTGCTGCCGGCATGTTGTCCTGCAGCCACGCCAGGAACGCTGCCACCATCGGTCGGTCGCTGCCATCGCTGCCAGGCCGGGTCACGGCGTAGTAGGCGAAGGACTGCGGCCACGGCTGCTGCAGGACCACCTGCAGGCGACCGCTGGCCACTTCGTCGGCCACGTGGATGTCGCGCACCAGCGCGATGCCCTGGCCGGCTGCCGCCGCACGTATCAACAACAGATCGTCGTCGAAGGCGGGGCCGCGCTGCAGGCGCGCATCCTGTGGCAGGCCCAGAGCCTGGAACCACAGACGCCAGTCACTGCGTTCGCTGTCCTGCAGCAGCGGCAGCCGCAGGCAGTGCTGCACGCGGGTGATCGCTGGCACGGTTGCCAGCAGCGCGGGGCTTGCCACCGGCAGCAACGCCGGTGCCAACAGGTGCTCTGCATGCAGCCCTGGATACTGGCCCAGGCCGTGCCGGATCGCGATGTCCACGCCATCACGGCGCAGGTCCACCAGCGCGGGGCTGGCATCCAACTGCACGTCGATTTCTGGATGCCGTGCACTGAAATCGGCCAGTCGCGTCGCCAGCCAGTGCGCGGCGAAACTGGGCGCGGCGCTGATCCGCAACGATGACCTGCCTTGCCACGCTTCCAGTGCGTGCAGGCTGCTGGCGATCTGATCGAAGGCCTGACGCAGTTCCGGGTATATGCGGCTGCCGGCCGCGCTGAGCACCACGCCATGGCGGGTTCGATCGAACAGGCTGACGCCGAGCCGTTCCTGCAACTGCCGCAGCTGCTGGCTGACGGCACCGGGTGTCACGCCCATCACCTCGGCGGCCGCTGTCAGGCTGCCGTGGCGGCTGGTTTCAACGAAGGCCCGCAGGGCCAGCAAGGGCAGTACCGCACCCATCTTCCATTCTCCCGTGACGATGCAGGCGAGCCGTCGGCACGTTCACCGGCCAGCGCAAAGCACAGCATATCGGCCGGGTCGATGGCTGTCGCGCCGGTGCGCGCGATGTTGAGCTGGGCTCAACTGCAACGTCAGCAGACATCGTTTCCCACCTGCATGCCCGGTTCCTAGACTGGTTGCACGGTCGCTGCAGCGCCCTTTCCACATCGCTTCGCCCTGCCCATGGTGTGGGCGGGCAGCGCGTGTGCACCCGATTTCTGCCTCCAGGACGTTGCCGTGACCGAACCCTCGCTGCACCTGCATACCGACAGCTCACCCAATGGCTACAAGGCCACCATCGCGCTGGAGGAGCTGGGCCTGCCCTATCGCTTGCACCATGTGCGCATCGAGCAGGGTGAACATCGCCATCCCGATTTCCTGCGGCTCAATCCGCACGGTCGCATTCCGGTCCTCGAAGACCGCTCCAGGGGCATCGTGCTGTTCGAATCGGCGGCGATCCTGCTGTACCTCGCCGAGCAGGGCGGGGCATTGTTGCCACAGGCACCGGCCGCGCGCTGGGACGCCATCACCTGGCTGATGTTCCATGCCTCCAGCGTCGGTCCCATCTTCGGCCAGCGCGTGCATTTCGAACACTTCGCGCCGGAGCGCTATCTGCCGGCGATCGAGCGCTACCGGCACCTTTCCGAAGACATCTTCGCGATCCTCGATGCACGTTTGGCCGCGCGTCCCTGGTTGGCCGGCGATGACTACTCGATCGCCGACATCGCCCACTTCGGTTGGCTGCATGTGCTCCGCGTGATCGACATCGACTTCTCGCGCCATCGCCATCTTTCGGCGTGGTACCAGCGCGTAGCCGCGCGGCCCGCGGTCCAGCGTGGCGTGCTGCTGCCTGAGCCCGCGACCGGGCCTTGAGGAGATCCCTGCGATGACAACCTCCCTTTCGATCCATGGTGCTTCGGCAGCAACCTTCGCCGGCCATGCAGGCTACCAGCGCATGTTCCGCGCCGATGCGCTGACCTTGGGCATCTTCCTGCCGCTGCGCTTCTACCAGGGCGACATGGCGGTACTGCAGGGACAGACCGCGCTGGTGGAAGCCATCGACCGCCATGGCTTCGCTGCGGTCTGGGTGCGCGATGTTCCACTGTTCGATCCCCAGTTCGGTGATGCCGGACAGGTGTTCGATCCGTTCACGTATCTCGCATGGCTGGCTGCGCGCACCCATCGCGTCGCGTTGGCGACAGGCAGCGTGGTGATGCCACTGCGGCATCCCATCGACCTGGCCAAGGCTGCCGCGTCGATCGATCAGTTGTCCGCAGGGCGGCTGGTGATGGGCATCGCCTCGGGTGATCGACCGCTTGAGTTTCCCGCCTATGGCCTCGACCACGCCCAACGTGGTGAACGGTTCGCCGACGCCGTGGTGGCCTTCCGGAAATGGTTGCAGCCCGCCGACGGGGCGCTCGCCGGCCACCCCTGGGCCGCACAGGGTGTGCAGCTGCTGCCGCCGCCGGTCAGTGATCGCATTCCGCTGATCGTTACCGGTGGTGCCCGGCAGCCGTTGGAATGGATCGGCGAACACGCCGACGGCTGGCTGACCTATCCCGACGCGACCCATGACACGGCAGGACCACAGCGGCTGGCGGCGAAGATCCGCGCATGGCGGGCGCAGATTCCCGACGGCGGCTTCCGACCGCACATGACCAATGAATGGCTGGATCTGGTGGATGACCCGGACCATCCGCGCGTGCCGCTGCAGGGTGGCTACTGCCTGCGCACCGGGCGCAAGGGGCTGATCGCGCTGCTGGAAGCCTGGCAGCGTGCGGGAGTCAACCATGCCGCGCTCGGCATCCAGTTCTCGCAGCGCCCAGCTGCCGATGTGCTGCAGGAACTGGCCGAAGAGGTGCTGCCGTTGTTTCCGTCGCATCCCGGCCCACCGTCGCGGGTGATGGAATGGTAGCGATGCATTTCCGCGATTGATGATCTGCGGGCCCTGTCGGCGGCAACGGGAGGCTTGCAGTTCTTGTCACACGGATTATGATTAGTCGCCTAATCATGTATGAATTCAATATGCTTGAGTTGAAGCACCAGGCCCTCGTCGAAGAGGCGCAGCGGCGTGGTCACGCCAATGTCGCGCAGCTGCGCCTGTGCTTCCAGCTGCTCGCCTTGTCCGGTGCGATCGACCGTGACTGCGCCACACGCCTCGCGCCGCACGGTCTCAGCGAAGGCCGCTTCGTCGTGCTGTTCCTGCTGCACGGCGCAGGCGGCACGCTGCCGCCGCACGAGTTGGCCGAGCAGGCCGGTGTCACCCGCGCCACCATCAGCGGATTGCTCGATGGCCTGCAGCGTGACGGCCTGCTGCAGCGGCGCAGCGATGCCGAAGATGGTCGACGTCTGCAGATCGTGCTGACGGCGCGCGGCAAGCGCCTGGCCGGCGATCTGTTCGACCAGCACACGCAATGGATCGGTGGCCTGTTCAATGGACTGGATGTCGGCGAACAGGCGCAGTTGTCGCTGCTGTTGGAAAAGGTCTGGCGACACACCGACGCAGGTCAGGAAGCAGGTGCATGAGCACTACCATCGCCACGGCACGCCTGCAGGCACTCAACGCAGGTAGCACCGCCAGCACGCATCTGGCCGAGTGCCTGGCGGTGGACTTCGCTGCGTTGCTGCAGGCGGTGGCACCGACCTTGCCACCGTCCGCGATACAGCGCATGCACACCGCCGCAGGCAAGGGAATCACCCAACGCATGGCCTTGGCTGCAGCGCTACTGCGCGAGGCAGAGCAGGGCGAAGTGCAGCACTGGCAGGCGCATCCATCCGACACCGTGCGCGGGTGGGCGTGCTATCTGATCGGCGCTGACGCGCAGGCGGCATTGGCTGACAAGCTGCAGGTGATGCATCCGCTGGCAGATGATCCGCACTTCGGTGTGCGCGAATGGGCATGGTTGGCGCTGCGCAGCGATATCGTCGACGCACCACTTGAGGCGCTCGCCCTGCTGCAACCCTGGGCGCAGCAGCCTTCGCCGCATCTGCGCCGCTTCGCGTGTGAGGCGCTGCGTCCTCGCGGTGTCTGGGCCACGCATATTGCGCTGTTCAAGCAGTAGCCCGAGCACGTGCTGCCCTTGCTGGAAGCATTGGCCGATGATCCAGAGCGCTACGTTCAGGACTCGGTTGGCAACTGGTTGAACGACGCTGGCAAAAGCCAACCCGATTGGGTGCGCGATGTCTGCACGCAGTGGCAGTCAACCCGCGACAGCGTCGCCAACGCGTACATCCGCAAGCGTGCGCTGCGCTCGCTGTAACCCCGCACCGTTCACCCGTTTCCCGGTAATGCCGGCGGCTGGCCGGCAACTCATGTCACGCCCGTTCCCCGGTAGTGCCGGCCGCTGGCCGGCAACCCATGTCACGCCCGTTTCCCGGTAGTGCCGGCCGCTGGCCGGCAAGCCCATGACCCTCAAGGAAGGCCCCATGTCCCACCTCCTCATCGAGCTGTACACCGCAACGCCGACCTGGAAAGCGTTGTCCGCCGAACAGCGGAACACCTTCTTCACCCGTATCGGCGCCGGCATGCAGCAACTCGACCCTGCATGCGTCGCACCGTTGGCGATGGGCCGCGTGGCCAGCGAGGTGCCACATGCCAGCGCCGAGCAGTACTACGCGGTCTGGCAGTGCGCCAGCCGTGCCGATGCCGATGCCTTGATGGACGCCATCAGTGCCACCGGCTGGCATGACTACTTCGCCACCCAATGCCGCGGGCGCAGTGGATGCGATGGCCCAGCACCTGGCGGACCTCGCAGCGCTGTAATGCGGCCTGCGGTGGCACATGCGCGTGTCATCCATTCCGGGTAAAGATGGCGCTCGGCCGTATCCATCCGCAGGGAAGTCGAGCATGCAGAGCAAGATCCAGGTGACGTTGTACGGAGCGCTGGGCAGCAGTCCTGCGCTGCAGGTACCCGGCCTGGAAGGGCCGGTGGTCGCCATCCAGGAAGCCACCCTGCGGCAGCTGGTGTCCGATCTGTATACGGCCCGATCCATGCTCAACCCCGAACAGCTGGATGAGGCCAGGCAGGAACTGGACCGCGTTGTGGAGCGCTGGGTGGACATCCACGAGACGCTGTTGTTGGACGTGGAAGTGCATGGCAGCCGATAGTCCGCTGAACCGCGCCCGCAGTTGCGGATGAAACAGTTGGCACCTGCCAAAACCCTGTGTTATCAATAGATCCCATGAACGCAACCCACGCCAGCTTTTATTGGTATTACTTTCCGAAGCCCCCGGCGGAGGAAGGATTGCGCTCACCCTGAAGAAAGCTTCAGACGCATTCCCGAAAGCCGCCAGCGAACCTGGCGGCTTTTTTCATGTCGCCACGCTGCGGACCCCCAACATTCCGTAGAGACCCCCGCCATGCCCCCGCACACCGACGACCTGCGTATCCGCACCATCGAACCGCTGACACCGCCTGCCCAGCTGCTGGCGATGCTGCCCTGTGATGACGAAGCCTCCGACACCGTCAGCGCCTCGCGCGCGGCCCTGCACCAGATCCTGCACGGCCGCGACGACCGCCTGGCCGTGGTGGTCGGGCCATGCTCGATCCACGACCCGAAAGCCGCCATCGAATACGCCCAGCGCCTGAAGCCACTGCGCGATGCACTGGCCGGTGAACTGGAAATCGTCATGCGCGTGTACTTCGAAAAGCCGCGTACCACGGTGGGCTGGAAGGGCCTGATCAACGATCCGGACCTGGATGGCAGCTTCAAGATCGACAAGGGCCTGCGCATCGCCCGCGGCCTGCTGCGCGACATCAACAAGCTCGGCCTGCCTGCCGGTGTCGAGTTCCTCGATGTGATCTCGCCGCAGTACATCGCCGACCTGGTGGCATGGGGCGCGATCGGTGCACGCACCACCGAAAGCCAGGTGCATCGCGAGCTTGCGTCGGGGTTGTCGTGCCCGGTCGGCTTCAAGAACGGCACGGACGGCAACGTCAAGATCGCCGCCGATGCCGTGGGTGCAGCTTCGAACCCGCATCACTTCCTGTCGGTCACCAAGCAGGGCGGCACGGCCATCGTCTCCACCACCGGCAATCCGGACTGCCATGTGATCCTGCGTGGTGGCAAGCAGCCGAACTACGATGCGGCCAGCGTCGCCGAAGCCTGCCAGGCGCTGGCCAAGGCCAAGCTGCCGACGCGGCTGATGATCGACGCCAGCCACGCCAACAGCCTGAAGAACCATGAGAACCAGCCGAAGGTGATCGAAGACATCGCCACCCAGCTGGAAGACGGCGAGCAGCGCATCGTCGGCGTGATGGTTGAAAGCCATCTGGTCGGTGGCCGTCAGGAGCTGGTCGAAGGCCAGCCGCTGGTCTACGGCCAGAGCATCACCGATGGCTGCATCGACTGGGACACCACCGTGACGGTGCTGGAGCGGCTGGCTGCGGCCGTGCGCGCCCGTCGCGAAGTGAAGGTGTCCGAAGCCGCCTGACGGCGGCACGTGTGTGGATGGCGGCCAGCGCCTGCGGGGGTGCGGCCGCGATCAGGGCCGGTCGGAGTTGGAGACCGGCCCGTCTGCACCGGCGATGCGCCTGGCGCTGCGTATGTACGACAGCGCCAGGTACATCGCCGGGGTGGTGTGAACCCCGACCCGGTTATGTAGATCCACGCCACGCGTGGATGAAGCCGCCCCGCTCAACGCCCCGCCCGCATCCTCGCCAACGCCAGATACATCGCCGGTGTCGTGTACAGCGTCAGCCATTGGCTGACCAGCAGCCCGCCGACAATGGCGATGCCCAGCGGCTGCCGCAGCTCCCAGCCTTCGCCGTTGGCCAGCATCAGCGGCAACGTGCCCAGTAGTGCCGCCAGCGAGGTCATCAGGATCGGCCGCAGGCGCAGTCGTGCAGCTTCCATCACCGCATCGCGCGCACTCAGCCCGCGGCGTTCGCCGGCCAATGCGAAGTCGACCAGCAGGATGGTGTTCTTCATCACCACACCCACCAGCAGGAACAGCCCCAGCAACGCGATCAGGTTCAGTTCGTTGCCGAACAGCCACAGCGCCAGCAGCGCACCGATACCGGCCGACGGCAGCGTGGACAGGATCACCAAGGGCTGCAGGAAGCTCTCGTAGAGGATGCCCAGCACCAGGTACACCGCCAGCGTGGCACCCAGTACCAGCCACAACTGGCGCGACCGCAACTGCTCCAGGCCGCCGGCCTCGCCGGACAGCTTGGCCTGCACGGAGCGAGGCAGCATCAGTTTGGCCATCGCAGCATCAATGGCCTGCGTGGCCTGCTCCAGGCCCACGCCCGGCGCCAGCGCGAACTCGATCCAGATCGAGGCGAACTGCTCGCTGTGGTACACGCGGTCCGGCGCCATGCCGTAGCGCCAGCTGGCGATGCTCGACAGCGGAATGCGCTGGCCGCCGCCATCGATCACCTGCAACCGTGCCAGCGTGCCCGGGTCCTGGGTGTGCTTCGGGTCCAGCTCCATCACCACCCGGTACTGGTTGAGGCTGTCGTACAACGTGGCGACCTGGCGCTGGCTGAAGGAGTTGTTGAGCATGTTGGCCACGGTGCGCAGGTCCACGCCGTGGCGCGCGGCGGCCTCGCGGTCGATGTCCAGCATCACCTGGCGCATGCCGGCCTCGCCCTGCGCTTCCACGTCCACCAGTTCCGGCAGGCCACGCAGTGCAGCAGCGACCTTCGGTGCCCATTGGCGCAGTGGCGCGGTATCAGCCGACAGCAGCTGGAACTCGTACTTGCCACTGCTACCCGCGCCTTCCAGGCGGATGTCCTGGTCCACCCACAGATAGAGGTTGCCCCCGGGCAACTTGGGCAGGCGTGCACGCAGGCGGTCGATCACCTGCTGGCTGGAGACGCCGCGTTCGGCCAGCGGCTTCATCTTGATCATGATGAAGGCGTTGTTGACCCCGTTGCTGCCACCGATATAGCCGATGATGTCCTCGATGGCCGGGTCGGACAGCAGCAGTTTGCGGTAGGCATCGATCTTCGGCTGCATCGCCTGGAAAGACAGGCCGTCATCGCCACGCGCGAAGCCGCGCAGCTGTGCGGTGTCCTGCTGCGGCACGATGCCCTTGGGTACCTGCTGGAACAGCCAGACATTGAGTGCGATCACTGCCACGAAGGCCAGCAGGGGCCAGCGCAGTTGCCGCAGGCTGGCCTGCAGGGTACGCAGATAGGCGCCACGCACGCGCTCGAACAGCGCATTGCTGCCGCGCTGCCAGCGCGAGGGCTGTTGTGCGTCATCGACGAACAGGCGCGCACACAGCATCGGCACCAGGCTGAGTGCCACCAGCACCGACACCGTCATCGCCGCCACCAGGGTCAGCGAGAATTCGCGGAACAGGCGCTCGACGAAATCGTCCAGGAACAGGATCGAAACAAACACCACCGCCAGCGCCAGGTTCATCGACAGCAACGTAGCGCCCACTTCCGATGCACCGCGCACCGCCGCCTGCCAGCGGTCGGCGCCCAGTTCGCGATGGCGCGCGATGTTCTCCAGCACCACGATGGCGTCGTCCACCACCAGTACCGCCGCCACGATCAGGGCCATCAGCGAGAGCGTATTGAGCGAGAAGCCCATCAGCGCGATCAACGCCAGCGTGCCGAACAGCACCACCGGAATCGCCACACTGGGTACCAGTGCCGCACGCCAGTGGCCGAGGAAGCCGAGCACCACCAGCACCACCAGCGCGATCGCCAGCAGCAGGGTCACTTCTGCTTCGTGCAGGGTGGCGCGGATCACCGGCGAGCGGTCCATCACCAGCCGCATGTCCACCGTGCTCGGCAGCAGGGCGTGCAGCTGCGGCAGCTGTGCCTGGATCGCATCTACGGTGGCGATGATGTTGGCGCCGGGCTGGCGGCTGACGATCAGCAGCACGGCGGGGCGTTCGTTGTGGAAGCCACTGGCATAGCGGTCCTCCACGCCATCGGCGACGGCGGCGACATCGCCCAGCCGCAGCAGGCGATCATCGCTGGCCTTCAGCGCCAGCTCGCGATACTGCGCGGCTTGGCGCAGCTGCAGCGGCGCCTCCAGTTGCCAGTGCTGCTGCGCGCCTGCGACTGCACCCAATGGACGCACCGCGTTGGCGCGGCTGATTGCCTGTGCCACGTCCTCCAGCGCCAGCCCTGCGTGATTGAGGGCATTCGGGTCCAGCGATACGCGAACCGCCGGCAGCGCGCTGCCGCCTACCTGCACTTCGCCCACGCCGGGTACCTGCGACAGCTTCTGCGCCAGCACGGTCGAACCCAGGTCGTACAGCTGGCCCGGCGAGAGCGTGTCGGAAGTCAGCGCCAGCGCCAGGATCGGTGCCTGCGATGGGTTGACCTTGCGGTACTGCGGCATGCCGGGCATGCCGCTGGGTAGCTGGCCGCGAGCGAGGTTGATCGCGGCCTGCACCTCGCGCGCGGCCTCGTCGATATCGCGGCCGAGCACGAACTTCAATTCGATCTCGGTCTGCCCCTGGGTGCTGGCCGAATCGATGCGCGAGATGCCGGGCAGGCTGCCCAGCGCACGCTCCAGCGGCGTGGCCACGGTCGCCGCCATCGATTCGGGCGAGGCGCCGGGCAGGCTGGCGCTGACTTCAATGGCGGGATAGTCGACCTGGGGCAGCGGTGCCACCGGCAGCAGGCGCAGCGCCAGCAGGCCGGCCAGTACCAGCGCCACCGCCAACAGGATGGTCGCCACCGGACGCTGCACGCAGGCCTGTGCCAGGCGTGCCACAGGGGTCATGCCCGGGCCTCGTCTGCTGTTGCCGGTGCCGCCGCGCGGCGACGCTGCAGACGGTCGAAGGCCAGATAGATCACCGGCGTGGTGAACAGGGTCAACACCTGGCTGACCATCAGGCCACCCACCATCACCCAGCCCAGCGGTTGCCGCAGCTCGGCGCCCGAGCCAGTGGCCAGCATCAGCGGTACCGCACCGAACAACGCCGCCAGGGTGGTCATCAGGATCGGCCGGAAGCGCAGCAGCGCCGCCTGGTGGATCGCTTCACGCGGAATCATGCCGCGTGTGCGCTGCGCGTCCAGCGCGAAGTCGATCATCATGATCGCGTTCTTCTTCACCAGCCCTATCAGCAGCACGATGCCGATCACTGCGATCAGGTCCAGGCTGCGTCCGCTCACCCACAACGCGGCCAAGGCGCCCACGGTTGCCGAGGGCAATGTGGAGAGGATGGTGATGGGATGGATGAAGCTCTCGTAGAGCACGCCCAGCACGATGTACATCACCACCACGGCGGCAAGGATCAGCCACAGCGTGCTCGACAGCGAGCTGCTGAAGGCCGCCGCCGCACCCTGCAGGCGCAGCTCGATGCTCTGCGGCAATGCCACCTGCGCCTGCGCGGCATGCACCGCATCCACCGCTTCACCCAGCGATGCACCGGGCGCAAGGTTGAACGACAGCGTGGCCGCCGGGAACTGGCCGACATGGTTGCGCAGCAGCGCCGTCGGCCCCTGTTCGACGCGCGCCACCGCCCCCAGCGGCACGGTCTGGCCGTTGCTGTTGCGCACGCGCAGGCCGGTGATCGCCTCCGGCCCCGGTTGCCGCGCCGGATCGGCCTCCAGCACCACCCGGTACTGGCTGGCCTGGGTGAAGATGGTCGAGATCTGCCGTTGCCCGTAGGCGTCGTACAGTGCGTCGGCCACCGCTTCCACACTCACGCCCAGGCGTGCGGCGGCATCGCGGTCGATGCTCACCTTGGCCTGTCGGCCCTGCATCTGCAGGTCGCTGGCCACATCGCGCAGCGCGGGCGACTGGCGCAGCGCGTGCAGCAGCTTCGGTGTCCAGGTTTCCAGCGTCTGCAGATCCGGTGTGGTCAGGGTGAACTGGTACTGATTGCGGCTGATGCGATCTTCGATACCCAGCTCCTGCACCGGTTGCAGATACAGGGTGATGCCGGGAATTCTGGCCACGCGCTGCTGCAGCCGCGCCATCACCACGTCGGCGCTCTCGCGCTCGCCGTGTGGTTTCAGTTCGATCAGCAGGCGGCCGGTGTTGAGGGCGGCATTGTTGCCGTCCACGCCGATGTAGGAGGACAGGCTGGCCACGGCCGGGTCCTGTTCGATGGCCGTGGCCAGGGCAAGCTGGCGCTCGCGCATGGCCTGGAACGAGATCGCCTGCGGGGCTTCGCTGATGCCCTGGACCAGGCCGGCATCCTGCACCGGGAAGAAGCCCTTGGGCACGGCGAAATACAGCGCCACGGTGAGCGCAAGCGTGGCCACCGTCGCCAGCAGCATCAGTGGCTGGCGCTGCAGTACCCAGCGCAGCTGGCGGTCGTAGAGGGCAATGATGCGATCGAAGACATCGGGCTTTGGGGTCGGAGCCCTGACGGGATCCGACCCCGCCAGGGTCAGATCCCCTTGGGGCTCTGACCCCTTGGCTTGCGGCTTCAGAAAGCGCGCGCACAACATCGGCGTCAAGGTCAGCGACACCAGCAGCGAAATGCCGATGGCCACCGCCAGCGTCACCGCGAACTCATGGAACAGCGCGCCCACCAGGTCGGCCATGAACAGCAACGGGATCAGCACGGCGATCAACGAGACCGTCAGCGACACCAGGGTGAAGCCAATCTCGCTGGCACCCTTCAACGCCGCCTCGCGCGGGCTTTCGCCGTCTTCCAGGTGGCGGGCGATGTTTTCCAGCATCACGATCGCATCGTCCACCACGAAGCCGGTGGCAATGGTCAGCGCCATCAGCGTGAGGTTGTTGAGCGAATAGCCGGCCAGCAGCATCACCGCGAACGTACCGATCAGCGACAGCGGCACCGCCACGCTGGGAATCAGCGTGGCCGGCAGGTTGCGCAGGAACACCCAGGTCACCAGCACCACCAGCGCGATGGCCAGTACCAGTTCCTTCTGTACGCCGCGCACGGACGCTCGGATCGATTCTGTGCGGTCGCTGAGCACGGTCATCTGCACGCCGGCCGGCAGCGTGGCCTGCAGCTGCGGCAGCAACGCACGCACCTGTTCGACCACGGCGATGACGTTCGCGCCGGGTTGGCGCTGGATGTTCACCAGTACCGCCGGGGTGGTGCCGCTCCATGCCGCCAGCTGGCGGTTCTCGGCGCCGTCGGTGATGGTCGCCACATCGCCCAGCCGCAGCGGTGCGCCCTCACGCCAGGCCAGCACCAGCGCGCGGTACTCGGCAACGCTGCGCATCTGGTCGTTGGCATCGAGCATCACCGCGCGGATCGGGCCATCGAAGCTGCCCTTGGGCAGATTGACGTTGGCCGCGGCGATCGCGGTGCGGATGTGGTCCATGCCCAGGTTGTTGGCGGCCAGTGCGCCCGGATTGACCTGGATGCGCACGGCCGGGCGCTGGCCACCGGCCAGGCTCACCAGACCAACACCAGGCAGCTGCGCCAGCCGCTGCGCGATGCGGGTGTCGACCAGATCGTGCACCTGCGGCAGCGACAGGCCCTGCGAGGTCACCGCCAGGGTCAGGATCGGCGTGTCGGCCGGATTGACCTTGCGGTACACCGGCGGCACCGGCAGGTCACCGGGCAGGAAGCTGCCGGCCGCGTTGATCGCCGCCTGCACGTCCTGTTCGGCCACGCCCAGCGACACCTCCAGGCCGAACTGCAGGGTGATCACCGAGGCGCCGCCGGAACTGGTGGACGACAGCTGTTTCAGGCCGGGAATCTGCCCGAGCTGGCGCTCCAGCGGCGCAGTGATGGTGCGCGTGGTCAGCTCGGGGCTGGCACCGGGGTACAGCGTGGTGATCTGGATGATCGGGTAGTCGACCTGCGGCAGCGCTGCCACCGGCAGCAGGCGATAGGCCAGCACGCCGGACAGCAGCAGCGCCACCATCAGCAACGTGGTGGCCACCGGGCGCAGGATGAAGGCGCGCGAGAGGTTCATGCGCCGGCCTTGGTCGATGCCTCCTCGGTGATGATCTCCACCGCGGTGCCGTCTTCCAGCCCGTCAATGCCTTCGATCACCACCTTGTCACCGGCCACCAGACCGGACCGCACCGCAACGCGACCGTCATCGGCCGGGCCGAGTACCACTGGGCGCCGTTGTGCCTTGTTGTCCTTGTCGATGATGTGCACGTAGTTGCCTTGGCTGCCGAACTGCACGGCGGCATCGGGAACCAGCAGCGCGGGGTGCTCACCCAGCTGCAGGCGCACATTGACGAACTGGTTGGGGAACAGCGCCTGATCGGCGTTGTCGAACTGCGCGCGCAGCTTCAGTGTGCCGGTGGCGGTATCGATGCGGTTGTCGACGCTGGACAGGGTGCCGCTGGCGAGCTGCCGGCGTTCTTCGCGGTCCCAGCTTTCCACCGCCAGCGCCGGCTGCGCCTGTACGGCTTCGAGCAGCGCGGGAAGCTCCGGCTCGGGCACGGTGAACAACACGCTGATCGGCGCCGTCTGCGCCAGCGTGACCAGGCCTTCGGCATCGCTGGCATGCACCAGGTTGCCTACGTCCAAACGCCGCAGGCCGACACGCCCGCTGACAGGGGCGACGATGCGCGTGTACTGCAGTTGCAGTCGTGCTTCATCCACCGATGCCTGGTCGCTGAGGCGACGCCCCTGCAGCTGCCGTACCTTGCTCTGCTGGTCGCTCAGTTCCTGCGCGGACACGTAGTTCTGGCGCTGCAGTTCGCGGTAACGCTGCAGCTGGCGCTCGGCATTCTCCAGCTCGGCCAGGTTCTGCTGCTGCGTACCCTGTGCGTGCGCAAGCTTCACCTGGTAGGGGCGCGGATCGATCTGCGCCAGCAGGTCACCGGCCTTGACCTGCTGACCCTCCTGGAAATGCAGGCGCATCAGTTCGCCGTCCACGCGGCTGCGCACCACCACGCTGTGCAGCGGGGTGACCGTACCGACGGCCTTCATCCGCAGCACCAGCGGTTCGGCGCTGGCGCGGGCGATGCGTACCGGCACTGCCTTGCCGCCACCGGCTTCTTTGCCACCGTCCGCCTCGGCATGCGGCCACAGCCACCACGCCAGGCCAGCGACAAGGGCAAGACCGGCAACGACCAACAGCGGACGGGCACGGCGAAAGCGGGAGTTTTCGGCGACAGACATGGGGCATCCTGCGCCCTGCGTGCACGCAGGGTCATGCGGGCCCGTCGGCACCACGAAGGGCCACGGGCAGCGGGGAGGGGGATTGTCTGGCGGGGCCGTGGACGCGGCGTGGCTGGATGCCGTCGCGCGTGCGACGGGGCGCCAATGGTAGCGGTTTACGCGGGCCGTCGCCGCGTGACCTTGGTCATGCGACCCAGCCGGAAATGCCGGCCAGCGGCCGGCACTACCCTCAAGGGCTCAATGCACTTCGTCGTGGTACACGAACTTCGGCATTTCCCAGCAGTAGTGGATTGCCAGCAGGCGCACGGCAAACCCACCACCCAGGCAGCACAGGATCGCCGTGGCATCGGCCACACCCCAGTGCAGCAACAGCAGATACACCGCACCGGTCAGCAGCGAGATGATCGCGTACAGCTCTTTCTGGAAGATCAGCGGCACCTCGTTGCAGAGGATGTCGCGCAGCACGCCGCCGAAGGCGCCGGTGAGCATGCCGGCGATCAGCACGATCGGCAGCGCATGGCCAGCCTCGCGCGCGATCGAGCAGCCGATCAGGGTGAAGGCGATCAGGCCCAGCCCGTCCAGCACCAGGAACGTGCGGCGGAAGTGATGCATCCAGCGCGCCACCCAGGTGGCGATCAGCGCCGCGCACACGGTGAAGCCCAGGTACTCAGGATGCTTCACCCAGCCCAGTGGATAGTGGCCGAGCAGGATGTCGCGCAGCGAGCCGCCACCGAGGGCGGTGACACAGGCGATCATGACCACGCCGAACAGGTCCATGCGGCGGCGGCCCGCAGACAGGGCGCCGGTCATGGCTTCGGCGGAAATGGCGATCAGGTAGATGATGGACAGCAGCATGGGACAGGCTCCGGGCGCGGTGGGGCCGGCCATGCGCGACCACCGCCGTTGCCTGCGCAACGACGGGATGACGATGACCGGTGCCGCTCCCGCTGTCCTTTTGCCTGAGAGTTCAGCGGCGTGAACCGCGTGCCCCTTCGGCGGATCGTCCCGGGCATGCCCGGTGACCTCTCTCCAGCTCGGCGAGTCGAATGCATGGTTGGTGGGATTCCAGCCCACCGGCCTGAGCGATCATGGGAGCCTGCGCCTTCGGCGGGCGCCAGCGCGGCGCCTCTCTCCTGCATTCGGTCGCCAGTATATCCGCTGCAGTGCAGCACGGCATAATCCGGCCATGGTTTCGCCTTCCCGCCCGTGGTTCCTGTATCTGCTCGAATGCCGCGATGGCAGCTATTACGCCGGCATCAGCACCGACGTGCAGGCCCGTTTCGCCGCCCACCAGGCCGGCAAGGGAGCCCGTTACACCCGATCGCGGCCGCCGCTGCGGGTGCTGGCGGTGCGCGAATACCCGGACAGGGCAACGGCCTCGCGCGCCGAATGGGAGCTCAAGCAGCAGCCGCGCGAACGCAAGCTGGCGTGGCTGCAGGCGCCGGCCGAGGCTGTTCTGTAGAGCCGAGCCCATGCTCGGCTGCTGCACTCGGCGACGGGCATCAGCCGAGCATGGGCTCGGCTCTACAACATCGCCGGTAGATCCACGCCATGCGTGGATGGGGCACATCCGGCCATGCCATGATCGCCCAGCCCTCAGCGCTGGAGACCCGGATGTCCACCGTTGCCCTGTTGTTCGCACTGTCCGCAGGTGCAAGCCCCGCCGCCGACGCCACCACGATCGCCGCCATCGAAGCGACCTGCCACGACTACGTCGACGGACAGCTGGAAGCCGACCCGCAGCGCGTCGCCCGTTCCCTGCATCCGGACCTGGCCAAGCGCGCGGTGCTCGGTGATACGCCCGACGAACGCCTCGGCCTGCGCCGGATGTCGAAGGAAGAACTGGTTGCGTTGACCAAGCAGGGCGCGTTGAAGACACCGAAGGATCAATGGGACCGCCGCTGCACGGTGCTGGACGTGACCGGCAATGCGGCGTCGGTGCGGCTGGAAACGCCGTGGTTCGTCGACTACTTCCACATGGGTCGCTTCGACCAGCGCTGGGTCATCGTCAACGCGTTGTGGTACCCGAAGCCGAAGTAGAGCCCCCCATGCGTGGCTGCGCTACATGCAACCTGCACAGAAACTCATCCACGCATGGCGTGGATCTACTGTGCCGGTCGAGGACGCGCCCACGGCACTACCTATCGCGAAGATTTCTGCCGGACATGAGCGGGTGCCCAGCGGCCCGATGAAGCAGTAGAGCCACGCCACGCGTGGCTACGCTCCATGCAGCCTGCACAGAAATCCATCCACGCATGGCGTGGATCTACTGTGTCGGTCGAGAGGTCACCCACGGCAGTACCTACCGCTTCGGCCGGCGGTCTTCGCGGTCGTCGCCAAAAATGATCCGCGCGCTGCGCTGGTAGCTCCAGTACGCCACCGCCCAGTTCAACAGCACCACGACGCGGTTGCGGAAACCGATCAGGAAGAACACGTGCGCGGCCAGCCAGAACCACCAGGCCAGCACGCCCGACAGCTGCAGCTTGCCCAGGTGCACGATCGCAGCCATGCGGCCGATGGTGGCCAGATTGCCGAAGTCGGCGTACTTGAAAGGCCCCGGTGCCGGCTTGTCGTGCAGGCGTGCGCGAAGCGTTTCCGCCACGTGCTTGCCCATCTGCTTGGCGGCCGGGGCCACGCCCGGTACCGGCTTGCCGTTGGCCTGGCTCAGTGCGGCCAGGTCGCCGGCCACGAACAGTTCGGGATGGCCGGGCAGGGTCAGGTCCGGCTGCACCGGCACGCGTCCGGCGCGGTCCAGCGGCACGTCCAGCGTGCGCGCCAGTGGCGAGGCGGCCACGCCGGCGGCCCAGACCACGGTGCGCGCGGGCACGAACTGGTCGCCCAGTTTGAAGCCCTGTCCATCGATGTGGCTGACCGGCGTGCCGGTCATCACTTCCACGCCCAGCTTTTCCAGCTGCCGGCGTGCCTTCAGCGAAAGCACTTCAGGGAAGGTCGACAACACGCGCGGACCGGCCTCGACCAGCCGCACCTTGGCGCTGGCTGGATCGATGTGGCGGAACTCATTGCGCAGCGTATGCCGGGCGATTTCAGCCAGGGTGCCGGCCAGCTCGACGCCGGTCGGTCCACCACCCACCACGGCAAAGCTCAGCCATGCGGCCTTCTTTGCTGGGTCCGGCTCGGCCTCGGCGCGCTCGAACGCCAGCAGCAGTTTGCGGCGCAGGGCGATGGCATCGTCCAGCGTCTTCAGGCCCGGCGCATCGTCGGCCCATTCGTCATGGCCGAAATAGGCGTGGGTGGCGCCGGTGGCCAGCAGCAGGCTGTCGTAGTCCAGCGTGCTGCCATCGGCCATGCGCACTTGGCGGGCTTCCTTGTCGATGGCCACCACTTCGCCCAGCCGCACCTCCACGTTGCGCTGGTGGCCGAGGATGTGGCGCAGCGGTGCGGCGATATCCGGAGCCGATAGTCCTGCGGTGGCCACCTGGTACAGCAGCGGCTGGAACAGGTGATGGTTGCGACGGTCGACCAGGGTGATGCGTATGCGTTCGCGGGCCAGCGCACGGGTGGCCCACAGGCCGGCGAAACCGCCGCCGACAACGACCAGGTGGGGGACGCGATCACGACTCATCGACTCACTCCAGGGGGGCATGGGGGAAGTGCCTGGCATCTTCGCACGGCCGGTCCTTGTCACGTCAGCGTGCATCCGGATCGGCGATACTCGGGTTCAGGCAACTGCCCGTGAGGAGTCCATGAGCGAACCGGAAAAGCGCATCGCCCTGTTGATCGACGCCGACAATGCACCGGCCTCGAAGATCGACGAAGTCCTGGCCGAGGTCGCTCGCTATGGTGTGGCCAACGTGCGCCGTGCCTATGGCAACTGGAAGAGCCCGCGGCTGAAAGGGTGGGAGGCGGTGCTGCACGAATACGCGATCCGGCCGATCCAGCAGTTCGCCTACAGCAAGGGCAAGAACGCGTCGGACATGGCGATGGTGATCGACGCGATGGATCTGCTGTACGCGCGCAACCTTGATGGCTTCGCGATCGTGTCCAGCGATGCCGACTTCACCCCGATGGTGATGCGCCTGCTGACCGACGGCGTGAAGGTCTATGGCTTCGGCGAAAAGAAGACCCCGGAACCCTTCGTCAACGCGTGCTCGAAGTTCACCTATCTCGAAGCGTTGGGCCAGACCCACGCCAGCGTGCAGGATGTCGAGCAGGCATCGAACGAACCATCATCGAACGAACAGGCGCCCAGCGAACAGGCGAGCAGCGACGATGCGCGCCCGCGCAAGAGCGGCGCGGAAATGCGCAGCGATACACGTCTGGTGAAGATGCTGCGGCGTGCGGTGTCCTCGGCAGAAGGCGAGGATGGCTGGTCGCACCTGGGCCCGGTCGGCAGCCAGATCGGCAACCAGGCCTCGTTCGATCCGCGCAACTACGGTTACGGGAAGCTCAGCGATCTGCTGGCCGCGATCGGTTTGTTCGAACTGAAGAAGGACGGTAAATCCTCCTACGTGCGCGCGCTGCCGAAGAAGAACCGGTAACGCCGGAAAACGCCGGTGCAAAGCAGGGCCGAGCCACGCTCGGCTGCTTTCTGCACGCGCTACAGCGCGCGTGCGTCGGACCCCGCGTAGCCCGCAGCAAAGCCATCGGCGAAATCCTCAACTCCGTTGAATGCCAGCAGCAACAGCCCGGCACACAGCAGCATGTTGCGGTTGGATCGGCGGTACCCCAGCACCAGCGCCACCAGCCCTGCTGCCAGCAGAACGTAATTCACTGCATCCCATGCGGTCATGCCGTTTCTCCTTGTGGATCGGCGTATCGTAACGGCTCCGCGCCCTCTTGGCGCAGCGCTGCACGCAAGGAAATCCGCATGTTGAAGATCTGGGGTCGCCGCAATTCCAGCAACGTCCGCAAGGTGCTGTGGTGTGCCGAGGAAATCGGCCTGCCGTACGAGTCCATCGAAGTGGGTGGCAGCCACGGTGGAACGCAGTCGCCGGAGTACGTGGCGATGAACCCGAACGGGCTGGTGCCGGTGATCGAAGACCACGGCCTGCCGCTGTGGGAGTCGAACACCATCGTGCGCTACCTCAGTGCGCGCTATTCGCTGGGCACGCTGTACGCGGAAGACGCGATGGAGCGTGCGCAGGCCGAGAAGTGGATGGACTGGAGCACCTCGCGGATGGCGCCGCTGTACTCCGAACTGATCTGGGGGATCATGCGCACCGCGCCGGCCGACCGCGATGAGGCGCGCATCAATGCGGCGATCGTGCGCGCCGGTGATTTCCTGGCGCTGCCCAACGCGACCCTGGCCACGCAGCCGTGGCTGTCGGGCGAGAAATTCGCCATGGGTGACATCGCCCTGGGCTCGTTGATCTACGCCTGGTTCGAGCTGCCGATCCAGCGCCCGGACCTGCCGCACCTGGCCGACTGGTATGCACGCCTGCGCGAGCGCCCGGCGTACCAGCGCGGCGTGATGTCACCGATGACGTAACGGTGGATCCAAGGTGGCACCTGTAGTGCCGAGCCATGCTCGGCAGCGCTCTGCCGATCAATACAGGTCGGTGGGATCCACATCCAGCGACCAGCGTACCTTGCGTGCCTCCGGCAGCGCGTACAGCTGCGGCACCAGCTGTGCCAGCACCCCGTGCAGCGGTGGCCGCTGCGCTGCCGACAACAACAACTGCGTGCGCTGGTAGCCGGCACGCCTCGGCATCGGTGCGGGCATCGGCCCATAGGCCTCCACCACGTTCTGCTCGCCCAGCAGTTTCCGCGCGGCCAGCAGGAATGCATTGGCATGCTCCAGCTGCTGCGCTTCGGCGCGCATCAGCGCCAGGTGCGCGAACGGTGGAAAACCCGCCGCTTCGCGCTGGTTCAATTCAGCCTGCGCGAACGGGTGGTAGCCACCGTTCACCAGCGTCTCCAGCAGCGGATGACCCGGGTGATGGGTCTGCAGCCACACTTCGCCCGGATCGCGCGCGCGACCGGCGCGGCCGGCTACCTGGATCAGCTGCTGCGCCAGTTTTTCGCTGGCGCGGAAATCGGCCGAGAACAGGCCTTCGTCGATGCCCACCACCACCACCAGGGTCAGCTTGGGCAGGTCGTGGCCCTTGGCCAGGATCTGCGTGCCGACCAGGATGCCGGGTTCGTTGCCCAGCTTGGCCAGCTGCTGCTCCAGCGCATCGCGCCGTGCGGTGGTGCCGCGGTCGATGCGCACCACCGGGAAATCGGCGAAGGCACTGACCAGGTGTTCTTCCAGCCGCTCGGTGCCGATGCCCTGCGGCTGCAGGGCCAGGCTGCCACAGGCGGGGCAGGCCAACGGTGCCGGCTGCCGCGCACCACAGTGATGGCATTGCAGGCGACGACCACCGCCATGCACGGTCATCGGTGCATCGCAGCGGTTGCAGGGCGCGGTCCAGCCGCAGTCGTGGCACAGCAGCACCGGCGCATAGCCGCGCCGGTTCTTGAACACCAGCACCTGCTGGCCCCGCTGCAGGTGTTCGCCGATGCCGGCCAGCACGTCGGCGGAAAGGCCATCGCGCAGCGGACGCTTGCGCACATCGAGGATGCGCACGCGCGGCGGTCGGGCATCACCGGCGCGCTGCTTCAGGCGCAGGTGCGCATAGCGGCCGGCGTAGGCGTTGTGCAGGGTTTCCAATGAGGGCGTGGCGCTGCCCAGCAGTACCGGAACGCCCTGCGCCTTGGCCCGCACCAGGGCGAAATCGCGCGCGTGGTAGCGGATGCCGTCCTGCTGCTTGTAGCTGCCGTCGTGCTCTTCGTCGACGATCAGCAGGCCCGGCTGCGGCAGCGGGATGAACACCGCCGAACGCGTACCCACGATCACCCGTGCTTCGCCGCGTGAGGCCGCGGCCCAGACCCGCGCGCGTTCGTTGTCGGTCAGCCCCGAGTGCAGCGCGTGCACGGCAATGCCGAGACGGCCGCGGAAGCGCGCCAGGGTCTGCGGGGTCAGGCCGATCTCGGGCACCAGCACCAGCGCCTGCCTGCCCTGCGCCAGGCAATGGATGATTGCCTGCAGGTAGACCTCGGTCTTGCCGCTGCCGGTCACCCCGTCCAGCAGGAATGCCTGGAAGCTTTCGGCGGCGGTGATCGCGGCCACGGCCTCGGCCTGCTCCGCATTGAGGGTGGGGCCGGGCAGGGGCTGGGCGTGCTGCGGCGCCACGCTCAGGGCGATGCGCTCGGCCAGGTCGCGCTTGCCCAGGCTGCGTGCGGCCACCCGCCAGTCCTGCATGCGCGCGGACAGGACATCCTCGTCCACCACCGCGTCGGCCAGCAGCTCGGCCAGTTGCCGTGGTCGGCTGCCGGCGCGCAGCTTTTCGCGCTGGGCATGGCCCTCCGGTGTCAGCTGCCAGCCCCAGTGATGGGTATCGGGCAGCGGTTCGCCGTGCCGCAGCGGGCCGGGCAGGGCGGTGCTCAGCACCTCGCCCAGGGGGGCGTGGGTATAGCGTGCCAGCCACTGCAGGCTCTGCCACAGCTCGCCCTGCAGCAGCGGCGCGGAGTCACACCAGGCCAGTGCCTGGCGCAGCCCCTGGCTGTCCTCGGCCTGCCCGTGGCCGGCCACCACGCCGATCAGTTCGCGGTTGCCGAACGGCACCTTCAGCCGGCAGCCGACCGCCATCGTCGGGCCCTCGCCCTGTGGCGGCAGGTAATCGAACAGGCGCGGCAGGGGGACGGGCAGGGCGACCTGCAGGGTCGGGACGGGGCCGGAATCGGGGGCGAGCATCGGGTCAGTGTAACGGCCCCTGCGAGGGCGCATTGCAGAGGCAGATGCGACTGGCATGCCCTTCGGCGAATCATAAATGTCACCTAAATATCGGTGTCTATTAGAGATTCAGTCTTATCCACATCTTCTGTGGATAAGTCTGTGCGTTAGCGGCTCGTGGCGCCGCATGAGGCCGATGGCGACGGCCTCACGCTTGGGTTGGTCAAAAAATAGCCACACTTTAAAGTGCATTAAAATCAATAAGTTAAGTGTGAAACATTGCTGAAACAGGGTGAATTCAGCCATTCATCAAGGAATCGCCCGATTCCCGCGGGATGCTGTGCACAACCTGCAGCATGAAGTGTCTGGAATCGCAAGCCTGCCGGGCAGCGATGGGCTGCCGCTATCATGCCGGCAGACCTTTGGAGTGACCGATGACGGCTGTGCCCGCCCCTGTTTCCTCGACCGCGGCCGGCGCGCTGTCGGCTTTTCTGCGTGGCGTCGAACGCCGTGCCCTGGTCGTGGCCGAACTGCAGTGCGGCGACCCCGCCCGTGCCGAACAAACGCTGGTGGCGGTGATGCGCGCCTTCGCCGCCGTCGCCAGCGACCTGCCGATGGCGCAGTGGCCCGGCCGCTTCTGGACCCTGCTGGGCCAGCGCCAGGCGCTGCGCGAGCCGACCACCGGTCAGTGGCCGCCGCCGCTGGCCGCGCTGGGCGACATGGCCCCCCTGCCGCGGCTGGCTCTGTTGCTGCGGGTGGGCGGCAGCCTGGACGAGGGCATCGCCACCCGCGTTCTGGATGTCGACGAGGAGGGTTATCAACGCCTGTTGGCCACGGCCTGCCCACGCGATGCCAATGGCCAGCCCGATGCCGCCGCATGGCGGACGCTGGCCGAACAGGTGCAGCTGCGTATCCGCGACCTGCCGGCCAAGCGTCTGCAGCAGCTGGCGCAACCGTCCGCGCCAGCGGCCAACAACCAGGCGCCTGCTTCCAGCTGGCGTGCGCCGCCGCGCGACGAACGCGCGCCTGCCAGCGGCAAGCGTCGTCGCCCCAATACCAAGCCGCGCTGGCGTGGCCCGGTGATCCTGTTGATCACCGTGGCGGTGCTGCTGCTGGCTGCGTTGGGCTGGCGCCATTGGCAGGGCCGCGCGTTGACGGCCGATGGCCCGTTGCCCGAGGGCGTGGTGGGTGAGGCCGGGCCGGTCACCGTCGAGGCACTGCCCGCCAGCGATGTCCGCCCCGCTGCAGGCGGCGATGCGCAGGCCAGCGAAGATGCCGCCATGCTGGCCGACCGCGATTACCCGCTGCTGGCCGAGGCCGACATGCATGCCTGGAGTGCTGCCGGTGGCCCGCTGCCGGTGGACGAGTCACAACCCAAGCCGACCCGCCCGGAACCGGTCGGCGCAGCGCTGGAAACCTCTGCTGCCGATGAATAAGCTCCTCTTCGCCGGCCTGCTGCTGGCCTTGCCGCTGTCGCTGGCCGCTGCGCCGCAATCGTTGAATGTGCCGCTGCCCGCACCCTCGGCAACACCGTCGGCGGCCGCGCCCACCGCAGCGGCGGCATTCGCGCAACTCGATCCCGCCCAGCAACGTCAGCGTCGCAGCGACTACGCCGCGTGGCGGGCCCTGCCAGAGGGTGAGCGCGAACGCATCCGTCAGGCCGCCAGCCGTTTCGCCGCCTTGCCGGCCGATCAGCAGCAGCGCCTGCGCACGCAGTTCCTGGCACAGGACCAGGCCTTCCGCGAAGGCTGGCGTCTGGGCCCGCAACTGGGCGCCGAGTTCCCCAAGCTGCACGGCCTGTTCGGCTTCGTGCCGCCGCAACAGCGCGACGCGGTCCTTGCCGTGCTGCGCCAGCTGAGCCCGGCGCAGTTGGCGCAGCTGGCCCTGGTCGCGCAGCGCACACCGCCGCAGGAACGCGACAGCGTACGCAGCGCATTCCTTACCGTCCCCGCCGCCGAACGCGACACCTGGCTCAAGCGCCAGGCCGGGCAGTAAGAAAAAGGGGAGGGAGGGAACTAGGTCATTTCTAGCCCGACTGTGCCGGATACGACTTGATTCCCTCCGTCCCCTTTATGGGGCAGTCATGGGAATGGCCGCCCAGCGCGCGTAAGATGGCCGGCCGCAACCCGGTGCCTGTGCCCTTCGCGCGCAACCGTAGTTCGCGTCAAGCACCTTATGTCTACTGCAACCTCCACGCCGCGCTTCAGCAAGGAAGTCGGCGCCACCGGTCTGCTTGCCCTGCCGCTTGTGCTCGGGCACGTCTCCACCGGTCTGATCTCCTTCGTCGACAACGTGATTGCCGGCCACCATGCGACATCCACCCTGGCCGCGGTGACCATCGGCACCGCGCTGCTGTGGCTGCCGATGCTGATCCCGATCGGCACGCTGATCTCACTCACCGCCTCGGTGTCGCAGCTGCATGGCGCCGGCCGTGAGCGCGAGATCGGCCCGTTGTTCCGGCAGGCGCTGTGGCTGGCGCTGGGCCTGGGCCTGATCATGTTCACCTTCCTCACCGTGGTGCCGCCGCTGCTGCCGGCCTTCGGCATCGCTCCGGACATCGTGCCGGGCGCAACGGCGTTCCTGCATGCGGTGCGCTGGGGTGGCCCGGCGCTGACCCTGTACTTCTGCATGCGCTATCTCAGTGAAGGCATGCATTGGACGCTGCCGACCATGCTGCTCGGTTTTGGCGGTCTGCTGGTGCTGGCGCCGATGGGCTACGTGCTGGCCAACGGCAAGCTGGGCTTCCCGGAAATGGGCGCCGAAGGCCTGGGCATCGCCTCGGCGGTGATGATGTGGCTGCAGGCGATCGCCTTCGGTACCTACCTGTGGTTCACCAAGCGCTTTGCCCACCTGCAGCTGTTCTCGCATTTCGAGGGACCGCGCTGGTCAGCGATCTGGGACCTGCTGCGCACCGGCCTGCCGATCGGCATCACCGTGTTGATGGAAGGTGGCCTGTTCATCGTCACCGCACTGTTGATCGGTCGCCTGGGTGCCAATGAAGCGGCCGCGCACCAGATCGCGATCAACGTGGCGCAGCTGTGCTTCATGATCCCGATGGGCGTGGCCGAGGCGACCACCGTGCGGGTCGGCCATGCGGTCGGCCGTGGCGATGGCTTCGGCGTGCGCCGTGCGGCGTGGGCCGGCTACGCGATCATCATGGGTACGCAGACGCTGTCGGCGGCGGCGCTGCTGTTCGGCCACGACGCCATCGTCGGCGTCTACACCAACGACCTGGCCGTGGCCGGTCTGGCCTCGACCCTGCTGCTGTACGCGGCCACCTTCCAGTTCCCCGATGGCATACAGGTGCTGTCGGCCGGTGCGCTGCGCGGACTGAAGGACACCCGCGTGCCGATGTTCATCGCCATGTTCGCCTATTGGGGCCTGGGCATGCCGCTGGGCGCCGGGCTCGGCCTCGGCCTGGGCATGGGCCCGCAGGGCATGTGGATCGGCCTGATCGTCGGCCTGACCGCCGCAGCAATCCTGATGGGCTGGCGCCTGAACCGCAGCAGCAAACGCCTGGGCCAGTCCACGCTGGCCTGATACCCCCCCTGTCATGGGCAACCGTGACTGGCGATCCCCTGACTTGTGTCCGATGCCGCCTCACGCGGCACCGGCTATGCTGTTACCACGGCAAGAAGCCATCCGGAGTGCTCCATGAACCAACCCGTGCCGCCGCTGCCCCCGGCGAACCGCAATCCTGTCGCCAGCTTCTTCATCGGGCTGTGGGACGTGATGAATTTCACCCGCCGGTTGATTCTCAACCTGGTGTTCTTCGGCCTGTTGCTGCTGGTGCTGGTGATGTTCATCGTCGCTGCGGGCATGGGCGCTGGCGCCAGCAAGGCGCTGCAGGACCGCACCACCCTGGTGATCGCGCCGGAAGGCCGCCTGGTCGAGCAGTACAGCGCCGATCCGGTCAGCCGCGCGCTGGCCAAGGCCGTTGGTGACAACGGTGCCGAGGAAGTGCAGCTGCGCGATCTGATCCGGGTGATCGAGAACGCGCGCGATGACAAGAAGATCGAGCGCGTGGTGCTGGAACTGGACAAGCTGCAGCCGTCCGGTTTCGCCTCGCTGCGCGAAGTGTCCGCTGCGCTGCAGGAACTGCGCGCTTCGGGCAAGCAGCTGGTCGCCTTCAGCGAGAGCATGGGGCAGTCGCAGTACCTGCTGGCCGCACAGGCCGACGAGGTCTACCTGGACCCGATGGGGTCGGTGGTGCTGGAAGGCCTGGGCCGCTACCGCCAGTACTTCCGTACCGGCCTGCAGGACAAGCTGGGCGTGGACGTGCACCTGTTCAAGGTGGGCGAGTACAAGTCGGCCGCCGAGCCGTACGTGCTCGACGCGGCGTCGCCGGCCTCCAAGGAAGCCGATCTGTTCTGGATGAACGATGTGTGGCAGCGCTACCTCGGCGACATCGCCAAGGCCCGCCGCCTGGATCCGGCGCAGCTGGCGGCCGGCATCGATACCCTGCCTGAAGGTGTGGCTGCCGCTGGTGGCGACCTGGCCAAGTTCGCCCTGCAGCAGAAGCTGGTGACCGCGCTGAAGACCCGCGAGGAATTCGAGGATCTGATGATCGAGCGCGGCGTGGCCGATGAAGACGCCGACGGTGGTTTCCGCAACATCGATTTCGGCACCTACATGGCCCAGCTCGATGCGCGCCGCAACCCGGTTGATTCGCGCCCGCAGGTCGCGGTCATCGTGGCCTCCGGTGAAATCAGCGGCGGTGATCTGCCGGCCGGCCGCATCGGTGGTGAATCGACCTCGGCGCTGCTGCGTGCGGCGCGCGACGATGACGACGTCAAGGCCGTGGTGCTGCGTGTGGATTCGCCCGGTGGCGAAGTCTACGCCTCCGAGCAGATCCGTCGCGAAGTGGTGGCCCTGCAGGCTGCGGGCAAGCCGGTGGTGGTGTCCATGGGCGACCTCGCTGCGTCCGGTGGTTACTGGATCAGCATGAACGCCGATCGCATCTATGCCGATCCGTCGACCATCACCGGTTCGATCGGCATCTTCGGCATGATCCCGAACTTCAGCCGTGCGCTGGACAAGTTCGGCGTGCACACCGATGGCGTCGGCACCACCCGTTTCGCCGGTGCCTTCGATGTCACCCGGCCGATGGATCCGGCGGTGGGCCAGGTCATCCAGTCGGTGATCAACAAGGGTTATGCCGATTTCACCGGCCGTGTCGCCGAGGCCCGCAAGAAGCCGGTCGAGGCGATCGACGAAGTGGCTCGCGGGCGTGTCTGGAGCGGTGCGCAGGCCAAGGAGCGCGGTCTGGTCGATGCCTTCGGTGGCCTGAAGGACGCCGTGGCTGACGCTGCCGGTCGGGCCAAGCTGGGTGCGACCGACAAGTACCGTGTGCGTTACATCGAGAAGGCGGCGACGCCGTTCGCGCAGTTCGTCAGCGGCTTCGCCGGCAGCCACGCCGGCGCCTGGATGCTGGCCGATTCCGGCGTGGGCCGGATGATGCTGGCGCGCACGATGCCGGAAATCGATACGCAGCTGCGCTTCGTTGAGAACGCGGCCCGCGAGAAGGGCAACGGTGCACCGGTGAAGTCGCTGGCGTATTGCTTCTGCGGGTTCTGATTCCCGATCAGCGATGTCCACGCATGGCGTGGATCTACTGAACGCACAACGCCCGGCCTTGGCCGGGCGTTGTTGCATGCGGGGATCTACTGCGCGTCGGCCTCTGCCTTGCGCTCGCGTTCGGCCGCCTCGTCCATGGTCTTCTGCACGCCTTTGGCACGGTCCAGTGGTTGCTTGACTGCCTTGGCCAATGCCTGCGGTTCCGGCGGTCGTTCCGGATTCGGCGGTGCAGGGCGCTGGCACCCGGCCAGCACGGCGGCCGACAGCAGGACGGGAATCAGGACGCGCATGGCAGCTCTCCACGAGGGATGTGGGGCCAGTGTCGCATCACGGACGGGGGGCGGTCGTGAGCGCGTATCCTTGCCGCATCGAAACACAGTGGGCGCGGCCCCGGAGGACATATGACCCAGCAACGGTGGCGCCTGGATGGGCAGACGGCCCTGATCACCGGTGCCAGCGCCGGTATCGGCCTGGCGATCGCGCATGAACTGGCCGGTCTCGGCGCCGATCTGATGATCGTCGGCCGCGACCTGGATATGCTGGAGAGTGCCCGCGACGAACTGCTGGATGTGTATCCGCAGCACCAGGTTCACGCGTTGGCCGCCGATGTGTCCGACGACGAAGACCGCCGGCAGATCCTGGACTGGGTCGAGGACCACGCCGATGGCCTGCACATCCTGGTCAACAATGCCGGTGGCAACATCACCAAGCCCGCCACGGAGTACTCCGAAGACGAGTGGCGTGGCATTTTCGAAACCAATCTGTTCTCGGCGTTCGAACTGTCGCGCTATGCGCATCCGTTGCTCGCGCGCCACGCGTCATCGGCCATCGTCAACGTCGGCAGCGTGTCCGGCCTGACCCATGTGCGCAGTGGCGTGGTCTATGGCATGACCAAGGCGGCGATGCACCAGATGACCCGCAACCTCGCGGTGGAGTGGGCCGAGGATGGCATCCGGGTCAATGCCGTGGCGCCGTGGTACATCCGCACCCGTCGCACCTCCGGCCCGCTGTCCGATACCGACTACTACGAAGAAGTGATCGGGCGCACGCCGATGCGGCGCATCGGTGAGCCGGAAGAGGTGGCCTCGGCAGTGGGTTTCCTGTGCCTGCCGGCATCGAGCTATGTCACCGGCGAATGCATCGCGGTGGATGGCGGCTTCCTGCGTTACGGGTTCTGATCGCAGCCGATCACCGCGGATGAGGGATCCATGCCATGCGTGGATGCCTCACTCGGGCACTGGGCAATTGCTGGCTTCCAGCACGGCCTGCAGGCGCTCGCGTTCGCCGCGCGCCGTCTGCTGATTCTCCGGTGCGACGAACCGCTCGCGACCGCGTGCATCGCGGAAGCGCTGTTGCCAGCTGCCGCAGCGCTGTGCTTCGGCCACTTCCGTGCAGCGGTCGCTGACCACCTCGCAACTGGCGGCGTTGACCGGTGTTGCCCCGCCCAGGCCCTGTATGTTCAACAGTTCGCAGCGACCTGGCGCAGCCTCGTACTCATGCAGGTAGGAACCGCCCTGCGTGTCAACGCACTGGAAGATCGCCGGTAACGGAGGCTTTGCTGGCGCGTCCTTGTCCGTTGCAGCGCCATCACCGCGTTGGTGCAGCGTCGCGCTGTCGAGGATGGTGTCTCCCTCTGCGCTGTCGACCATGCGGGCTTCCATGATCGGACGTTCCTCGCCGGCGCGCGGGCTGGCCGACGCGGCAGTGGGCACGCTGGGCGTTGAGGTGGGGGGCGAAGCAGGCAAGCCCCGGGGAGTGGGTGGCGGAACTTCCGGTGTGGCAGCGACGGGCGCCGTCCGAGCCGGATCGGCCACCCGCTGCACGCGCTGCGTGCTGCCGTCGGGACAGGGCATGCGCTGGATGGTCTGCACGTCGCTGGCCGAGGTGCAGCGGTAGATCACCATGTCATCGGCCAACGCGTTGCCGGGCAACAGGCCGATGGCCAGCCAGATCAGTCTTCTCATGCGAGCAGCCTACAGCCGTGGCCCATGCCCTGGTAGTTGCCAACCTTGGTTGGCACTGCTGTCTGCCAGCGCCCACCAAGGTGGGCCTCTACCAAAGCGGGGCGCAGCCCTCAGCGCAGGGCTCACACGTCCTGGTAGTTGCCAACCTTGGTTGGCCCGCTGTCTGCCAGCGCCCACCAAGGTGGGCCGCTACCAAAGCGGGGCACAGCCCTCAGCGCAGGACTCACACGCCCTGGTAGTTGCCAACCTTGGTTGGCACTGCTGTCTGCCAGTGCCCACCAAGGTGGGCGTCTACCAAAGCGCGGCACAGCCCTCAGCGCAGGGCTCACATGCCCTGGTAGTTGCCAACCTTGGTTGGCACTGCTGTCTGCCAGCGCCCACCAAGGTGGGCCTCTACCAAAGCGCGGCACAGTCCCGGCGCAGGGCTCACATGCCCTGGTAGTTGCCAACCTTGGTTGGCACTGCTGTCTGCCAGCGCCCACCAAGGTGGGCCTCTACCAAAGCGCGCGGCACAACCCCCGGCGCGGGGCTCAGCCGCCGCAGTCCTGCGCCAGCCGTGCATCGATGCCGCGCTGCTCGTTGCTGATCGCGGTGCGCTCGCTCTGCAGTGCGCTGTTGTAGCGCCGGTCCAGTTCCCAGCGACGGTCACGCAGGCGTGCGCACACTTCCTGCGGCGGCAGGGCGTGGCAGGTATCGCGAACCAGGATGTTGCCGGCAGGCACGTTGACGCCGACGCCCACTGACGGCGGGCGATACACCGGCGGCCCGCCGCCGATGGGGGCACCGATGGTGCTGCCGCTACCGGCCGGGCGCGGCCCTGGATGCGGCCCGGGTCGCCCGCCGCCAGGATGACCATGCGGATACCAGACGGTCGTCCACAGCGGTACCCAGCGCGGATTCCCTTCGTTGTTGTCGCTGGTGTAGCGGTCGCCGTCTTCACTCACGCATTCGTACATCGGCTGTGGCGGCTGGATGTAGACATGGCGCACCTCGCGCTCGCGCATCGGCGATGTCTGCGCCGGTGCGGGCACTGCGGCATCGGTGCTGACCACTCGCGGCGGCGGATCGCGTGGACGTTGCAGGTCGCGCACTTCCTGGCGGCCGGCCGTGCAGGGCTTGTCCTGCAGGGCGACGGCGCCATTGCTGCCGACGCAGCGGTAGACCCGCACGTCGTCAGCGGCAAGTGCCGGCAACGGCAGCAGCAGGGCCAGGCACAGGACAGGGCGCAGCAGGGTCATGGGCGCAGCGTGCGCGATCGGCAACGCCGGCGCAATCAGCCTATCAGGAGCGCAGTACGTTGCCACTGAGCGCGTCGCGGATCGGCGTGGGTTGGGCCAGGCCGCCGGTCTGCCCATCGAGGATGCCGTCGAGCAGGCGCAGCAGGCGCGGGTCCAGCTCTTCGCGGCTGCGCGCGGGGGGCTCGCCTGCGAGGTTGGCGCTGGTGGAGACCAGCGGACCTCCCCAGGCCTGGCACAGTGCTGCGACCAGCGGGTGGGCGCTGATCCGTACCGCGATGCCGTTGTGTTCGCCGGTGATCCAGCCGGGCGCGCGCGCGCCCGCGGGCAGGATCCAGGTGTTGGCGCCGGGCCAGCTGGCAAGCACCGCGCGCTGGCGTGCATCGGGCAGCGCCTGCAGGCGCACCCAGCCCTGCAACTGCGACAGTTCCGCAGCCACCAGGATCATGCCTTTCTCGATCGGGCGCTGCTTCAGCCGCAGCAGCAGGTGCACCGCTGCCTCATGCGAAGGGTCGCACCCCAGGCCCCAGACTGCTTCGGTCGGGTAGGCGATCACCCCGCCACTGCGAAGCGTGGCGACTGCGGTGTCCAGTGTGAGTTCTTTCATGGCGGCGACCGGGCCCGGCGTGGGCCTTCATTATCCCCCCGCTGCGTGCACAACGGGTGGAGCAGTGGGTGCGGACCGTTGGTCTGCACACCTTGGCAGATCATCCACGCATGGCGTGGATCTACTTGGCGGCTTTCTTGACGGCCTTCTTTGCCGGTGCCTTCTTGGCCACGGCCTTCTTCGCCGGTGCCTTCTTCGCAGCCGCCTTCTTTGCCGGCGCCTTCTTGGCAGCAGCCTTCTTCGGCGCGGCTTCCTTCTTCACTGCCGCTTTCTTGGCCGGGGCCTTCTTCGCGGCCGCCTTCTTGGCGCCGAAGCCCTTGCGCACCGGCTTGCCGGTTTCTTCCATCAACTGCTGCACTTCGGCCAGGGTCAGCGATGCCGGCTCACGATCCTTGGGAATCTTGCCGTTCATCTTGCCGTCGCTGATGTACGGGCCGAAACGACCGTTCAGCACCTGGATGTCGCTGCCCTCGAACTCCTTGATGATCCGGTTGCGCGCGATTTCTTCCTTCTCTTCGATCAGGAACACGGCGCGCGCCAGGTCGATGGTGTACGGGTCGTCTTCCTTCTTCAGCGAGGCATAGGTGCTGCCGCGCTTGGCGAACGGGCCGAAGCGGCCGATGCCGACGCTGACGTCCTCGCCCTTGTCCTCACCCAGTGCGCGCGGCATCAGGAACAGCTCCAGCGCGTCTTCCAGGGAAATGGTGTGCATCGACTGGCCCGGCCGCAGCGAAGCGAACTTGGGCTTGTCCTCGGCATCCTCGGCCGTGCTGCCGATGGCTGCGTAAGGCCCGAACCGGCCCAGGCGCACGCTGACCGGCTTGCCGGTCTTGGGGTCGGTGCCGAGCTCGCGCGCACCACTGGCCTCGGCGCGGTCGACCGATTCCTTCTTGTCTTCGACCAGTTCCTTGAACGGTCCCCAGAAACGCGACATCAGCGGAATCCACTCTTCCTCGCCGCGCGAGACGGCATCGAGCTCGTCTTCCAGCTTGGCGGTGAAGTCGTAGTCGACGTACTGGGTGAAGTGGCTGGACAGGAACTTGGATACCGCACGGCCCACATCGGACGGGCGGAAGCTGCGGCCTTCCATTTCCACGTACTTGCGGAACAGCAGGGTCTGGATGATCGAGGCGTAGGTCGAAGGACGGCCGATGCCATATTCTTCCAACGCCTTCACCAGCGCCGCTTCGGTGAAGCGCGGCGGCGGCTGGGTGAAATGCTGGTCGGCCACGATGCGTTCCAGCGGCACGCGGTCGCCCGGCTTCATCGCCGGCAGCTTGCGGCCTTCGTCGTCATCCTCGGCGCTCTTGCTGTCCTTGCCTTCCTCGTACACAGCCAGGAAGCCGGGCACGACCACGGTGGTGCCGCTGGCGCGGAACACGTGCTCGCTGCCGGCCGACAGATCCACGCTGACGGTGTTGAGCGTGGCCGGAATCATCTGGCAGGCCACTGCACGCTTCCAGATCAGCTCGTACAGCTTGCGCTCGTCGTCGGTCAGGAACCGCGCGACCTGGGCCGGGGTACGCAGTGCCGAGGTCGGACGCACCGCTTCGTGCGCTTCCTGGGCGTTCTTGGACTTGGTCTGGTAGGTGTTGGGCTGGTCGGGCAGCGAGGCGATGCCGTAGTCACGGGCGATCACGTCGCGGATCTCGGCCAGCGCGTCCTGCGACAGGTTCACCGAGTCGGTACGCATGTACGAGATCAGGCCGACCGTGCCTTCTTCGCCGCCGATGTCCATGCCTTCGTACAGCTTCTGCGCGACCTGCATGGTCTTGCGGGTTGTGAAACCCAGCTTGCGCGAGGCTTCCTGCTGCAGCGTGGAGGTGGTGAACGGCGGCGCGGGGCGACGCTTGCGCTCCTTGCTGGCCACGTCGGTGACATGCAGGGCGCCCTGTGCCGCCTGCTGGATGCGCAGGCGGGCAGCCTCGGCGGTGTCGCCGTCGGTGACGGTGAACTGCTCGAATTTCTGCCCGTCCAGCTTGATCAGCTTGGCGTTGAAGTGCTGCGAAGGGTGCGCGCACTCGGCGGCGATCGACCAGTACTCGCGGGCGATGAAGGCTTCGATCTCTTCCTCGCGCTCGACGATCATGCGCAGCGCCGGGCTCTGCACGCGGCCGGCGGACAGGCCGCGCTGGACCTTGCGCCACAGCACCGGCGACAGGTTGAAGCCGACCAGGTAGTCCAGCGCGCGGCGCGCCTGCTGGGCATCGACCAGGTCGCTGGCGATCTCGCGCGGCTGGCTGATGGCTTCCTTGATCGCGCGCGGCGTGATCTCGGTGAAGACCACGCGCTGCATCGGCTTGTCCCCGACCAGCCCGCGCTCTTTCAGGATCTCGGCGATATGCCAGCTGATCGCTTCACCCTCGCGATCCGGATCGGTCGCCAGCAGGATGTCGTCGGCGCCCTTTGCGGCCTTGGCGATCGCATCGACATGCTTTTCGTTCTTCTCGATCACGTCGTAATGCATGGCGAACCCGTTGTCCGGGTCAACCGCGCCTTCCTTCGGGATCAGGTCACGCACGTGCCCATACGAGGCCAGGACCGTGTAGTCCTTGCCGAGGTATTTGTTGATCGTCTTGGCTTTGGCCGGCGATTCAACGATGAGCAGGTGCTTGGGCATGGCAGCAGGGTCTGTGGGTAAGCCGCGGGGAAGGGCCGCTAGGGTGGAGCAAACGGCCGCATTAGTGAAGCGGCCACGGGCAAATCAATAAACTGAACGCCCGGGACTGTGCCGGGCGTTCAGGTTTCACCTTATTAGAGGAATCACGCCCGGCCTGCCATTGTCAAGCAGGGAGGCGTGAGGATGGCCGTCTGCGACGGCGCATTGGCCCTCGATCCCCGATCAGGACGCCATGTTGGCGATGACGCCGACGGCGATGATGATCGCGGCGAAACCGGCCAGCATCAGCAGGCCGCCCAGCACCAGGATCACGATGGTCACCGTGCCCAGCTCGCGACGCTGCAGCTGCGGCTGGTCGGTGTAGGCCCAGCGGTCGACCACCACGGTGTCGCAGATGAGGTCATGCAGGCCCTGCTTGCGCTCGGTGAAGGCGGCCATCAAGTAGCCGATGCACAGGGTCAGGCCACTGAGGATGGTGGCGAAATAGCGGCCGATGCTGCGGCCCAGGGTCAGGCGATCACCGTTGCCGCGCACGACCTTGATGCCGATGGCCATCTTGCCGAGGGTGGCGCCGCCACGGGAGGCATGGAACCAGCCGTAGTAGGCGGCGGCGATGAACAGGCCAGCCAGGCCACTGATCAGCTGGGTAACCACTTCCACTGCTGTTTCGCCGCTGCCGGTGGCCCCCATGCCGGCGCCGAGCACGAAGCCCAGCACGCCACCGACCACGCCGCTGGGAATCAGCAGGACGAAATAGTCGATCAGGTAGGCGGCAAAGCGCTTCCAGAAGCCCGCATAGACCACTTCGCCGCCCTGCACCGGCTGCGAATAGTCACCGCCGCCTGCGCCGGGCGCAGTGTACGGCGAGCTGCTGAGGGCGCCGGTGCCCGGCAGGGGCGCGGTGCCGTTGTCGATCGCGGCGTAGTCGTTGCGCAGGTCGAAGCCACCGGTGGCGGTGGAGGTGCTGGCATCGGCCAGGGTCTGCAGGCCCAGTTCGTCCACCATCTGCCGCAGCGGTGCCCACTGTCCCATGCCTTCGCGCCAGACCAGCGTGTCCAGGGTCAACTGGCCGCGCTGGAAACGCTGGCGGATCTCGGCGATCTCCAACGGGCCCTGGCGTTGCTGTCCTTCGGCGTAGTACCACTCAGTCATTGCATGTCCCCTGTTGGGTCGTCCTTGGTGGGTTGCCCGATGCGCGGCTCAGCCGTGGCATTGCGTGGGCAGATACTTGTCGTCGCTTTCGCCGCTGCATTCCCAGCGCCCGCTGTCGCGGTCGTATTCGAGCCACAGCAGGTCGCCATCCTGGCTCTTGCCCGGGACTGCCAGCGTTGCTTCGATGCCGCAGTGGCCATTGTTGAAGCGGCCGATATGCACGGCCGACAGGCCCTGGCCTGCGAATTCGTCCGCCGCCGGGAAGCCGGCGTCGTTGGCGCCCGGGCAACGGCCCTGGTCATCGGCGAAATGCTGGACCTTGTCCTTCAGCGGCTGCAGCGCGGTGATCGCGCCGGCGACCTTGGCCTTGATCGTGTAATCGTTGTAGGCCGGCAGCGCGATGGCCGCCAGGATGGCCAGGATCGGCACCACCACCAGCAGGGCAACGCCGCCGATGATGGCGGTCAACGCGCAGCCGGACAGGCCCTTCTTCGTGGCCGGTGCAGCGTCCATCGGCGTCGTCGCGTACGGAGAGGCAGGCGGCAGGGTCGGCGGCAGAGGAGCGGCAGGCGGCGGTGCCGCAGTGACGGGTGCATCAACGGCGGGCACGATCAGGCCCAGTTCGTCGACCACATTGCGCAACGGCTGCCATTGCGGCAAGCCGTCGCGCCATACCAGGGTGTCCAGGGTGATCTGGTTGCTACGGAACAGCTCGATCAACTGTTCCGATGGCAACGGGCCTTGCTGGCGGTTGCCTTCGGCATGGAACCACTCACTCACGGGGACGCTCCTGAATGCGCACGGCCCCCAAGTGTACGGTCAGTGCAGGGGTTCTGGCTCGTCCACGAACATCTGCGTTTCCATCCAGGCGTAGGCCGCCTCGGCGCCGGGCTGGTTGAACAGCACCATCAGCACCACCCACTTCAGGTCGTCGAGGTCCAGTTCGTCCTGATCCAGGGCCATTGCCCGGTCCAGCACCAGCTCGCGCTGGCCGGCATCCAGGATGCCGTGCTGTTCCAGGTACAGCAGGAAACCACGGCATTCCACATCAAGCTTGTCCAGCTCCGGGCCGTGATAGATGCGCACCGGGCCATCGACCCGGGCCTGGGCCGCGCTTGGGCGCTGCGCTGCCAGGGCATCGAGCCATTCGAATGCCTTGTTGATCTCAGTGGGGCTGAAACCGGCCTGGATCAGGCCATTCTGCAGTGAGTCGCGGTCACGGATCAGGTCCGCATCTTCGCTGAAATAGTGTTCAAACAGGTACAACAGTACATCCAGGATGCTCTCTTTCATTGCCCCTCGGCCTGCGTCGCGCGACGCTGTGGAGGTGAAGAAACTAGGGACGTCGACAGTAGCGGCCGTGTACGCACACCACGATCCCCGCAAGTTCCATGGCCAGCAGCATGGAGGACACCTCCGACGCCGTCAATCCACACTGCGTGATCAGTGAATCCATACTGATGGGGTCGTACTCCAGTGCCCGCCACAAGCTCTGGTAGTCAGCGTCGTTCGCCCAGCATGCCGGCAGGTCCGCCGGCGCTGCCTGTTCAGTGGGGGTGGCAAGCCGGGTTTGCAAGTCCGGAAGCTGGAGGCGCAATGCCGGGGCCAGCAGTTCCAGCACTTCCTCGGGGCGCTCGACCAGGGCAACCCCTTCACGGATCAGCCGGTGGCAGCCGGCGGCGCGCGGATTGAGCACCGAGCCGGGTATCGCACAGACCTCACGGCCCGCTTCGGCCGCCAGCCGGGCGGTGATCAGGGCGCCCGAGCGTTGCGCGGCCTCGACCACCACCGTGGCCAGGGCCAGCCCAGCCACCAGCCGGTTGCGTGCGGGGAAGTGGCCCGGCCGTGCGGGCGTGCCTGGCAGGTATTCGCTGAGCACCACACCTTCGGCGGCGATTCTTGCCTGCAGACGGGTGTGGCTGGTGGGATAGGCGCGGTCGGGGCCGGTGCCGATCACCGCAAGGGTGCAGCCGCCTGCGTCCAGCGTCGCCTGGTGGGCGGCGGCATCGATACCTGCCGCCAATCCACTGGTCACGGCCAACCCGGCCTCGACGAAGCAGGTGGCAAACCGGGCGGCGAGGGCACGCCCGGCGGGAGTGGGTGAACGGCTGCCGACCAGGGCTACCGCGGGACGCCAGGCGATGGCCGGATCCCCGGCAACGAACAGCGCCAGGGGCGGATTGGGTGCATCGAGCAGGAGGGGCGGGAAGGCCGGATCGTTGCAGGCCAGCAGATGATGATCCGGCTGCTGCAGCCAGCGCTGCGCAAGCGCGAGGGCGCGGGTGTCGGGACGCTCCAGCGCAGCGCATTGTTCCGGCGTGCAGCCGTGGGCCCGCCAGCCTGCAACGCCCAGCGCCAACGCTGCATCCGCATTGCCGGTGGTCTGCAACAGCGCGCGCCTGGGTGCCAGGGAACCACCGGCGATCAACAGGCGCAGCAGCGCCTCATGTCCATGCTCAGTCATCCTCCGACTATCGGCCCCACACAACAAAGGCGCCCTAGGGCGCCTTCGCGTATTGCTGTCAGGGTATCCCGGAGTGCCGGCCGATGCGGCCGGCGCCATCTGCCGAGGCCGGGCGGGGCCCGGCGCCGGATTATTTCGCGTCCGGATGCAGCGCGCTGTAGCCCACACGCACCGGCTTCACGCCCTGCATCACCAACGCATAGCTGACGTTGTCGAAGGTGCGGAAGACCATGGCATGCGCGGCGTACTCATCTGGCAGGCTGACCCGGCCGGCGCCCGTGCTGGTCGAGTCGTCCATGCGCGAGGACCCCGGGAACTTCATCCGGTGCGCCACGTGGCTGCCCTGGCGCCACAGCGAGAACACGGTGCCGTTGTCCACGCCCTGGGCGCGGCCAGCGGAAATCGCGATCACATCGCGCGGGCCGCCGGCGTTGAACATGTCGGTGACCGCCAGTACGCGCACGTCGACGCCTTCCACACCCGCTGCGGGTACATGCGGGAAGAACTGCAGGTCGTACGGCGTGGCCTCGACCGGTACCAAGCGGTCGCCGGCACGCACTTCACGGCCGCCGCTGGCGTTGTCCAGTACCAGGGTCGACGCTTCGGTCTTGCCGCCGGCCACCTTGGTGATGGTGCCGGTGCCGACCTGTGCCAGCTCGTAACCCAGTACGCCACGGCGGTGGTTGGGGGCGCTGAAGGCCTTCCAGAGGTTGCCGCTGCCCGGGGTGACATCACCGTTGGCGGTCAGGTCCTCGGTTGGCTTGGGCTGGGCGTAGCGCACGGTCGGACGGACCACGGCCCAGCGCTGCCCGACCTGGGCGTCGGCCAGGCGTACATAGGCGGTCTGCCCACCGGTGGCGCGCAGGCGGTTGTCTTCCAGGCCAGCCACGTACGGCAGCTGTTCGATGCTGTCGACCACGCTGAGCTGCTTCAGGAACGGCTCGACCTGGGCCAGCGGCACGCCGGTCACCGGGGCTTCCTGGCGCGGGCCGGGCTGGGCCGTCACACGGTCCAGGTAGGCCAGGCTGAGGACGTCACCGGGATAGATAAGGTGTGGATTGGCGACCTGCGGATTGGCCTGCCAGATCTCCGGCCACAGCCATGGTTTCTGCAGGAAACGTCCTGCGATGTCCCACAGGGTGTCCCCTTTGCGGACCACATAGGTGTCCGGGTGCCCGCCATTCACTTCCACGGCGGTAGCATAGGCAGCCACGGTCAGCATCGCCGCGGCGACGACCGTACGAAAACGAAGCAACATAGGTGTGAAGCCCTGATTCCCCAACAGGTCCGCGCACTATAGTCCAGAAACCGGGGCGCAAGGCAAGCGTTGGAGCTAGAATCTGCGACGTATGCCGGCGTAACCCGGCCCCAACCCCGGAAACTGCCATGGCTTTACTCCCCATCCTTGAGTTCCCCGATCCGCGCCTGCGTACCAAGGCTGCGTTGATCGATGCCGCCGAAGTGACCACGCCGGCGTTCCAGGAGCTGCTCGACAACATGTTCGAGACCATGTACGACGCCCCCGGCATCGGCCTGGCTGCCAGCCAGGTGGACGTGCACCAGCGCTTCATGGTCATCGACGTGAGCGAAGAAAAGAACGAACCGCGCGTGTTCATCAACCCGGAAATCGTCGCCAAGGACGGGGGCCAGGTGTACCAGGAAGGCTGCCTGTCGGTGCCTGGCATCTTCGCCGACGTGACCCGTGCCGACACCATCACCGTCAAGTTCCTGGACCGCCAGGGGCAGCCGCAGGAACTGACCACCGATGGCCTGCTGGCGGTCTGCGTGCAGCACGAGATGGACCATCTGGACGGCAAGCTGTTCATCGATTACCTGTCGCCGCTGAAGCGCGAGATGGTCCGCAAGAAGCTGGCCAAACAGCGCAAGCACGTGGCGTGATGGTTGTTGCGGGCCGCCCTTTCGGGGTGGCTCGCGCCTGTGCGTGACGCGCGGGCTGCCTGGCGCCGGTCGACGGCGCCGTTTTTTTTCCTGCACGATTTCATCCTGCAAGTGGGGTTGCCATGAGGATTGTCTTTGCCGGTACGCCGGAATTCGCGGTGTCGTCGCTGCGCGCGGCCGCGCGTCATCACGAGGTGGTGGCTGTCTATACGCAGCCTGATCGCCCGGCCGGTCGCGGCCGTGGGCTGGCGCCTTCGCCGGTCAAGCTGGAAGCGGTCGCCCGCGGCATCCCCGTGTACCAGCCGGAAACGCTGAAGGACGAGGCGGCCCAGCAGCAGCTGCGTGACCTGCAGCCGGACCTGATGGTGGTGGTGGCCTATGGGCTGATCCTGCCCAAGGCGGTGCTGACCATCCCGACCCACGGTTGCTGGAACGTGCATGGTTCGCTGCTGCCGCGCTGGCGCGGCGCCGCACCGATCCAGCGTGCCATCCAGGCCGGTGACGAGAAGACCGGCATCTGCCTGATGCAGATGGAAGCAGGCCTGGATACGGGCCCGGTGCTGCTGCACCAGGAGCTGCCGATCGCCGCCACCGATACCGGTGGCCAGCTGCACGACAAGCTGGCCGAGCTCGGCGCGCAGGTGCTGTCCGATGGGCTGGGCCTGCTGCGTGCCGGCATCAAGCCGATCGCAAGGCCGCAGCCGGAGCAGGGCGTGACCTACGCGCACAAGCTGGACAAGGCCGAGGCAAAACTGGACTGGGCGCAGGACGCAGAAGCGCTGGCGCGCACGGTGCGTGCGTTCAATCCGTGGCCGATTGCCGAGGCACTGTTGGCCGCTGAGCGCGTGCGCATCCACGGCGCGGTGGCGCTGGATGTGGCGCATGGCCAGGCACCGGGCACGGTGCTGGCCGCTGGCCGTGAAGGCATCGACATCGCTTGCGGGCAGGGCGCACTGCGCCTGCGCGTGCTGCAGCGGGAAGGCGGCAAGGCAATCACCGCCGCCGACTACCTCAATGCCCGCCGTGACCTGCGCGTGGGGGTTTGACGGGTGAGCAAGGCAAACGATTTTTCCATCGCCAAGGCGGCACCGGGCGCGGCCACCCGCATGTTGGCGGCGCGCGTGCTCGCGCAGGTGTTCACCCGCGGTCGTTCGCTCAAGGCGGAGCTGGCCTGGGCGCTGCCGAAACTGGCCGACACCCGCGACCGTGCGTTGCTTGAAGCGCTGTGCTTTGCGGTGCTGCGCCGTCGCAGCACCTATGACGCCGCCCTGCAGGGATGGATGCAGAAGCCGCTGTCCGCGCGCGATGCCGACCTGCGCACGCTGCTGATGGTGGGCTTCGCCCAGCTGGATGTGCTGGAACTGCCCGCCCATGCGGCGCTGTCGGCCACGGTCGACGCCGCGCGCGCACTTGGCCGTGAACGCCAGGCGGGCCTGGTCAACGCGATCCTGCGCCGGGCCCAGCGCGAGGGCTTCCCCGAACAGCCGGCACGCGACGCATTTCCGCTCTGGCTGGCCGAGGCCGTCGAGCGCGACTGGCCGGCACAGGCCGAGGCGATCTTCGCCGCCAGCCTGCAGCCGGCGCCGTTGTGGCTGCGTGCCAACCGCCAGCAGGGCGGGCGCGACAAGATGATGGCGGCCCTGGCCGAGGCGGGCATTGCCGCCGAAGCCAGCCCGCTGAGCGCTGATGCGTTGCGACTGGCCGCGCCGGTTCCGGTGAACCAGTTGCCCGGCTTCGGCGAAGGCCTGTTGTCGGTGCAGGATCTGTCGGCGCAATGTGCTGCCGACGCGCTGGCGCCGCCGGCCGGCAGCCGCGTGCTCGACGCGTGTGCCGCACCGGGTGGCAAGGCCGCGCACCTGCTTGAGCGCGACCCCAGCCTGCGATTGCTGGCGCTGGATATCGACGCCCGTCGCCTGGCGCGCGCCAAGGATACGTTCGCCCGTACCGGGGTGGGCGAAGGCGCCGAGGTCCTGGTGGCCGACGCCAGCGATCCGGGGGCATGGTGGGACGGCGTTCCGTTCGATGCGATCCTGCTGGATGCACCGTGCTCGGCCACCGGCGTCATCCGTCGGCAGCCGGACGTGATGTTCCATCGCCGCGCGGAAGACATCGATGCGCTGGTTGGCATCCAGGCCCGGTTGCTGGAGGCCTGCTGGTCGATGCTGCGCCCCGGCGGTGTGCTGCTGTATGCCACCTGCTCGATCCTGCGCGCGGAAAACGTCGATCAGGTAAAGGGCTTCCTGAAGTGGCACGCGGATGCGGAAGCGGTCGCGCTGGGTGACGCATTTGGTCTGGACTGTGACGGTATCGCACGCCAGCGCCTGCCCGGTGAAAACGATGCTGACGGATTTTTCTACGCGCGTCTGCTAAAAAAGGGCTGACCCAACCGCTGTCCGAGCCCCCATGCTGAAAACCCGTGCGTCACGCCAGACGTGGCTGTTCGTTGTGATGGCCCTGCTGGTGTTGGGTGCCGGTCTGGGACTACGCGATCCCTGGCCCTCGGACGAACCGCGCTTCGCCCTGGTTGCCAAGCAGATGGTGGACAGCGGCGACTGGCTGTTCCCGCACCGTGGGCTGGAGCTGTACTCGGACAAACCGCCGATGCTGATGTGGTGGCAGGCCACGCTGTACAGCGTGGTCGGCAACTGGCGGGTGGCGTTCCTGCTGCCCTCGTTGATCGCCGCACTCGGCACGCTGTGGTGTGTGGTCGATCTGGGCCGGCGCCTGTGGACACGCCAGGTTGGCCTGTACGCCGGTTGGGCGCTGCTGTTCGCCCTGCAGTTCACCTTCCAGGCGAAGAAGGCGCAGATCGACCCGCTGGTGGTGTTGTTCATCACCCTGGCCAACTACGGTCTGCTGCGCCACCTGCTGCTGGGGCCCGCGTGGCGCTGGTGGTGGCTGGGCTGGTTCTTTGCCGGCATCGGGGTGATCACCAAGGGCGTGGGCGTGATCGCGCTGCTGATGATCGTGCCAGCGGTGATCGGTTCGGCGCTGCACTGGCCGCGGGTGCGGCTGCATGCGCGCGACCTGCGCTTCTGGCTGGCGCCGCTGGCGTTCGTGCTGGCCATCGCGTTGTGGCTGGTGCCGATGGTGATGACCGCACTGGCGACCCGCTCCGGCGAGTACCTGGCCTATATGGACGACATCCTGTTCCGGCAGACCGCCAAGCGCTATGCGCAATCATGGGACCACCACCAGCCCTGGTGGTACTTCCTGGGCACCATGCCGTCGATGTGGATTCCCGCCTTCCTGGCAGTGCCGTGGGCGATCCCTGCCTGGTGGCGCCGGCTGCAGCGTCGGGACGCGCGCTATCTGTTGCTGCTGGGCTGGTGGGCGCTGATCGTGCTGTTCTTCTCGATCCCCAATGGCAAGCGCGACGTCTACATCCTGCCGGCGCTGCCGATGTTCTGCCTTGCGCTGGCGCCGCTGCTGCCGGGGCTGCTGCGTCGGCGGGATGTGCAATGGCTGCTGGGCGCGTTCACCCTGCTGCTGTCGCTGGGCACGTTGGCGGCCGGGCTGGCTGCCCTGCTGGGCAAGCCCGGCTTCGAAACGCGGCTGATGCAGACGCGGGGCATCGGCAATGGCGAGATGAACGCCCTGGCCTGGGCGGCGATGGCGATGGGCGGCTGGGGTGTGGCCAGCCTGCTGTTGTTCGGGCGCGGCCGCCGCCAGTTGGCGCTGGTCTCGACGCTCACTGTCGTCTGGGTGCTGTACAGCCTGATCGGCTATCCGGTGCTGAATGATTCAAGTTCCGCCCGTGGCCTGATGCGGCACACCGGCCAGCGCATCGGCGCCGATGCCGAGTTGGGACTGGTGGCCTGGAAAGAGCAGAATCTGTTGATGGCCGACCGCCCGGCGGCAACCTTCGGTTTCAACGAGCCTTGGGATGCACAGCTGGCCGCGGCCGTGGAATGGCAGCAGTTGGCGCCGCAGCGGCGCTGGTTGCTGGTCCACGAAGACGCGCTGCTGACCTGCATCGACCGCAGCCGTGCCGAACTGGCGGGAATCGCCAATCGCCGCCGCTGGTGGCTGGTGCCGGGCGCTGCGGTGCAGGGCCGGTGCGTGGCCAGCCCCGAAGAGCGCGAACGCGAGCGGCGACTGCAGTGCGAGGAGTAACCACTCTGGCCTGTGCTTGTCCAGACTGCCCAAGCAGCGACAAAGGCAGTAAAACGTCAACGTGGGATCGGCCGTGCCGGCGATCCCGTTCATTCCGCAGGATCGCAGCGAAACTTTTCGACGTGGCAGTTTCACAGCACAACCTGGAATCCACGGCCGGCGATCCGCTGGGCGTACCCGTTGGGGGGCGCCCGCGCACTGCGCACTGGTTGGCGCAGATCGGCCTGTTCTGCATGCCGGCGCTGGTGCTGACCATTCCCATCAACCTGCTGCCGTATGGCCTGGTGTTGCTGGTCACGACGCTGATGGCGCCGGAACTGCTGTGGTGTGCGCGGCACATGGATGCCCAGCCGATCAGGGTGCTGACCTGGCTGACGCTGGCGGTGCTGGCCCTGGGCGTGCTCTCGATGGTCGTGTTCGAGCATGGCCTGCGCAACGTGGACAACCGCTCGCGATTCCTGGTGATCCCGTGGATCGCGGTGTGGGTCTGCGCGTTGCGGCCGGACATGCGCTGGTTGTGGCGTGGTGCGTTCGCCGGCCTGCTGGGTACCTTCGCGCTGGCGCTGTTGCAGGTACTGGGAGGCGCGCCGCGCGCGGAACTGTCCACCAACGCGATCGTGCTTGCCGACATCGTGGTGATGCTGATGGTGCTGCTGGTGTTCTGCCGGCCCTCGCGACGCTGGTCGCTGGTGATCGTCGGCATGGCCGCCGGGTGTGGAACCATCATCCTCACCGGCAGCCGTGGTGTGTTCGCAGCGCTGCTGGCGTTGCTGGTGGTGCTGGCCCTCAGCCTGCGCTGGCGCACCGGCGTGGCGCGCCTGTCGGTGCTTGCCGGCATGCTGGCCATCGCTGCAACCCTGCTGCTGTCGGTACCCGAACTGCGCCACCAGGTGCGCCTGACGGAACTACACAGCGATGTGCAGCGCATGGAGCAGGGCGACAGCGACTCATCGGCAGGGGCCCGGGTCGAGCGCCTGCAGGTGGCATGGGATACCTTCCTCGATCACCCGCTGATCGGGGTGGGCGTGGGCCACTTCGACAACGCCATGCAGCGGGTTCCGATCTGTCGTGAGGATCCGCAGGAACAGCGCTGCCATCTGGGCCATGCTCACAACGATGTCGCCGAGTGGGCGGCAACCCAGGGCGTACCGGGCCTGTTGCTGCTGCTGGCCGTGTATGGCGTGCCCCTGTGGGTGTTCGTGCGCCTGCACCGGCGCAGCGGGCACACCACCTTCCGTGGCCCGGCTGCCGCCGGCGTGATGGTGGTGGTGTCCTACATCCTGTGCGGACTGACCCAGTCGATGTTCGCGCACCAGATGACCGCCAGCTTCTACGTCACCATCGTCGGCCTGCTGACCGGCCTGTCGATCGTGGAAGGTGCGCGACACCGGGCAAGGAACGCCCGATAGCGTCCAGCCCAGGCCGATTCCCCGTTCAGCGGTTGGGCGGATCGGACACGGCCTGGCCGTTGCCCAGCATCCACAGCATGATGGTCTTCTGCCGCACGTAGTTGGCGCGCACATAGGCATACACCAGGCCATGCCAGCCGTCGCGGAAGCCGCCACGGAACAGGAAGCCGCGCCAGAACCGCCAGGCCGGGGCCAGCACCAGCTTGCCGAGGGTGGCCCGCTTGCCGCGCGCGAACTCGTGCTCGGCCATCATCCGCGCGTACTTCTCGGTCTTGGCCAGCTGCTGCTGCAGCGAGCGGTAAGGGAAGTGGATGAGGTCCCCGTGCAGGGTGCCGACGGCGCCATCGACGCTGGCTGCTTCGTGGATCTCGCGCTTGCCGCGCCAGCCGCCGTGGCGACGGTCGAACAGGCGCAGCACCCGGTCCGGATAGGCATTGCCGTGGCGCAGGAATCTGCCGAAGTACTCCGACAGGCGGGCGAAGCGGTAACCCGCATGACCTGCAAAACCGCCGTCGCGGGCCTGCTCGATGGCCGTGCGCAGTTCCGGGCTGACGCGCTCGTCGGCGTCCAGGCACAGTACCCAGTCGTGGCGGGCCTGCTCGACGCAGAACGCCTTCTGGCTGCGGAAGCCATCGAACGGGCGCTGCAGCACGCGGGCGCCGGCAGCCTCGGCAATGGCTACCGTGGCATCGGTGGACAGGGAGTCCACCACCACGATCTCGTCGCAGAAGGCCAGCGAGGCCAGGCAGTCGCCGATGCGCCCGGCCTCGTTGAACGCGATAATGCAGGCCGAGATGCGAGGCCGTTCGATGGGAGCGGTCGTGGAGGACATGATGGCCGGGTACCTGTTGTTTGCGACGGAGCGCTATGCGCTGCCTATTCTCGCCCCGTTGGTGCAGGCCTTGCACGCTTCCGGCCAGGAAGTGGCGGCCTGGTTCGAAGATGGTGCGGCTGGCAGCCAGCTGCCAGGCGTGCCGAACATCGGCCTGAAGCAGGCCCTGGCGATGCGTCCGCGGGCGGTGTTCAGCGCGGCCAACTGGGTGCCGACCTTCCTGTCGGGGGCCAAGGTGCAGCTGTTCCACGGCTTCAACGTGGAAAAGCGCGACAGTGCGCGTGGCCACTTCCGGGTGCGCGGCATGTTCGACCTTTACTGTACGCAGGGCCCTGCCACCACCGCGCCGTTCCGCGAGATCGCGGCATTGCAGGGTCATTTTGCCGTGGCGGAAACCGGCTGGCCGAAGCTGGACCCGCTGTTCCTCGACGATGGCGGCGACAGTGCCGCGCTGCGTAGTGCAGCCGGTGGCCGCCCAGTGATCCTGTTCGGTTCAACCTTCACCGAACGCTTGAGTGCCGCCCCGCACCTGCATGCGCAGATCGCGGCCGACATCGCCGCCGGGCAGCACTACTGGCTGCTGACCCTGCACCCGAAGTGCCCGCCGGACCTGTTCGAACGCTACCGCGCGCTGGCCGGCGCCAATGCGCGCTTCATCGAACCGGAACAGGTGATGGCTGCCCAGCGCGCCGCCGACGTGCTGGTATCGGACACCTCATCGATCGTTTCCGAGTTCATCGTCCAGCACAAGCCGGTGGTGACCTTCCGCAACCGCGTGCCGAAGCCGCACATGATCGATTTCGACGATCCGCAGCAGCTGCCGGCCATGCTGGCGCGTGCGCTGCATCCGGATGCGGCGTTGCAGGCGGAGATCGTGCGTTACGCCGATGCCATCCACCCCTACCGCGATGGCCTGTCCAGCGAGCGGGTGATCGCCGCCACCGAGGATTTCCTGTCCGGCGAGATGGGTGCGCTGCGTCGCAAGCCGTTCGGCAGCTGGGTGCGTGACCTGCAGATCCGCAAGGACCTGGGTTACTGGGGGCCGTCGCAGCGGTGACGTAGGTCCTGTAGAGCCGAGCCCATGCTCGGCTGCGGCAAGCCGAGCATGGGCTCGGCTCTACGGTAGATCCACGCCATGCGTGGATGGTCAGTTCAACGCTCGGCCGCTTACCAGCGCAGCTTGCGCCGCGCCAGCGCCGTCGCCAGTTCTTCCATCAACGCATGCGCACGCGCCTGCGGCAGGTAGCGCAGCGCCAGCGCCACATCGCCATGCGCACCGGCGGTGTCCAGCTGCAGGCTGGCCGTGCCCAGCAGTTTGTCCAGAGGTGAGCGCTGCAGGCGCAGGCCCTGCACCTTGTCCAGCTCGGCCCAGCGCCACCAGCGCTTCCACCAGCCGCCGCGCACCGCCACGAACTGGCCATCGAGGTGCCAGCCCATCCGTGCCATCTGCCGGTGCGCGATCAACAGGCTGACCGGCAGCCAGGCCAGCAGCGCCAGGGCCGGCAGGCCCCAGCGCCAGTACAGCGCGGCGGTCAGCAACGGCACCGTCAGCAACGTGGACAGCGACAATCGCCACCATCCGCGTTGCGGTATCGGCTGCCACTGCTGTGGTGGCCATTGCAGCTGCGGCAGCAGGTGGCGCACCAGCCTGTCGCAGGCGCTGGCGCCAGCCAGCGGAGCCAGCTCGCGCAGCGCGCGGTCGTCGTCGCGCGAGGGGCCACCGGCGGCGCTGTCGATGCGCAGCTGGCGCAACCCGAACCAGCGCTGCAGGGTGCTCTCGCCCAGCGTCCATGCCTGGATGCGGCGGCGCGCGACGCTGCTGCGGGTGCGGCTGAGCAGGCCGGTGGAGACGGTAAGGCGCCGTTCGCGCTCGCTGAGGGTGAAGCCGTGGTAACGCAGCAGCGTCAACACCACCGACAACACCCGCAGCAGCAGCCAGCCCAGCAGCAATGCCGCGGCCAGCAGCACCAGCCCACCGGCTACCCCGGTGTGCAGATGGCTGGCGTAGCCGAAGGCCTCGCGCCCGCCGCGCTGGATGGCATCGTCCATCACCGGGCGCGGTACGGTCTGGAACAGAACACCGAAGGTGGCGATCGCCAGCGCCCAGCCGCGGTTGGACAGCAGGCCCATGCGCAGCACATCCCAGCTCGACAGGCGCAGCAGTACCTGTTCGTCGTCGGAGGGCACGACACTGGCAGCCGGCGCGTCGCCCGGCGTTGGCTCGGGCGCCTGTCCACGCTGGCGCACCAGCTGTTCCAGGGCCAGCGCCTGATCCAGCCGCAGCACCCGCATCTCCGCTTCCGGACGCACACCACCGGCCGATTCCAGGCGCAGTTCGGCAACCCCGAACAGCCGATGCAACGGGTTCTGCCGCACTTCCACGTTGTGGATGCGGGCAAAGGGAATCTCGCGCCGGTTGCGCGCCAGCAGGCCGCTGCGCACGGTGATCGCATCGTTGCCGATGCGGTAGCGGTAACTGAGGTACTGCAGTACCGAGACCAGCACCAGCGCGGCGATGGCAGTCAGCGGGATCAACTGTGCCCACATCGGATCGCGGTCGCTGCGTTGGCCGAACACCAGCAACGCGACCAGCGGCAGGAGATAGTGGCGCAGCTGCATCAGCAGCACGAACAGCCACGACCACGGGTGCAGGCGATGCTCTTCGCCACCCTTGGGCAGCGACGGCGGCAGGGGCGGTGGCAGGCTCACAGGGCGTCGGCGTCCTGGTCGAGCTGATGGGCCAGGGTGTCACGCAGGCGCTCGGCATCGGCTTCGTCCAGGCCGTTGACGGTGACCGCACTCAGGCGGGTGCCGGCGGTGTGCACGATCAGCGTGGCCAGGCCAGCACGCCGCTCCAGCGGTCCCCGACGCAGGTCCAGGTGCTGCACGCGCGAAATGGGAATGCGGGTCTCCAGCTGCCACATCAGGTCGCGGCGCAGGCCCAGGCCCTGTGCATCCAACCGCCAGCGGGTGCGGGTCAGGCGGCGATGGCCGATCCAGCCACCGAAGGCGAGGCCGACCAGCAGGCCCAGCGACGCAGCCCACAGGCCACCGGGAAGATCGAAGAACCACCAGACGGCCGCCAGCGGTGCGCCGGGAATGAAGAGTCCGCCGAAGGCGCCCTCCAGCGCCGCCAAACGGGCAGCGCGCCGCGGCAGGGGTTGCCAGTGGTCGAGGGGCATTTCGGCGGCAGCAACAGGCAAAGGAAGTTCGGTCACGCGGGCGTCCGTCGGGCAGCAGGGCGGGCAGGCGCGGTGATGGCCGCACCGCGCAGACGTTAGCAGGTCGCCCGCGTTACTGGGCGGCCTGGATCAGCGCGTCGACATCCAGCAGGTGGCCGGCGCGGTCGGCCTTGGTGCGCAGGTAATGCTCGTTCTCGGCGGTGATCTCGCCGGTGACCGGAATGCAGTCCAGCACTTCGATGCCGGCATTGCGCAGGCGTTGTGCCTTGGTCGGGTTGTTGCTGAGCAGGGCGACACGGGACACACCCAGGCCGCGCAGCATCGCCACCGCGCTGCCATAGCGACGCTCGTCGGCGCCGAAGCCCAGCTGCGCATCGGCGTCGATGGTATCCAGCCCGTCATGCTGGTAGCCGTAGGCGCGCATCTTCGCGGCGATGCCGGTACCGCGGCCTTCCTGGTCCAGGTACAACAGCACGCCGCCGCCCAGCTCCTTCAACTTGCGCAGGCCGCGCCGCAGCTGGTCGCCGCAGTCGCACTTGAGCGAACCGAACAGGTCGCCGGTGAGGCAGGACGAATGCACACGCACCGGCACCACGGCGGAAAGGTCCGGTTCGCCGACGATGATCGCCACCTGGTCGCGCTGGGCGACGCCGCCGCGGAACACTGCGAACGTGGTCATGCCGACATCACGCAGCGGCACCGGAGAACGCGCCACCAGTTCGTAATCATGTGCGGCATGCGCAGCGCCTTCGGCCAGATCGCACAGGCCGACGTCGGCAGCGCCATCGAAGGTGTTGTCGGCCGCCTCAAGGCGCACGGCCACCATCGCCGGCAGCAGCAGGCCCAGTCGGGCCAGTTCCACTGCGCCGGCATCGAACGCATCGCCTGCGCTCCAGGCCGCGGGCATCGGCCCTGGTTCGCGCAGGTAACCCAGCGAGGGCAGGGCATCGAACGCAACGCCAGCCAATGGCAGGCGCGCGCCCTCGGGTGCCTCCACGCCGAGCACGCGGGCGCGGGTGGCGGTCAGGTACAGGTAATGGCACTCGCGCGCGGCGCTGGCGAAGGCGGCAAAGCTGCTGGCAGTGGCGCTGTCCAGCGCGATCACCGCCAGGCGCTGGCCCTGGCCATCGTGGAGCAGGACCGGACGACCGGCACGCAGTTCGGCGACCGCGCGCTCGCAGCGGATCGCGGCCGGATCACCGAACAGGGAGGAAGCAGACATGGCAGGACCGGGGGAGGCGGACATCGGTGTCTCTATGGGGGCGCCAGCGTCGTATTCAACGTGCTGCGGCGGTGTGTCGCAGGCCGGGTGGAGCGGCTTTCAGTGCGGATGCTCGTCGGTCGCGTACGGGTCTTCCTCGCCGCTGCCCGGTGGCCGCAGCGTATAGCGCTTGTAGGTCCACTGGTACTGCGCCGGGTCGCGGCGGGCGATGCGTTCGATACCCGCGTTGAGCGCGGTGGCGGCGACCTGCGGGTCCGGGTCGGCCACGGCCGGGTCGGTCGGCTCGATGTGCAGGGCGAATTCCATGTCCGGGCCGATGCGCTCGCACCAGCCATACAGCACCGTCGCGCCGGTGCGCTCGGCCAGGCGGTTGACCAGGGTCATGGTCAGTGCCTGCACGCCGAAGAACGGCACGAACACCCCGTCGCCGGCCTTGGGCTGCTGGTCTGGCAGGATGCCGGTGGCACCGCCGTCCTTGAGTACCTTGAACAGCTGGCGCACGGCCGGGCCCTCGGCGCGCACCTGCTGCACGTTGTGGCCGCCGCGCACGATCTGCAGGAAGGCATCGCTGGCCTCGTCCTCCGGCGGCTTGTAGACGATGGCGATCTGCCCGCGCGAAGCCAGCCACTGGTTCAGCAGCTCCCAGTTGCCGTAGTGCGGGGCTGCCACGATCACGCCCTTGCCGCTGGCCAAGGCCGCGTCGTACAGCGCCTGGCCGTGGCGCTCCTTCAGGTGCAGGCGCAGGTTGTCTTCGGGCTTCCGGCTCCACAGGCGCAGGGTCTCGATGGCCTGCAGGGCAGTGGAGCGCAGCAGCTCACGCTGCAGGCGTTCCCGCGCTGCGCCATCCAGTTCGGGGTAGGCCAGCTCCAGGTTGCGGCGGGTGACGCGGCTCTCGCGGGCATCGAGGCGCACCCACGTCCAGGCCAGGGCGTGCGCGAACCCGCGCAGCAGTGGCCAGGGCAGGCGGGCGAACAGGGTGGTGGCGCGGTAGACCAGCCGGGCTTTGCGGTGTGGATTCATCTCCCCCAGTTTAGCCAAGGGCGCTGCTATCGTGGCCGGCCCTTGCCTGGAAGCCCGCCGATGCTCGTCCTGATTCAACGTGTCAGCCAGGCCGCCGTGCATGTGGAAGGTGAGGCGGTAGGGCAGATCGGCCCCGGCCTGCTGGCCCTGGTCGGCATGGAGCCGGGCGATACCGAGGCCCAGCTGCAGCGGATGGCCGAACGCGTGCTCGGCTACCGTGTGTTTGCAGATGAGGCCGGCAAAATGAACCGCTCGCTGCGTGATACCGGCGGCGGCCTGCTGCTGGTCAGCCAGTTCACCCTGGCCGCGGACACCCGTTCCGGCATGCGGCCCAGCTTCACCAGCGCGGCACCGCCGGAGGAGGCTGAACGCGGGTTCAATCGATTTGTCGGGATCTGTCGCGAAAATCATGCGCCAGGGGTGGAAACGGGCCGGTTTGGCGCCCATATGGTCGTCAGCCTGGTCAATGACGGTCCTGTGACCTTCCTCCTCAGGCCCTAGGCCACCGGGACCACCGCCCGGCAGGCCGGGCCCCGGGCTGGTATAATGCTACGTTCCCTATTTCCCCCTAGCCGGTGGCGCGAGCACTACATGGCCAACGAACGTCCTGCCCAATCCGAAATCAAGCAACTGATCAGCAAGGGCCTGGAACAGGGCTACCTGACCTATGCCGAAGTCAATGACCATCTGCCGGACGACATGGTCGACCCGGAACAGATCGAAGACATCATCGGCATGATCAACGGCATGGGCATTGATGTCCATGAAGTTGCTCCGGATGTGGAAACCCTGCTTCTCAACGACGGCAACACGGGCAACCGTGAGGTCGACGACACCGCAGCCGAAGAAGCTGCCGCCGCGCTGAGCGCGCTCGACACCGAAGGTGGCCGTACCACCGACCCGGTGCGCATGTACATGCGCGAAATGGGTACCGTCGAGCTGCTGACCCGCGAAGGCGAAATCGCCATTGCAAAGCGCATCGAAGAAGGCCTGTCCCAGGTCCAGGCCGCACTCGGCCAGTTCCCGGTGTCGGTCGAATCGCTGCTGACCGATTACGAAGCGCACAAGGAAGGCCGCAAGCGCCTTGCCGAAGTGATCGTCGGCTTCAATGACCTGTCCGACGAAGTGCCGGCCCCGGCTGCTGCCGTGGCCGACGACTCGGATGACAGCGATGACGCTGATGACGAGGAAGAGGACGATGTCGACGGCGGCGATGAAGAAGCCGCACCGACCGGTCCGGATCCGGAGGAAGTCGCCGCGCGCATGCAGGCGCTGGCTGATGCCCTCAACGCCTTCAAGAAGGCGGCTGCCAAGGGCGACAAGAAGAACCTGCTGAAGCTCCGCGAGGAGATGTCGGCGGTGTTCGTCACCCTGAAGCTGCCGCTGCCGCTGACCGACGTGCTGACCAAGCAGCTGCGCGACACCATGGGCAGCGTCAAGGCCCACGAGCGCCGCGTGCTGAACCTGGCCACCGTCACTGCCCGCATGCCGCGCAAGGACTTCATCCGTTCCTGGGAAGGCAACCAGACCAACCTGGAATGGGTGGAAGACGCACTGAAGCGCAAGCAGAAGTGGTCTTCGGCACTGCGTGAAGTAAAGGACCAGATCGTGTCCGAGCAGCAGGCCACCATCGACATCGAGAAGGTCACCCTGCTGGACCTGGACGAGCTGAAGGAACTCAGCCGTGCCATGGCCTACGGCGAAGCCAAGGCGCGCAAGGCCAAGAAGGAAATGGTCGAGGCCAACCTGCGCCTGGTGATCTCCATCGCCAAGAAGTACACCAACCGCGGCCTGCAGTTCCTCGACCTGATCCAGGAAGGCAACATCGGCCTGATGAAGGCCGTGGACAAGTTCGAGTACCGTCGCGGCTACAAGTTCTCCACGTATGCGACCTGGTGGATCCGCCAGGCCATTACCCGTTCGATCGCCGACCAGGCGCGCACCATCCGTATTCCGGTGCACATGATCGAAACGATCAACAAGTTGAACCGCATTTCCCGCCAGATGCTCCAGCAGTACGGCCGCGAGGCTACGCCGGAGGAGCTGGCCAAGGAAATGGACATGCCGGAAGACAAGATCCGCAAGGTGATGAAGATCGCCAAGGAGCCGATCTCGATGGAAACCCCGATCGGCGACGACGAGGATTCCCATCTGGGCGACTTCATCGAGGACACCAACGTGGAGTCCCCGATCGAGAACACCACCAACATCAATCTGTCTGAAACCGTGCGCGACGTGCTGGCCGGCCTCACCCCGAGGGAAGCCAAGGTGCTGCGCATGCGCTTCGGCATCGACATGAACACCGACCACACCCTTGAGGAAGTCGGCAAGCAGTTCGACGTGACCCGCGAGCGTATCCGCCAGATCGAAGCCAAGGCGCTGCGCAAGCTGCGTCACCCGAGCCGGTCCGAGCAGCTGCGCAGCTTCCTGGATATCGATTGATTTCCAGGTAGTGCCGAGCCATGCTCGGCAACTGCTTCTGTCTGGAAAAACCCCGCTTCGGCGGGGTTTTTCTTTGGGCTGGGCGCCGGATGGCGAGGGTGCCTTCTGTAGAGCCGAGCCCATGCTCGGCTGCTCTCCCACGATGACGTTTTGGCCAATTCTTCGTCGTCTCCAATCGCCAAAATTCGCGCCTTTTGACGCAACCGGCTTGAGCATTGTTGAGCAATAACGCGCGACTCCGAGCGACGGGAAGGAGTTGGCCAGGTCGATCCTCAAGTGCCCCAGTACGTCGAGCTGTTTGAGCAGCCATGGCTCCCGCAAGCCCTGTCGCAATCAACAATTGAAGCCACTACCTTCTCTTCCACACAGTCCCCGCAGGTGCTCAACACACCGTCGTAGGAGGGCTGTCTGCCTAACAGCAGGCAATCGAGGGTCAAGCCGCATCATTCGCCACCCAAGCGAGCCGAAAGGTTTCTGGCCGGGTGGCGCGCAGTCATACAAGACCCCGCAAGGGGAAAAGCTGCGGGCGGCCCTACGACCGTGTTGAAGCACCCGGCCGCCTCTCTCAACAGGAGGCGTAGGAGGTTCGACGAATCGTAGGAGATCCAAGATGAGACAGAAAGCCACAGCCGGCAGGAGCGCTGGCGACCGGGTCCGTGCAGATACGTGTGACTTCCCGCCCCTACTGGATTGGAATGAAGTGATGCAGGACGAACGGGAGGATCGGCTGGGGTTTGCCAGGCGCGCGACGTTCGCGCTGCTGACGCAGTCTGGCGCAGGATTGATCGAAGGCTTCGGTAGCGGCAATCAGAAGGGACTGGAGGGGGCCATGAGGGCAGTGGCGCTGTTCCAAGCGCATCTGCAGGAGATGGAGCGGCTCGCTGGGATAGCCGAGAAGCGGTTGCAGCATGTTGCTCAGGTGCTCGCTACTGCGGACTGAGTAGCCGACTCCGCCCGTGCTCCACTACACTGTGACGCTGTGCAGGGCCTATAGCTCAACGGTTAGAGCAGGGGACTCATAATCCCTTGGTTCCAGGTTCGAATCCTGGTGGGCCCACCAAATTGATGTTCACAGGCATCCAGCCAAGTCCAGTAGTCTGGCCGATAGCCAAAAATAGCCGGATCAAGTGTCCATCGGCGTCCAAGGGCATCCCCTTGCATCCTTAAAGGAAGTGAGTCAGGCTGTGAGTCAAGGACTGGCGTTCGCCTAGCCGACTCACAAATGGGCGACTCACATGCTGACCGACACCAAGTTGCGCTCGCTGAAGCCGAAGGTCGCGGTCTATCGCGTGGCCGACGCAAACGGCCTGTGCATTGAGGTGCGTCCAACTGGTAGCAAGGTCTGGCGGTATCGCTATCGCTACCTAAGGAAGGCGAGCATCATCACCATCGATGAGTACCCGGCCACTTCGTTGCAGGCTGCCCGGGCTGAGTGCGACAGGTTGCGAGCAATGCTTCGTGGCGGTGCCAATCCCTCTCAGGTTGCGAAGGCGGAGCGCGCGGCGCATGGCGAAAGGGCCGCTAACACCTTCTCAGCCATTGCCCTGGAACTGCTGGCGAAGCGGACGAAGGAAGGTCTTACCCCCGGCTCTGTCGTGCGCGAGCGCCGCTTGATCCAGAAGGATCTGGCGCCACTGGCTGATATGCCGGTCACTGAGATAACCGCTCCGATCCTGCTGGGCGCCCTCCGCAAACTGGAGCAGCGCGGCGTTGTAGAGACGGCTCATCGAGCCCGATCGCACGCTGGTCGAGTCTTCCGCTATGCCATGGCTACAGGCCGCGCCGAGCGGAACCCAGCACAAGACCTCGCAGGCGCCCTGGAGCAGCCGCAGACCAAGCATTTCGCCAGCATGACTGACCCTTCGCAGATCGGGCCGCTGCTTCGCGCGCTTTGGGGCTATCGGGGTTCGCTGGTGACGCAGGCGGCTCTGAAGCTCGCACCCATGCTGTTTGTCCGCCCCGGCGAGCTGCGGCACGCCAAGTGGGCGGACATCAATCTAGATGCTGGCGAATGGCGGCACGTGACCAGCAAGACCAGCACCCCGCACATCGTCCCTTTGTCTGCTCAGGCGGCCGATATCCTTCGGGAGCTGCACCCCTATACAAAGCGTAGCGAGTTCGTCTTCCCAGGCGTGCGCAGCGCGCTGAAGCCGATGAGCGAAAACACGCTCAATGCGGCGCTCAGGAACTTGGGTTTCGACGGCTCAACAATGGTCGGGCACGGCTTTCGGGCCATGGCGCGGACGGTGCTGGATGAGGTGCTGGGCTACCGTCCCGACTACATCGAGCATCAGCTCGCGCACGCCGTGCGGGATCCATTGGGTCGAGCGTACAACCGTGCGACACACCTGCCAGAGCGCAGGAAGATGATGCAGTCATGGTCTGACTATCTAGATGGACTGCGTGAAGAGGCATCCAAGACTATGGAATTTCGCGCCAAGTGAAAATGAGTCGCCCAACATCCTATAGGCGTGTCGCCAAGTGGCTTAAGTAGAGGTGGTTGTGAGCACGAAGAATTACATTGCTGAACTTGACGTCGATGAGAGCTCGCCAGCCGTTCAGCGCTGCCACCAGGTGAAAGGCCGTTGCAAGATGAGGCAAGCATGGGAGAGCAGCTTCTATGGGCTCGGTTCGTACGGACTGGATTTGCCCAGCTTGATAAGAGATTCTGTTTCCTCGGGATGCAGCTCGTGACTGACGCGCATTGCACGCTAGATGAGTTTCGCAACATGTGGGACCTAGCACGGCGTGGTGCAGCAGCCGGGAGTTATCAGGATGCAGTGTTGTCAGTCACTATGCTTCTCAGCTTTCTGGAGGCAAACGCCTGCGTTGGGGGTGTGGCCCCTCTGCCAGGTCTGCCAGCCTGGTTGCTCTTAGATGTCCGTTCCGCTCTTCTTCCCACAATTGAGTCTGGTGCCAGCCTAGATCAGGCATTTCATCTAAAGCGCGGAAGGGGGCGTTCTCTGATGGAGCATGCCGAACGAGATATGCACATCAGCTTCTTGGCGGAGCTTATTACCCCGATGGAACGATTGGCTGAAGAGGCTCCGATGCATGGCATTGCAGCTCCTTCAGAAGGAGCGGTGTGGACGGCCGATTCCCTTAGAAAGGCAATAGCTGCGCACGAGCGCCGAATCAAATCGGGCCTTTTGTTTCATCGACACGGTGAGGACGGCTGAGTCACGCTCGCTTTGTCCAATGAAGGCCAGCGAGGCTCATATGCAAGTAGTATCGGCAATAGGCTATCTCCGTCTACCTCAGATCATCGGTGATAAGGCGAGGGGCATTCCACCGATCATTCCAGTTTCAAAGTCCACGTGGTGGGCTGGCGTGAAGTCTGGGAGATATCCGAAGCCTGTCCGAACTCTCGGGTGCAGGATCACCGCATGGTCGGTCGACGACATTCGCGCCTTAGTGCGGTCTTTGGGTGGCGGAAATGCCGGTGAGTAGGGGCTCTCTGCCCCTAGACTTACTAAAGCTAAGGAGGTCGTGGGAGGAGTTCTTAACTCCCCATCGATGGGACGTAGTCATGACGCTGACTTTTGGCACTAGAGCCGGCCGTCCATGGCTCGAGCTTTCGCCGGAAAGGGCTGATAAGGATTTTCGCCGCCTGATTCGGTTCGCGAATGAGCAATTGTACGGAAAGAGGTGGATCCGGAAGAGCTGGCACAAGGGGGTCGTGTGGGTACGCGTGCAGGAAGCGCACCGCGACGGCACATTGCACTATCACGCATGCCTCCATTCTCCTTCGAAGGCGATCTCGGTCAGTCTCGTCGCGCTACTCCAGGAATGGTGGTCCAGGCGCATTGGCATGGCGAGGGTAGAGGTGCCAATCAATCACGCCCGTGCAGTCGCGTACGTCGTTAAAAATGCAGGATGCGGGCCAGCCGTGGAGGTTGAACTGTCCCATAATTTTCATACCATCGCTTGCCTTTAATAAGCGATCTGGCTCGAAACTCCGGAATCAAAATCTAGTGCTGTGACAGAAATGCGCCCTGTGCATCGGCCGGCGCGCCAGGTCTGCCATGCCCATGTGTAACGTAGCTTTCCTTTCAAATGCCCGTGGGAAGCTATTGCTAAGGCTTTGGCCGAGGCTCGTTAACACTAGCTGCGTATTTTTGCCTTGACCTTGACCTTGACCTTGACCTTGACCTTGACCTTGACCCCGCTGTGCATCCTTCAATTCGGGGGCTTTCATAACTGGGTGGCGGCTGGAGTCACGGTTGCAAGTAGGGGTCGATGATCGCTGGCTGACTAGGTCGTTGAAGCGGAACTTCTTGGGCCCTCACTTGCAAGAAGAAGCTATTGATAGCGATGAAAAACAACAACGTCACTACGCAGCCGAGAGTCCTCATGACATGGAACTTCGCATGCTCGACTTCAAATCCTCCCCTTTGGTCCCACAGCGTCTTTCCGCTTTTAGTAAGGGAGATGTACGCAGTAGCACAGGCTATCACCCAGATAAACGGCAGGCCCATAGCTATGCCGTACATCCAGACTCGAGCGGACCGGGCTAGCCATGCGGAAGTGCCCGGTGCGCGGCGACTATGGTGGAAAACCCTTATGCCCAGCAGCCATTTTCCCGGCGTTGTACCGTATCTGGAAAGCAGTACAACCTCGACTCCCAGCCACAGTGCACATGCGAGTACTGATGACGCGGCCACAGTCTGATAGCCCCTCGCCGTGATCGGTCCGAATGCAGTCATGAGAACGAGCGTAGAGGCCAGCGCTAGCTGGAGGTCTAGCATGCGCGCTAGAAGCCTAACCCAGGGTCGGGGGACGCGGGTTAGGGAATGGTTTGAAAGGTCCTCACCTGAATGGGAGCATTCGACGCTTATGCGATTTCGGAGGTGCCAGCAGATGAGGGACGCTAGTCCTAGAGCTATCAGGACTCCTGCAGTTGTGCCGGCAGATGTCTCCCAAGCTGCCTTTACCGCGCCGATCACACAGAGGGCGAATAGAAGCGCGCCGGCTATATTTAGCAGGGCGTTTGGGCTCCGGCACCTCTCCTTAGCTGTCTGACTGGGCTTATCTGATGGGGCGCTGCCGCAGATCCGTCGCTCGAGCTCTTCGTCATATGCAGCCCGGAGCTCTGAGTCTGAAAGAACTCTATAGGCGTTGTTGAGCCTCTTCATCATTTCAAGCGAGGTGTAATCGTCTTGGGGGTGCCTGTCGGGATGCCACCTTTGTGATAGCGATCTGTATGCGCTGCGGATGGCGCCTAGTGACGCTGTCCGGCCGAGGCCGAGCAACCCATAGTGATCTTGGCAGCTCATCTTCAATACGCCTTAGTACGGGAATTATATCCCGTGGTCTTATAGACTACATGACTGCATCGTCTCACGGTGCATCAAGACCTAACGCCATTCGTCGGAGAAGTGATCCGCCAACTACGTGCGGAGGCCGGCCTCAACCAAGAGGAGGCTGCGGACCTCGCGTTAGTCGACCGGAGCTATTGGTCTGCGGTGGAACGGGGCGCTCGAGCCAATCCAAGCATCAAAACCCTTCAGAAGTTCGCGAGCGTCTTCGGGGTGGGTTTGGACGATGTCTTCGCCAGGGCACGTCTTATTCAGCAGAACCGAACAGCATCCTGAGCCTAACCGCCTGGGTTCCGGCCGGGTTTGCCTAGTGTAGGAGCTTTGCTCCATAAGAAAGAATTCGATTGCTAGCACCCGCCTCAACGTGCGGAATCCAGTCTCAACCAAGAGGAGGCTGCGGACCTCGCGCTGGTCGACCGAAGCTGCCGGTCTGCGGTGGAGCGAGGCGCTCGAGCCAATCCAAGCATCAAAACCCTTCAAACGTTCGCGAGCGTCTTCGGGGTGGGTTTGGATGATGTCTTCGCCAGGGCACGTCTCATTCAGCAGAACCGAACAGCATCCTGAGCCTAACCGCCTGGGTTCCGGCCGGGTTTGCCTGGAGTAAAGGGTTTGCTTTACAAAAAAGAATCCGAACGACAGCCTCGCTCTCAGCTTCCTGGGCCGTCACTAATGGGAACGCGCGCGCGCTCGCACGCGCATGCGCACGCGAGGCATCATCAACATTCGGCCCCTAGACTTGCGACGAGGCCCGTCGCTATCACCAAGAGGCGATTGAGCAGCCTGTAGACATGATGCGGGGCAAGAACGTTTCCCTCGCACGGGCGGCCTTTCCGGCGCTGCCGGACTGCTGCTTCGGCAGGTCGGTCCAGTTTGCGGGGATCGATGCGGATTCCGTGCCTATCCCCGGAGATGCAGCTGGCCCAATGAAGGGCAGAGAGGGGGGCACCTGCGTGATCTTCGCCGCCGAACGGAAGTCGCCCGAGTTGGGAGCTGCGAAGTACGTCTGGGAAGTGGCCAGGAACGCCATAGGGGGGCGGAATCCTCGCTGCTTTACGCCACCACCCAGGGCTGCGGCTCGCAGCGGTTCGTACAGCTGAGTCACTAGGTGAGATATAGTTTGTGAGATCATGAGAAAACGTCGTCCATGGCTGCTGCTCTGATTGCTTGGCTTGGCAACGCTTGGCTGCGCGTCTGCGAGCCATCTGACTCCAAAAGTCGAGGGTCATGTTCTCGGCGCGATAAGGGCAATTTCACTCGGGCTGGACTAGTTGGCACGCCTCCTGCCTATACGGGGTTGGCGCAGCTTTTCTTGCGGCGCACGCGTAAGAGAGATTGGAAAGGCATACCGAATGGCGCGTAATGAACGATTGACATGCAAAGAGCTGATCGAGCCCCAGTTGACGGCGCACGGCTGGGCGTGGCAGGAGCAGCTGCGTATTGGTCCGGGACGGGTCAATCTTACCGGCGAGACGATGTACGACGAGACGCAGTCGATCATCGCCGACTACCTGTTGCGCTTCAAGGGCGTGCCTCTGGCCATTGTCGAGGCGAAGTCGGAGGTCGAAAGTGCGGCTGACGGCATGCAGCAGGCGTCTCGCTATGCCCGTCGCCTCTCCCTGCGGTTCTCTATTGCCTCAAACGGCAGTGATTGGATCCTGACCGACAACGATACAGGCGAGTTCGAGTCGCGGAGCGCGCCGCCCTCTCCAGAAGAGCTTGTCGCCCGCATGGGCGCTGCAGTCGATTGGTCGCGTTGGGAAGGGGCGTTTTCCACCGGCTACCACGTTGATCAGGTGTCGCGCAAAGCCGTGCGTCCCTACCAGGATGTAGCTATCAACAAAGCCTTGTGGCACTTCGCTCGAGGCGACGATCGCGTGTTGCTGCTCATGGCCACGGGCACTGGCAAGACCTTCACCATCTTCCAGCTGATATGGAAGCTGTTGAATGGCAAGGCCCTTACGCGCGAGCACGTCCTGTTCCTGACCGACCGGAACAGCCTCAAGGATCAGGCCTACCGCGCCTTCAGTGCCTTTTCCTCTGCCGAGCGCGTGCAGATCGACAAGGACACCGTCGCCCAAGGCCAGCATCTGGTGGGGAAGGTGTTCTTTGCCAACTACCAAAGCCTCGACGAGGAGTTGGACGGCAAGAAGGTCTACGAACACTACGACCCTGATTTCTTCGATCTTGTTGTTGTTGACGAGTGCCACCGCTCCGGCTTTGGTGACTGGTTCGGCGTGCTCGAGCATTTTGGAGGCGCCCTACAGCTCGGCCTGACCGCTACGCCGCGCGAGCTAGAGGAGGGCGAGCGCGCGCTGACCACCGAGGAGAAGCGCCGCGACACCCAGCACTATTTTGGCGATCCGGTCTTCACCTACACCCTCAAGCAGGCCATCGAGGATGGCTACTTGGTGCCCTACTTGTTGGAAGAGCGCATCACGAACGTCGACGAGGAGGGCTATACCGGCCCAGACGGCAAGCGGTATACCACCGCCAACTTTGAGCGCGACATCCGCATGCCGGACCGTACGCGCGCCATCGCCGAGGATCTCTGGGAGGTGCTGGGCAAGTACGAGCTACGCGACGAGAAGACGATTGTCTTCTGCGTGGATGACACCCACGCGGCATTCATGGCGCAGGAACTCCGTCGCCTCTCTGGCAATGGCGACTACGCTGCCCGCATCACACGTGCCGAGCGCAACAGCCACCAACTGGAACGAAATTTTGCGGTCGTCGGCCCAAGTAATCCGCGTGTTGCCGTCACCGTCGACTTGCTGACCACGGGGTTTGACGCTCCAGACGTCAAGAACGTGGTGTTCATGCGCCCGCTGCGCAGTGCCATCCTCTACAAACAGATGAAGGGGCGTGGCACCCGACTGTGTGAAGACATCAACAAGCGCTACTTCACCATTTTCGATTATTCGGGCGCCAGCGCGCTTGAAGACGCCGAGTTCGATGGCCATCCTGCAAACCGCCAAAGGGCCGCTTCCAGCAGCAAGGCCAAGAAGAAAAGCGGCGAAGACACTCTGGTCAAGCCAATCGGCGAGGGCGTGTCCGTCATTATCTCCACCGAGAACCGTTACGTTTGCCTAGCCGATGGCAGCAAGATTCCGTTCGAGGAGTACGCCGAACAGTCGCGCGAATTCATCCTGGACGTCAGTCACAAGGGCATGGATGAGCTGCTGCGCATCTGGATTGACAAAGGTAGTCGTCAGGAACTTCGCGAAGCGCTGCGCGACCGCGATATCTATCCCTCCGCGTTCCGGCACTACCTGGATCTTCCGGATGCCGACGATGTAGACATCCTCGCCAAGATCGGATTCCAGCTGCCGCGGGTGCCCAACCGGGCAGATCGCGCCAACCGCCTATGGGATGAAGATCAGATCTGGTTGCTGGCCCATTTGGGCGAAGCCGCGCTACCTGAAAGCGAGCGCTTTAAGACGCGTTTGTGGCAGACCGCGCTCGACCACTACAGGTTGTTCGGCATCGACGATCTGGAGCAGGCTCGCACTTACAGCGCTCCGCAGTTTTCCGAGCAATTCGGCAGCTTCACCACGCTTACCAGCCGCTACGGCAGTCCGGTTCTGCTGAAAACTGATCTCGAACTGGTGAAGCAGCACCTTTACGTGCCCATGGCCGCTTAACGCGCTTGGGCTCAATAGCAAAAAGAAGGACAGAACGTGAACAAGAACAGCGCCGAGCACCGCCGCACCGAGGTGCAGCAAATCGTTAAGAACGCCTGCGATCAGCTCAATTCGGAGGGCGTGGACGCCCGCAACTACGTGGAGCAACTCGCCTGGCTCTTCTTTCTGAAGGCCTTTGACGAAACCGAGACACGCAAGGAGCAAGAGGCCGCCTTCGACGACACACCTTACGAGCGTCGCCTAACGGGTGATTACGCCTGGAGCCATTGGGCCAAAGACACCGACCACCCCGACGAGATGCTCGAGTTCGTCGACGGGAAGCTGTGGATCAAGCTCACCAGCCCGGACCCCGCCAAAGGCCTGGGCGACGACGGGCTGGCGCAGCGCTTCCGCCGCATCTTCGACAACGTGCGCAACTACAGTCGCCGGGGCGTGAACTTTGCCAAGGTAGTGCAGCAGGTGGATAAGCTGCACTTCTCCAGCGAGACCGACGTCATTGTGCTGTCGGAAATCTACGAGGACTTGCTCAAGCGCGTTGCGGCCGACTCGGCCGGCTACGCCGGTGAGTTCTACACCCAGCGCCACATCATTCGCGCCATGGTGCAGGTGGTGCAGCCGCAGCCCGGCGAGCATGTCTACGACCCCTGCTTTGGCACGGCTGGCTTCCTGGGCGAAGCTGCGGACCACTTGCGCCACAACAGTACCCTCAGCGGCAAGCAACTCGACGAGCTGCAGCATGAGACCTTCTACGGCCTGGAGCTCAAGCCGCTGACCTACTTGCTGGGATCGATGAACATGATCCTGCACGGCATCGAGGGTGCCAGCCTGGAGCTGGCCAACACACTGGAAGTGCACAGCCAGAACGTTGCTGAGAAAGACAAATACCAGGTCGTCCTTGCCAACCCGCCCTACGGCGGGAAGATGGCACAGGAGCTGCAAACCAACTTCCGTGTCCGTTCCGGCGCCACGGAGTGTTTGTTCCTGCAGCACATCATGGCCAACTTGGCGAAGGGCGGTCGCGCGGCGGTGGTGATTCCCGAAGGCGTGCTGTTCCGTGGCGGCCCCGATCAAAAGGTGCGCAAGGAGCTTCTAGAACAGTTCAAGGTGCACACCATTCTTTCGCTGCCAGCAGGCTGTTTCCTGCCTTACACCGGCGTCAAGACGAATGTGATCTTCTTCGATCGCGCGCAAGACGGCTCGGGGACGGAGTCTATTTGGTATTACGACTTGACTAACGATGGGTTCGAATTAAAGCAGACCCGCAAGCCGATTTCGGGCGACCAGATTCCCGACTTCCTGGCTAAGTGGAAGGATCGCGTGGAGGGTGAAAACTCTTGGATTGTGCCGCTGGCTGACGTTGTGGCCAAGGGCTTTGACCTTTCGGCTAAGAATCCGAAGAAGGCCGATGATTACGAGCATCGACCTGCACTCGAACTGGTCCAGTCGATTAAGGCCAAAGAGGCTCGAATTGCTGAGTTACTGGAAGAGCTCGAAGTGATTCTGGAAGGTGGCAATCAGTGATTCCGGATCTTGATTCATCCGTAGAGACTCGCCCTCTGATCGATTTCTGTGAAGTCGTCATGGGGCAAGCGCCCGAAGGAAAAACCTATAACCTTGAAGGACGCGGTCTCGAGCTAATTGCAGGTGCTGCAGATTTTGGATGGGAGACCCCTTCTCCAAAGAAGTGGACCACGGTTCCGACGAAGGTCGGGAAGGCTGGGGACATCATTGTTTGCGTTCGAGCCACCATTGGTGATCTCAATTGGGCGGACCGGTCGTACTGCTATGGACGAGGCGTGGCCGCTGTTCGCGTATTTGATGATACCGATCCCGAGTTCATCTGGTACTGGCTGGATGCTTGTCGTTCACATCTTCTTAGCTTGGGCCGCGGCGCAACTTTCAAGCAGATCTCGAAAGAAGATCTTTCAAATCTTCCGACGCCATTACTCCCTCTAAGTGAGCAGCGCCGTATCGTCGCTCGCATAAAGGAATGCATGGAACGGGTTGAAGAGATTGGAAGTCTCACGAGCAAAGTGCAACAGGATTCCAGTTATCTGTCTCGGGCATTTCGCTTCGACCTGTGGCGAGAGTGCAGCGACCGCTATTCGCTGGTAGAACTCGGAACTCTCGTGACATCGGCAAAAAACGGACTCTACAAGCCACGAGAACATCATGGTTCTGGCTCGATCTTGCTTCGTATGTTCAACATTAATGGCGCCGATTTCGATGCGACTCGGTTAGATCGCCTAAATGTCACCGAGAAAGAGGCGAGTGACTATTCGATTCTCAATGGCGACATGATCGTCAGTCGGGTTAATAGTCGAGAGCTTGTTGGGAAATCGACAGTGATCGCAGGGCTGGCGGAAGCGGCTGTTTTTGAGGCCATGTTAATCCGGCTCCGGATTGATGCTGCAAAAGCACGGCAGGATGTTCTTGCTTGGTTGATGAATGCGCCCCAGTTTCTGCACGATCTGCGGAAGCGAGCCAAGCACGCGATCGGTCAATCGAGCATCAATCAACAAGACCTGTTGGGCTCTCGTTTGCCTCTACCACCGCTCGATGATCAGCGACAGCTTTCTGAGAGGTATGCGGACCTCGGCGAGCTAGCGGTCAATCTTCGCGGCGAATGCAGTGCTCGATGGCAGGGAACGGACGGATTGCGTGAAGCCATCCTCCGGAAAGCCTTCGCCGGGGAGCTGTGAGCATCGTGGAAGGTAAGTCACCACGTGATGTTGCCGCACATTGGGTAGCGGCCTTGCATTCGCTCAGAGGCGAGATGGGCGAATCCAAGTCGTTCATCCGTGAGGTCTTCGCGGCATTGCTGCTGCTGCGCTGGGCCGACATTCGAGATACCGAACAGGAAGCGATGGCCGCGTTCGAGGATCGATCGCACCACCCTCTCCTTCCACGGGCGCTGCAATGGCGCAATTGGTCTTGTCTTGAGCAACCTGAGTCCATCACCGAACGGCTGAGCGAGCTTGCGCAATACGTGACAGGCTCGCGTGGTGACACAGGTCATCCGATGGCGGCTTACCTTCACGCCTTGGCCGATCCGTTACGTCGCGTGTCGAAAGTGAACTTTGTTCACCTACTCGACCTAGTTCGCTGGGTGGACGAAGTCCCTTTAGAGACACCGAGCGAGCGGCGCGCCTTACTCGATGTGTTCGATCAGGTATTGGCCAAAACGGGTGATGCCCGCGACAGCGAGCTTTCCACGCCGATCAACATAGCTCGCCTGGTTGCGGCGCTGGCGAACCCGCAACCGGGGGCCCGTGTGTATGACCCGTGCTTTGGGTCCGGCAATTTCCTGGTGGCCGCCTGGCAGCAGGCCGAGCGCAGCCGCACGGAGCAGCGCCGACCGGGCGCTTTGCTAGATGTGGCGGGGATCGAGATCAATGCCAGCGCCTTCCTGATTGGCCTGACGCGCATGCTGCTCGCAGGCATTGAAAGTCCGAATCTTGAACTCGGCAACAGCCTGGAGCGCGAGTCGCTTAGCAGCCCCAGTCGGCAGGGCTTTGATGTGGTGGTGGCGAATCCACCTATCGGCGTCAAGACCAGCCGTGAGCCGTGGCGCTATCAGCACTTTCCAATCCCGACCAGCGACAGTACCGGGCTGTTCGTGCAGCACGCGCTGTCGCAGCTGAAGCCGCATGGCCGCGCCGTCATTGCAGTGCCCGAGGGCTTCTTGTTCCGCGGCGGCGGAGACCGTAACCTCCGACGCCACTTGTTGGAGCGGGGTCACGTAGAGGCTGTGGTCGGCCTGCCAGCAGGAGTGCTCGCCCCGTACACCAGCGTCAAGAGCAGCCTGCTCGTGCTGAGCAAACAAGGTGGCGCCAGCCGGGTGCGGATGGTCGATGCCAGCGCCTTGTTTGTGCCAGGGTCTGGACACAAGGGGCCGGGACAGCGGTCCGGTCCATTGGGACAAGTGATTCCCACTCCACTGGCCGAGCAGCTGGCCAGCGAAGTGTTCCGCGGCGAACTGCGTCAGCCGCGCGAACTGCCACCTGGCATCTCTGAAGGTGCGCCGGGTTCTGGCGTGTTGTCGCGCTCCGTTTGGGAGGTAGGAGTTGATGAGCTCGCCGCCGCCGATTGGGATTTGTCACCCCGGCGACGCGAAAAGGGTGGGCTGGACGAGCTGCTGGGAAGCCTCAAAGAGACATTGGGCAGTTCGAGTGCGCTAGTGTCGCTGTCCGAGGTGGCCGAGGTCTTTGGCGGACGCTCCATCAAGTCCGTGGACTTAGTTCATGAGCCGCCTTTCGAGCGGGTTGTGGGGTATGTACGCATCAAGGATCTGGGCCAGGGCAAGGTTGGCCGCGTCTCCAGCTGGCTGACGCCGGAGTTGGCTAGCCAGGAGCAGCGGTGGGCGCTGTTGCCCGGTGACGTACTGCTGTCCAAGTCAGGCACCATCGGTAAGTCCGCCTTGGTGCGAAATGGCGCGGTCGGTTCGGTGGCAGCAAACGGACTTTACGTGCTGCGTGTGGATCAGGAGAGGCTAGACGCGGGGTTCTTGCTGGCTTATCTGGCTAGTCCCGCCTGCCAGAATTGGTTAGCAGCGCAAGCGCGCGGCGCAGTAATCCAGCACCTCAACCGCGCTGTGTTGGATAACTTGCCCGTCCCGCTGCCGTCATTGCAGTTGCAGGCACGTGCCGCCGCGCAGTTCCGCGAGTTCGGCACCGATGCGCTGGCTTTCCTATCCCAGGCTACTGAAAGCAACGAAACGGACCGCCTGACAGCATGGCTTGCTGATCTGGACGGCAAAGCACCCAAGTTCGTGGCCGGACTGGACGACACCCCCGCACTTAGCCACTTCGAGTCAATTGTGACCTTAGCCGGTACGGCGGCGCGCTGGTTGGATCAGGAACAAGTTGGCAGCCAGGCGGTGCGTTGGCTGACGCCGCTCACGCAGACCCTGCTACCGCTGGCTGGAGTCGGCCAGATTCCGCCCGGACCAGGACTGTTAAATGTGTTGCAGGAAGCCGAGCGCGGCGTACAGACCGTGCTGGAGCAGACCACTGGCCACCTGCCTACGGAATCCCAAGCGCGAGCCATTGGCGAGCGACTGCGCGAATGGCTGCGCGCGGCCGTGGCCGACTTGGTTAGCGCTGTTGGTTTGCGAGTGCGCATCTCTCCCGACGCTCTGGTTGCGGGCACCTTCACCGAGTTCTCAGTCGAACTAGAGAACGCAGGTGCGTTGCCGCTGCGTAACGTGCGCGTGGCGACCCAGCCTGACTGGGGCGCCGCGGAGGTCGCCTATCTCACGGAGCGCGGGGCGTTCGCGGTGCATTTGCGGGGTGACGTGCCCAAGCGCGGCGGTAAGCTCTCGCTGCGGCTGCTGTGGCAGGCCCGTGCATTGTCCGGACAGCAGGTAGAGGATGAGATCGAGCTGGCCATCCGCGTCAAGGGAGCCGAGCAGGTCGCTGGCGCCCCTGTCCCCGAACTGGGTGGCAGTCCCTATGTGACCGGCAGTCCGCTAGAGCCGCAGCACGGGCACAGCGTCTTCTACGGTCGTGAGGAGCTGATTGCCACGATCAGTCGCCAGATCGAAACCCATGGCAATGTCGTGCTTCTAGAGGGCAATCGACGAGCGGGCAAGACCTCGATCCTCAAGCACTTGGAGGGGCGATTAGCAATCCCGGGCTGGTTGACCGTTTACTGCAGCTTGCAGGGAGCTGAAGGCGATTCGCACGCGGTTGGCGTGCCCACGGCCGAGGTGTTCCGTGAGGTCGCCCGCAGCATTGCCGCGGCGCTGACCACGCTGCGTATCGAAGTGCCGCTGCCCAATGGGCAGGTCCTTGCTGCCGGCAAGCCGGCGCTCGGGGTTGCGCGAGCCTGTCGCGAAGGCATCGGCGCCGAGTCACCCTTTGCCGACTTTCGGGACTACCTGGAAGGGGTATTGGCCGTTCTGGAGCCTCTGAATCTCGGTCTGGTGCTGATGCTCGACGAGTTCGACAAGCTGCAGGAGGGCATCGATAGCGGTGTGACGTCACCGCAGGTGCCAGAGAACATCCGATTCCTAATTCAGAGCTACCCGAAGTTTTCGGCCATCCTGACTGGATCACGCCGCCTCAAGCGCCTGCGAGAGGAGTACTGGTCCGCGCTGTATGGCCTGGGAACTAACATTCCGGTGACAGCGCTGGATCCGGAAAGCGCGCGCAAAGTGGTTGTCGAGCCCGTCTTTGACCGTTTGACGTTCTCGCAGGAGGCCGTCGATCGGGTGATCGAGGTAACGGCGCGACATCCTTATCTGATGCAGTGTCTTTGCAACCGGGTGTTCGACTACGCGGTGCAGTCCAAGAGCCGATCGATCACCGTCAGCGCGATCAACGCTACAGCATCCAGTCTGGTGCGCGACAACGAGCATTTCGCAAGCCTCTGGGACTACGCCGCCATGGGTCCGGAAACTGGCCGTCATCGCCGGCAGATGATCCTGTTACTGTGTGCGCGGAGCCTTAAGCAGGGAACTCACGTCGGCTTCGGCACCCTACAAGAGCAGTTGGCGCAGGTGGGCGTGGATGTCGACGACGAGGCACTGGACGCCGATCTGACCTACCTGCGAGAGCTGGAGCTGATCGACCTCTCTGGTGAGATCGGCGATGGCGAATATTGCCTGACCATTCCGCTGATGGCGGATTGGATCGAACAACAACAGGATGCGGACGTAGTTGCCAGCCGCGTTCGCACAGAAGCCGAGGAAGAAAATGCCTGATAGTCGATTCCCCATCTTGGGCACGACGGTGCCGCCTATGCTTGGGCGGGCGGCCATTCTGCAGAAAGTGATTGGCTCGCTAACGAAGCCCACTCCGGACCATTTGCAGATGGTCGGTCCTCGATTCGCAGGCAAGACGGTTGTTCTGCATGAGCTGGCCGCCCGGCTGCGGCAATCTGGCTCGCCTTACTCAGCGGTTGTGCTGTGGGACCTCGGCCACCAGACACCGTGCTCTGATGAAGTTTTCATGCAGAGCTTGGCGCGAGAGCTTTCTATTGCGCTGTCGAGTAGCCATGAAATCTATGCCGAACATCTTAAGAGCGTGCAGGGAAACCCATATCAGGAAATCGTTGAAGCGCTCGATGCCCTGAAGAAAGAAGGTGTAAAAGTCCTATTGATCATGGACGGCTTTGACAAGCCGCTATCCAATGGTCAGTTGACGCGCAACCTGTGGGACCAGCTGCGGGAACTGGCGCTCAAGCCCAGCTTGCGCCTGATCACCGCCAGTCGGCGTACGCTGCGTGATCTCATCCGCAATCCAGACGCACAGACCAGCGATTTCTGGAACATCTTTGATCCAACCCCAGTGCGTGTAGGGTGCTTCGATGAAGGCGACCTAACGGACGTTCTGGCAACAGTGCCGGCGCACCAACTAGCCGCAGGTGCTCAGACCGAGCTATGGAACGCGAGCAATGGATTTCCTGTGATGATGCTCGGCGTTCTGAATGTGACTTATGAGGCCGCCACAACGCAAGTCGTTGGTCCCGAGGCGATAAAGGCCGCATATGACACTGCATTCCCAGCGTTGCGCGACAAGCTGGATGCGCTTTGGGCCGACTGTCCACCTTCTTCGCACGATCTGCTTAGGCGCGTCCTGGAAGAGGACGTCGTGAGTCGCGCCGGCATCGCTATTGCAGATGTCGAGACGCTGCTTGAGCGGGGATTCGTTCACACAGCTGCGAACAAGCTTCAGAGGCCAAGTCGATTGCTTCGCAAGTATCTTGAGGAGCAACCGAACGAAAGCAATGCGCTCGTGCGATTGTTCGGCACGCCCGATGCCTATGAACGGAATCTCAAGGGTGTGCTGGAGCGGCGGATCGGACAAATAATAGGTATCGACTCAACACTGAAGCGTTACCTTGAGCGTGGCGCCGAAGAGCTGCCTGACCACCCCGACGTCTTCCTGAGCAACGTCCGTGGCATCGTAGATCGGGCCTTTGAGGTCATCTGGGCAGCTGAGATTCCTGACAAGCGGATCCCATCCGGCTGGATGTCGATCTGGAAGCGTAACGACGAGGCTCGAGTTGATGAGTGGGAGACGACGTTTCCTCAGGGGGGGCGCCGCCTGGGCCTGCTCAAGCTAATGACTGGTAGCGAAAAAAGTGCCCCATGCGCGAAGCATGTGACGAAGGGGACGCATGTCTTGATGAACGCGGTGTATGCGTTCGGCGACTTCGGACAACATCAGGAAGGAGTGCCGATCGACCCGGGCACAGCGTATGCAGCCCTTCACCTTTGCATTGAGCTGGCCGGCGCCCTTGCTCGCGAGCTGCCAGACCAGTAGAACTTTAAGCCCGCGAGATGGCTGTCCACTGTAGGCTCAAGTAGTCCGCTGCCAGCCGGGCCAAAAGTGAGTCAGATTGTGAGTCACATTTGCCAGCGACCGTTCAACTATTTATGTATGCTCAGTGGGTTACTGCAACTATTTGGTTGCTGGTGGGCCACCAAAAAGGCACTTAGGCTTCTGCCCAGGTGCCTTTTTTGTGCCGCAGGGAAAATTGCCGGGAAGAATCGGCGCTCGCGCGGTGGTTTCACGACTGGCACGTCGTGATCGTAGCGACCCGTAGTGGTTGGCGATTTGTGCCCGGCCGCATCCTGCTTGTCGCCACGGTTGCCCTCGGTGCCGGTAATTTCCCGGTGCTTTCGACCGTGCATCGAGAACCGCTCATCCTCGGCGATTACTCTCTCGCTCATCGCCATGCGACTGAAGCGTTGCCAAGCGCTGGACATGCCGACATCGAGATGACCGGTGACTACTTCGACGTAGCCCGATCTGGACTGCCCAGCCTGTAACGAACTCCGCGCCTCCGACAAGCCGCCTGCGGGCGGCTCATCTTTGGCCTGATCGCCCAGGCGGCTAGCTTGCCTGCTGTCTCCGCGCCGCGCCCCAGCGCTTGGGTAGCGCAAGCAGAGGACGCTCAAGCAGAGCGTGCACGATGTAGCCTGCGACGCAGCAAGCGAACGCGCTTGCCACCACGAACATCAAGTGCCCGGCCCAGCCAGGCGCCGGCGAGAGCATTGCCCAGACGCGCCCCATGGCTGATATGACAAAGATGTGGGTCAAGTACAGCGAATAGGACGAATCGCCCAGCAGGGTCAGCCAGCGCGGCGCCCGCAACCCGCCCCTGGCTTCCCAGACAACAGCGCCAGCCAGCAGGAGCAGAGCAGCACTGCCAAAGCATGCGACCCGAGTGCCGACCGCCATTGTCGCTGGTCCTGCCTCGGGTAGCGTTACTGCTGCGGACACGGCGACTGCGACGCCAGCGACGACCAACGGCAATCCCAGCCGTGCCGGTATATGACGCCAGTAAAGCCCGAGCAGGGCACCGGCGATGAATTCATAGGTCAGCGGGTTGGTGACAAGAACGTGGGCGGGCGTAGTCGGACCTGGCGGCAACCATGGCGCAACGCCGATGGCTGCTGCCCAGAGCAACAGAAAGGCCGGCACGAAGCGCTCCGGTACAAACGCGATGACACCGGCGAACACCAGATAGAAGTAGGCCTCATGCACCAGCGTCCAGCCCACCGTCAGTACCGGCAACTGGGCGTGAGGAATCAGCAGATAGGAGGCCAGCACGCTCTGGCCGGCATACGAACTGTTCACCATTGAGGGAACCACTGCCATCAGCGCCACGACGAGGGTGGTGAAGATCCAGTACATCGGCAGCACACGCCAGGCACGCTTGACCAGGAACTGCGCACTCGCGCCCGCCTTTGTATAACGACCGGCGGCGATGGTGGTCATCACGAAGCCAGACACCACGAAGAACAGATCCACCCCGGCATCGGCATACCTGGCCACCGCGTCGAGCATCGCCGGGCCTTGCAGGTATTTGATTTCGACACCGCGGAGATGGAACAGAACTACGGCAAGCGCTGCCACGCCGCGCAGGCACTGTAGCGAGTCCATTCGTTGCTGCGTGCCCATTCTTCGCGCTCCATGTGGGGCCGCATGCTACCACCTGACCGCGCCGCACTGCATTGTCAGGACAGGGACGAGCGGCCCGAGCCGTGCTTGAAGCGCCTCGCCGTGCCTGTGCGCTTCAGCGGCCGCGGCAGATTCAAGAATATTCCCAGGCGAAATCCCTCAGAACCTCCCCGCCAGATCCTGATCCCGGAATGCACCGGCAACGTAGTCAACAAAGACCCGCGTCTTCGGCGGCAGGTAGCGGCGATTGGCGTAGTAGATGGAGATCGGTCCGCCGTCGGCTGACCAGTTCGGCAGCAGTTGAATCAGCTCGCCGCGCTGCAGGTAGGGCAGGGCATGCGAGGTCGCCACGAAGGCGGCGCCAAGGCCGAGCGCGGCTGCTTTGCACAGGCCGCCGGGGTCGTCGAAGATGATCCGCTCACCAACAGGGGACACGGCTTCGTTGCCGTGTTCGTCCCGCAGCATCCATTGCACGAGTCGCCCCGTGCGCGTCGAGCGCATGTCGATCAGGTCGAGTCCGGCGAGGTCCTGTGGCGACGCTGGAGGGCGCCGTGCCTTCATGTAGGCGGGCGATGCGACTGCCACGATGCGCACGCGGGCGAGCGTCCTGGAGATGGTGCCCGGAGTCAGCTCAGAGCCCCGCCCTATCGCCGCGTCGTAACCTTCGGCAACAAGGTCGACGTGCCGGTTGTCCAGCTGCCAGTCGATCCTGATCTTCGGGTACGCCGCGAGGAAGCCAGGCAGCAGGGGCAGGACGTAATCCATGCCGAACACGCTCGCCATGCTGACCTTGAGGACACCCGAGGGCTCCTGCTGCTGGTCCGAGGCTTCGGCAATCGCATCCTGCAGGCCCTCGAGGTTGGACCGGATCGATTCCGCCAAGCGCTCCCCGGCTTCGGTCAGTGTCAGCTTGCGGGTGGTCCGGTGAAAGAGCCGGACCGCAAGATTCCGCTCCAGCATCGCGACATTGCGACTGACCGCTGAAGGCGTCAGCCCCAGCTGCTTTGCGGCCGAGGAGAAGCTTCCCGTGGCCGCCGCCCGGGCAAAACACTCAAGGTTGGACAAGGTCTCCATGGGGGCATTCTCAATCAATAATCACAAGTGATTCAACCGATTGATGACTACCGGGAAACGGCGGGCGCCCCGATCCTAGCCGTGCCGCCAGACAGGCGGCCCCTCTCCCCATTCTGGATATGCCATGACCACGCAAACGCTTCCGCAGAATCTCACCGAGCAGTCGTCACAAACCCGCATGGTGCTGGACCGGCATCTGGAGGCCTTCCGTCTGGGCGATGTGGACCGGACCCTGGCGGACTACGCGACGGACGCCATCATCATCAATGGGACGGGGTCTGTGATCAAAGGACACGCAGAGATCCACGAGACCTTCGTGCAGGTCTACCGTGACTACTTCCCGGACGGCACGCGCAACATCACCATCGATGAGCTGGCCGTCCATGGTGAGACCGCCTACATCCGCTGGCGCGCGAAGAACGCGATCATGGCGACCGATACGCTCATCGTCCGCGATGGCAAGATCGTGATCCAGACCTTTGCAGGCCTCTTCAAGGAATAGGCATCGATCGGTACTGGTGCTGGCTTGCTTTCAAACGATGCAGGCGGGACCGTCGGCATCAATCAAAAACGTAATCCGCTTTGCCCGGGGGCACTTCGACCGCATCTCCGCGCCGCACCAGCTCGTCGAAATCCACCGCCTGTGCTGCGAGCGCATCGTGCGCGTCGAAGTCCCACTTCTGCCTGTACTCGCGTGCCAGCAGATCGCAGACCGCTTTGGCCTGCTGGTGCGTGTCCATGTTCTCTGCACGATCCATCAGTTGATCGCGGTGGATCTGGCACAGCGTGAGCTGGTGCGCATCTTCGGATCGCTCGCGTTCCCAGGCAATGTCGGGCAGGGCGGAGAGTGCGGAGGCAAGTGCGACGGCAATCAGGGGCATGATCCAGTTCCGGGCAGTGGCGAAACCGGAGCGTAGGCGATGGTGCATGACGATGGATATGCCGCGGGATGCACGTTTTACTGGGTGTTCACCATTCGCTGGGGAATGGTTGCAGTGTGCAGATGGCGTTCTCCACGCATGGCGTGGAGCTACTGGTTCTGGAACACGGCCAGCTGCGCGGCGAACGCGCGCTGGTACGCCGGCCGCTCCGTCGCGCGGACGATGTAGGCGGCCAACACGGGATACGCATCGACGATGCCGCTGCTCTGCAGCCGCAGCAGTACCGACACCATCAACAGGTCGCCGGCGCTGAATTCTCCGTCCAGCCACTGCGCATCACCCAGTCGCGCGGACAACTCGCCCAGCCGCCTGCGCACGCGTTCGTCGAGCATCACCAGCCGCTGCGCATACCAGGGCTGCTCGCGTTCCAGCACCCACGCCATCGAGCGTTCGACGATCGGCGGCTCCACGGTGTTCAGTGCGGCGAACATCCAGCTGATCGCACGCATGCGTGCGCTCGCATCGGCGGGCAGCAACCCGGGATGCTGTTCGGCCAGGTGCAGGACAATCGCGCCTGACTCAAACAGCACAAGCTCGTCATCCTCGTAGGTGGGAATCTGCCCGAAGGGATGCCGCGCCAGGTGTGCCGGCTGCTTCATCTCCTCGAAGGAGAGCAGATGGACGTCGTACGCCACGCCCAGCTCCTCCAGCGCCCAGCGCACGCGCATGTCGCGGGCCAGACCCTGGCCACGGTCCGGGGAATGCTTGAATGCGGTCAGGATCGGGGTCATCGGGTTGTCCATCGGCGATAGCCCACCTGCTTGGCCGGCCTTCCTTTCATTGACGTGCAAGGAACCCTGAAATCGACACAGGTACTTTCCGAGCAGGCAAGCCAAGGCCGCCAGGATGAACGGTTCACGTCGGGCGGTTCGCACGGGGTGCGTGGTGACGCGATACTGGTCTTCTGCACACCCTTGGGGAAGTACGTGAGCACGTCCAGACTGCCGCGGATCGTTGGGTTCGACGTGCCTCGGCTTCACCAGCAGGTGGATTCGGCTGCCGATGAAGCGATCACTGCGCTGCTGGACCAGGCGCCGGATGAGCAGTGGACTGATCGCTTCCTGCAGCAATGCGCGACGCTGGCGTCGCAGCTTTCATTGGCGGAAGTGAAGGTGGAGGGCACCCGCATCGCCTTCCATGGCTCCATCGCCGATGCGCGTGCCCTGGCCGATGCTGTCATTGCGCTGGTGAACAACCTGAACGATCAACTGATGCAGGAAGGCAACCTGCTTGCCGGACAGGAGTGATCTGCCCGCAGAGTCTGTCAGCCCGCTTGCGGAAGCAGCGCCGGCCCGGACAGGCGGGCCCAGCAGCCCATCGCCATTTCCGCCGACCCCGGGTGGCCACGCAGGCTGGTGCGCAGTGCGAGCCGTGACTGCAGGTCGGTGAGCCACGCCGTGCGCGTGCCGTGTGGGTTGCGGACGTAGATGTCGCACGCCAGGCGGATGACCGGTGCAACCTCGTGGCGGAAGTTGATGGCGGGCAGATCGCCCGTCTGGAATGCGGCCTGCCAGTGCTGCAGCTCGCGTTCGACGTCAACGAAGTCCTTGTTGGTGGTGCGTTCCATGAGACTTCTCCTGTTGGAACGCCAACGTATACCTCCGCGTGTCAGCACCCTGTGTTGGTGCTGCCGGTCCGTTCATGGCGGCTGTTCATTATTCGCACGATCCGATGCAGCTGCGTAACCGGCCGAAGCACACAGTGGCGTTGCAGCAGATGGCTGCGGTGGAGCAAGACATGAACAACAACACGCAAGGCCAGACCGACCGCAACAACGCCTCGACCGATACCCGGCAGGCCGCCCAGCAGGGGCAGACCGATGGCAACGAACTGGGTGGCGAGCAGAAGCAGGATGGCAAAACGGGCCAGCAGGAACAGCAGCAGGACGACCAGCCAGGTGGCCCGCAGAAGTCCGGACAGGAACAGAAGAGCGAGCCGGGCCGCGACGCCCGTCGCTGAGCAGTAAGCAAAGAAAAGGCCGCGCGTTGCGCGGCTTTCCTCTGTCCAACGTTCTGGAAGAGCGCTGATGCCATCCCATGCCCGCGCGGTAAGCCTGATGACGAAGATCATGTACCAGTGCCGACCGGCAAGGACGACGACGATGGCGCGATGCCGCGCCTGCCAGGCACCCAGTCCGGGTGGCATGGAGTGTGCCCGTTGCCTCACTGAGGAACTGGGCGGTGTGATCGGCAACCGCGGCGCCGCTGCGCGCTGGCTGGATTCGTTCCTGAAGGTGCAGCAGGACGAGGCGTTTGTCTTCGTCTGCGCGAAACGGATCGAGGAGACCGCACTGGCGGGTCGCAGTCTGGAGTGACATTGCGCAGGCGTATGCTCGAATCCCAATGGAAGCGAGCGTCATGTCTTTTCAGCGACCTTGCGTCCTGAACCAGCTCCGCTGCCGTATTGAAGGTGCGCAATGGCTAACCTGACCTATCATCCGCCGCTGGGCGTGCGCTGGCTGACATTCCGCCTGCGCAACGGCCAGTCCATCGGCCCGGAGAAGCTGCGGGCCGTGTGGTCCGATGCCGCAGAGACCAACAACTGTTCGGTCCGGCGCGAGCATGTGGAGGGGGCCGGCTTCGTCTATGCGTTGTATGCACCCAGCGGGCTCTGCGTTCCGCGCCGCGCTGAGCTGCGCATGCGGCTGTTGCTGGAAGAAGCGGGCTACGCGTTCTCGATGGGCGTGCTTACCGGCAGCCATCCTGCCTACGGTTGAGCGCACGTTGATCTGATCGGCCCCGAGGTTGCTAGACTGCGCGCCCCGCGCGTCGCCGCAATCACGGAAGATGTCCATGCCAAAGCTGTCTGCTCTCGCTGTTTTCATGGCGCTCGCTGCGTGTGCACCAACCGCACTTGCCAACGAACAGGGCAGCGCGTCGACCATCGCGTTCAAGTCGATCAGCCCTGTGCTGAATGCCTTGATCAATGCCGATGATGCGCAGGAATTGATGGAAAAGGCTGAAGAGGACGACGCCACGCTGCTGCAGTCGCTGGCACTCTATCTGGCGGCAACCCGCGAAGATGCAACGTTGGCATTGGCGCCGTACCGTGCAGCGGCATTGTTCGCTCGCCGCGGTGACGATGCGCTTGCCGAGCGCTATCTTCGTGAAGCCGACGAGCGTGGCATGTGGTTCGCGCCCGCGCTGGCCGACAACGATGACTTCGAGCACCTGCGCGCAACGTCATTCTTCAAGCAGGTGCTGGGCAACACGCAGGCGCGCTATGCGCAGGTATCTGCAGGCAAGGTGGGCGCCATCTCGGTACTGCAACCTTCCAAGAGTGTTGCGATGACGGCCTGTGCGCCGGTACTGGTGTGGCTGCACGGCTACGGCATCAACGGCCACCTGGACAGCAGCAAGCAGCCGCTGGCGGACGCTGGTGTGGTGCTGCTGGGCATCAACGGTACGGAGATGCGCGAGTCGTTCGACAGCTTCAGCTGGACCGGCCCCTATGAAGGCACGCACAAGGTGGTGCAGGCGGGGCTGGATCAGCTGGCCGCAGGCCAGTGCATCGACCGCAAGCAGGTTTATCTGATGGGTTTCTCGCAGGGCTCGCAGCATGCGGGCGCATTGCTGGCGCAGCACCCGGATGACTACGCGGGTGCATTGCTGGTGTCGCCGGGCGGTTGGCGCCAGGCGGTGCCTACGCAGAGCAGCGCACGCGGCAAGCGGGTGTTCGTCATCAACGGCGAACAGGAAGGGCCGGCCAACCAGAAGATGAGTGCAGATTTCCGCGCGCTGTTCAGCGATGGCAACGAACTACGTTCGCGTACGCATGGCGGCGGCCATTTCTATCCGGACGACTGGAAGACCTCGTTTCCGCAGGCCATTCGTTGGATGATGGGCAAGGACGGCTGAGTCAAGGAGCAACAATGGGTCTGCGTGGAAACCGGCTTGAACGGCTGCATGCCCAGCGTGCTGCGCTGCAAGCCGAGATCAATCTCGAAGCGGCCCGACTTGCTGCCAGGCAGCTGCCTGCGGAGCAGTTCGCGGAGGCGCTGATGCCGCTGTCGCTGCGCTTGCAGGCAATTGACCAGCAGATACTGCGGACAACACCTGCGCGGGAGCTGATGAAGCGCCTGCGCGAGGTGGAGCGGCAGTTGTCCGCCCCACAGCAGCGCGGGGCGAGTGAACGTCGCGCTCTGGAAGCGGAGTTGCGCGATCTACGCCTGCACTTCAGCAACCCGCGTCGTCGCCCGCTGACAGTCAAGGTTGTGCTGATCCTGTCGGTGGCTGTTGCCGCAGCATTGTTTCTGCCAAAGGCCATCGTGGCGCTGCTTGCGCCCTGACTGAGTGAGCGGCCGCCGCCTGCCGAAGCGGGCAACGTGCCCACTGCTTCCCGGAAGGCAACATCGCGAGCCCGCCTGGGGGTCTACTGCGCACTCCCTGCGTTGCCTACGCTGATCCCACACGGCCCTTGCCGTGCTCCGGGCCCACGACAGTTCGTGGACGTCGCCTTCAATCGAACCACGCGGTGCTGTGCTGCGGGGCATTGCTGCCCCGGCAGTGCCTTGCCCTGCGCCGCGCGAAGGCTTGGCCCGGAAATGCCAGCCAGCCCTGCCTGCCTGTTTGCCTGCCAGCCAACCTTCGTGGAGACCGCCTCATGTTCAGCCTGGAAAACACCACTACCCACGCCGCACCCGCACTCGACGAGCTTGTTCCCTCGCGCTATGCACTGAAAGTCGGTGACATCGACGTGCTCGTGGTCAGCGACGGCGTGCTGCCGTTGCCGACGCAGATGCTCGGCCATAACGTGCAGGCATCCGAGCGTGCCGAATGGTTCGACGAGATGTACCTGCCACAGGATGCTTTCGACTGGGCGTTGAACGTGATGGTGGTGCACAGCGGTGAGCGCACCATCCTGATCGATGCCGGCCTGGGCATGGACCCGGACCTGCAGCTGCCGCGCGCTGGCCAGTTGATCCGTCGCCTCGGCGCCGCCGGCATCGACCTGGGCGAGATCACCGATGTGGTGATCACCCACATGCACATGGATCACATCGGCGGCCTGCTGGTGGACGGTGTGAAAGCGCAGCTGCGGCCGGACCTGAAGATCCACGTCGCGGCATCGGAAGTGGCGTTCTGGAAATCGCCCGACTTCACCCGCACGAACATGCCGCACGGGTTCCCGGACGCGCTGCGGGCGACCGCCACGCATTTCTGGGCCGAGTACGGCAGCTTCGTGCATACCTTCGAGGATGAGCAGGAGATCGCACCGGGTGTAGTCGCGCGCCGCACTGGTGGCCACACGCCGGGCCACTGCGTGGTACGCGTTGCGTCGGGTGGCCAAGCGCTGACCTTTGCGGGTGATGCGGTGTTCGCGGTCGGTTTCGATCAACCGAACTGGCACAACGGCTTCGAGCACGACCCGGAAGAAGCGGCGCGCGTGCGCATCGAACTGCTCGACGCGCTGGCCGGTACCGGCGAGATGCTGGTGGCCACGCACCTGCCGTTCCCGTCGGTGGGTCGCGTGTCGCGCGAGGGTCAGGCGTTCCACTGGGTGCCGGTGTTCTGGGATTTTTGATCAAGTTTTCTGGACTTAATGTCACTAATGGTCCCGGTCAGGGGCGCACAGTAGCCCCTGTCGAAACCCATCCATATCCGCAGGAGGTCCACCATGAACACCGTTTCCCGCACGCTCACCGCAACTGCCCTGGCCCTGTCGATGCAGGTGGGCCTGTCCGCCCAGGCTGCAGAGCCGGCTTACCCGTCCGCAACCAGCGGCGTCACGCGCACCGCCAGCATCATCACCACCGCCGATGGCGTGCAGCTGTACTACAAGGACTGGGGGCCGAAGAACGGGCCGGTGGTGACCTTCAGCCACGGCTGGCCGCTGGATTCGGACAGCTGGGAATCGCAGATGATGTTCCTGGCCGACCACGGTTACCGCGTGGTCGCCCACGACCGCCGCGGCCACGGTCGTTCCAGCCAGCCGTGGGACGGCAATGACATGGATCACTATGCCGATGATCTGGCCATGGTGATCAACACGCTGGATCTGAAGGACGTCACGCTGGTGGGTTTCTCCACCGGCGGTGGCGAAGTGGCGCGTTACATCGGCCGCCATGGCACAGGCCGGGTGAAGAAGGCCGTGCTGATCAGTTCGGTGCCGCCGTTCATGCTGAAGACCGCAGACAACCCCGGTGGCGTTCCGATCGAAGTGTTCGACGGTATCCGCAAGGCACAGCGGGAGAACCGTTCGCAGCTGTACAGGGACATTCCATCTGGTCCGTTCTATGGATTCAACCGGCCGGGTGCAAAGGTCAACCAGGCGATGGTCGATGCGTGGTGGGCGCAGGGCATGCTTGGTGGCCAGAAGAACACCTACGACTCGATCGCGGCGTTCTCGGCGACCGACTTCCGCGGTGACCTGGAAAAGTTCGATGTGCCGACCCTGGTCATCCACGGCGACGACGATCAGATCGTGCCGATCGACGTGGCTGGTCGGATGTCGGCCAAGCTGATCAAAGGTGCCAGGCTGATCGTCTACCCGGGTGCGCCGCATGGCCTGACCGAGACCCACAAGGACAAGGTCAACCAGGACCTGCTGGCGTTCCTGCAGCAGAAGTAACAGCAGGCGCAGCCCTCAGGCAGGCGGCGCGAGAAGGGCGGTACGGCCACGTCATGCGTGGCTGTGCTGTGCGTGAAGCCAACCGCATCCATGCAGGGCAGAGAGCCCGCCAGTAGAGCCACGCCATGCGTGGCTGTGCTTTGCGTGAAGCCAACCGCATCCATGCATGGCGTGGATCTACTGGATCGAGGCTGGCTGTTTCAGGCTCTGCAGCTTGTTCGGGTTGCGCTGCACCAGGATCTGCACGATCTGCTCGCCGTTGGTATCGAAGGCCATTGCCGATTCCAGCACGCCATCGAAGTAACGCAGCAGCCCGAGTCGTCCATTGATCACGCTCGGGACCATCCGCAGTTGGTCCTTGCGACGCAGGTGCGGGGCATACAGCAGCTGCGCGATGCGTGCGCCGCCGACCATTGGTTTCGGGAAGCTGGTGACGATGCCGCCGCCATCGCCGATCAGCACTGCCGATTCGGCCATCAGGGCTTTCATCGTCCTGAAGTCGCCATTGGCGATGGCCTCGGCGAAACGCCGCATCAGTTTCTGGTGCACGTCCTGCGGCACGTTGTAACGCGGGCGGTCCTGCCGCAGCTGCAGGCGCGCGCGGTGCACGATCTGCCGGCAGGCGGCTTCGGTCTTGTCCAGCGTGCGTGCCACCACGTCGTAATCCTGGTCGAACACATCGTGCAGCAGGAACGCGGCACGTGCATCCGGCGCCAGCCGCTCCAGCACATTGAGGAAGGCCACCGACAGGTCGCTGGCCGTTTCCAGCATGTACTCGGGTGTGCCGGTGTCTTCAGTGAGCAACGGCTCGGGCAGCCACATGCCGACATAGTGCTCGCGGGTGCGCCGGGCCAGGCGCAGGCCATCGATGGCGCGGCGGGTGGTGGTAGCCACCAGCCAGGCTTCGGCGTTCTCGATGTCCTGCTGGTTGGCGCCATGCCAGCGCAGCCACACGTCCTGCACCACATCCTCGGCCTCATGCGAGGAGCCGAGCATGCGGTAGGCCACGCCGAACAGGCGCGGGCGTAGGCGGGTGAACAGTGCAGTGGGGTCGTCCATGCCAGCAGAGACGGGACAGGTCCGCCGATTGTGACATCGGCGGACCTGTGAAGGTGGCTGGTACTGCGCCGACCGGAGGCGGTCAGTGTGGCGGCAGCACCGCCGGCTTGCCGATGTCCTTGATCAGGAACACGACGAACGTGGCAGGTTCGGTCTGGCTGGCATTGCGGCCCACGGTGTGCAGATCGGCGGGACCTTCATGGAAGGCTTCGCCGGGGCCGAGGGTAACCTCGCGTCCGCCGGCCACGCCCATCACGATGCGGCCTTGCAGCACATAGACGAAGCCGTGGGCATCGTGCCGGTGCACGGGATCGGCGCCGCCGGGTGGGTACTGCACCGTCAGGATCAGTGCTTCCTTGCCCGGCTGTTCCGGCAATGGACGGGTCATGACCTCGCGCACGATGGGCTCGGGGGCGCTCGGCGAGGGTGTGGCGGCATTGCTGGTCAGCGGCATCAGGGCCAGCAGGGCGAGGGAACGGAGTGAACGCATGGCAGGTCTCCAGCAGGAAAGTGTGCAGTCGAAGCTCAGGCCAGACCGGCCCTGTCCAGGCCAAAGGTCTGGTCCAGCGAGCCGGGCTTCGTACGGAAGGCTACGTTGGCGCGGTTCCAGGCGTTGATTGCCATCACCGCGTAGGTCAGATCGACGATTTCCTGTTCGGACAGCTGGCTGCGCACGCGCTCGTACATGTCGTCGGGAACGCCCTGCGCAGGCAGGTGGGTGAGCACGTCAGTCCACGCCAGGCAGGCACGTTCGCGCGCGCTGAACAGGTTCGATTCGCGCCACGCCGCGACATGGTGCAGGCGCAGTGGGCGTTCGCCACGGATCGTTGCTTCCTTCACGTGCATGTCCAGGCAGAACCCGCAGCCGTTGAGCTGCGAGGCGCGGATGTTGACCAGATCGATGATGGCCGCTTCGATCGAACTGTTGTGCACGGCATGGGAGAAGGTACCGAGCTTCCTGAAAAGTTCGGGCGACTGCGCGGCGTAGTCCAAGCGTTGGTTCATGGCGATGTTCCGGAGGGAATTGAGGGACGCAGCGAGGCTACGTCCGCTGCCGGAGGCCCGATAGGCGGGGGCAGGGCTGCGCGGTGTTGTGCAGAAATCACCAATGGACTGTCACAGGGGCGGATGCTCACCCGTCTGCCGGGCATGGACACCCCATCTGCCCCGAACCGTGCAGCAGCCTGCCCCGCCAGCGAGCGGGTCTGGCAGGCCTTCCTTGCCGCATTGCACGAACTGCCACCGGACATGCGGGCCGTGCTGTTGCTGCATGACGTGCTGGGTGCGGGCGTCGAAGACATCGTGCCGCTGCTGGGGCTGGACCTGACGACATGCCGCCAGCGCCTGGACCATGCACGCGCCCACCTGCTCGCCCGACGCGACTCCCTGGAGCCTGGAACACCATGAATGTCATGCCGCAGTCCTGTACGGCCAGTGACGGCCGTGATTCCCTCAATGCGTCCTTTTCCGCCAGTTATGCCGGCGTACTGGCGTTCATCGCGGTAGCCGCTGAAGGCAGCTTCGCGCGCGCCGGTGATCGCCTTGGCATCGGTCGTTCGGCGGTCAGCCGCAGCGTGCAGAAGCTGGAGGGGCAGCTGGGCGTGCGCCTGTTCCTGCGTACCACGCGCTCGACAACATTGACCCGCGAAGGCGAGCTGTTTTTGGAAGGCTGCAGCCCGGGCGTTGCGAGCATCCTGCAGGCGCTGGACGAAATGCGCGATCTGCGCGAGGGGCCGCCGCGCGGGCATCTGCGGGTCAGTGCGACACATGGCTTCGGACGCCGGGTGATCGCGCCGCTGCTGTCTGCTTTCCGCGCAGAGCATCCGCAGGTCTCGGTGGAGCTGCTGCTGGACGAGCAGGTGCCGGACCTGGTTGCAGACCGCATCGATGTGGCCTTCCGCGATGGAGTGCTGGAAGACAGCCAGGTCATCGCCAAACAGCTGGTGCCCATGCAGCTGGTGGTCTGTGCGTCGCCTGCCTATGCACAGGCGCACGGCCTGCCGGAGGAGGTCGAGGCGGTGTCAGCCCACGCGTGCATCGGCCGACGCCTGCCCGCCGGGCGCCTGCAACGCTGGGATTTCCGCGTGGACGGCCAGGACGTGAATCTGCAACCGCCGGCGGAGGTGGTGTTCAATGATGCCGATCTTGTCCTGCAGGCAGTGATCGACGGGCTGGGGATCGCCCAGCTGCCCAGCTACCAGGTAAGCGATGCGCTGCGCACAGGTGCTGTATTGACCTGCCTGGACCGCTACGCGCCCCACGATCGTGGCCACTACCTGTGCTATCTCAGCCGACGCCAGCTGCCCAAGCGGATCCGCGCATTCATCGACTTCAGCACCCAACGCATACGTGCGCTGGATCTGGATGTGTTCTCGCACTGGGAGGTGCGGCAGCAGGCGGCGGTACAGCGCGATGCGGCGGCATGGGCATGAGCGTATTGGTGCCGATGTGGCAACAGTGCGTGGCCCGCTGCGGATCTACTGCGCAGGCCAACGCGTCCCTAGCATGCAGCCACATCCGCACCGTCCACGTTCCAGGAGACCTGTCATGAAGATTGTCGTCATCGGTGGCACCGGCCGTATCGGCAGCAAGGTGGTTGATCGCCTGCATGCGGCCGGCCATCAGATCGTCGTCGCTGCACCTTCCACCGGCATCGATGTGCTGAGCGGCGAGGGCCTGGCTGCTGCGATGGAAGGCACCGAGGTCGTGGTCGACCTTGCCAACTCGCCCTCGTTCGAAGATGCCGCGGTGTTGTCGTTCTTCGTGACTGCCGGCCACAACATCCTGGCGGCCGCAGTGCAGGCCGGCGTGCGCCACCATGTTGCGTTGTCGGTGGTGGGTACCGACAAGCTGGCCGCCAGCGGCTATTTCCGCGGCAAGATCGCCCAGGAACGCCTGATCCGTGATTCGGGCCTGGCGTACACGATCATCCACTCGACGCAGTTCTTCGAGTTCCTGCCGGGCATCATCCAGTCAGCCGGTGACGGCCGGACCCTGCATCTGCCGACCGCCGCAGTGCAGCCGATCGCCGCCGAGGATGTGGCCGATGCCGTTGCGCGCATCGCGCAGCAGGCGCCGGTCAATGGCATGGTGGAGATCGCCGGGCCGGAGCGCGAATCGATGGCGGCGCTGGCCCATCGCTTCCTGCAGGCAACCGGTGATGCGCGCGAGGTGATCGGCGATGCCAAGGCGCGCTACTTCGGTGCGCAGCTGCAGCAGGACACCCTGGTGCCGGTGGGACAGGCATGGCTCGGCACCATCGGCTTCGAGCGTTGGTTGCAGCAGTCCGGGCTGGCGCAGGGCCAGCCGGCCTGATCCGCGGTGGATGCGCGCTTCATGCGTGTCTTCCGCTGCAGGAGCCTGCAATGACAGAGCTGAAGCCTCCTTCGACCAGCGTGCTCGACAAGTACCATGGTGATGCGGCGCGCCCGCTGTATACCGGACGGGTACGGGTCAGCGGTGGCGCAGCCCGCCACGGCCGCGCGTCAGGCGTGGTGCGGTCGGATGATGGCGCACTGTCGGTGGATCTGCGATTGCCCGCTGAGCTGGGTGGGCCCGGCGGCGGTACCAATCCCGAGCAGCTTCTGGCGGCGGGCTACGCCGGCTGCTTCCACGGTGCGATGGTGCTCGTGGCTGCACGTGCGGGGCTGGAACTGATCGACCCCAGCATCGAAGTAGCGGTGACGTTCGCACGCGATCCCGTGGACGGTCTGTACCTGCTGTCGGCCGAGATCGTGGTGTTCCTGCCTGGCATGGACCCGATACGTGCAGCCGAACTGGTGCGCAACACCGAGCGGGTGTGTCCCTACGCGAAGATGTTCCATCGTGGCATCAGCCATGTGGTGAGGGTTGCGGTGGACTAGACGTCCTGTCTGCAAGATCGTGTGACCGCTCTTGGGATTCAGATCCAGTGAAGACGCTGCGTCGCCCGCGTGAGCCGGTGGGGTGCGGTTCGGCAGCATGATTACCGCATCAATCGGTACTCACCCGCGAACCACGCGCGTTCGGCCAATCTGGTTCGGCAGGCAACGGATACCACTGTTGTCCTTTCCCCAACGAGGAGACTACACATGAGCACCCAGTCCACCATCGAGCATCGCCTCAACGACCTGATCGAGATCGCACGTGATGGCAAGTCCTTCTACGAGGAAGCCGCAACCAAGGTGAAGGACGCCGAGCTGTCGGCATTGTTCGTCCGCATCGCCGGGGTGAAGGGCCGCATCGTGTCCTCCCTGAGCAGCTCGGTGGCCGCCACCGGTGGCAAGCCGGCCGAGCACGGCACCATGGTCGGTTCCATGCAGCAGTTCTACGGCAAGGTGCGCGCTGCCTTCGGTGACACCAATTACGGCTACGTGGCTGAACTTGAAGAGTCCGAGGATCGCCTCCTGGGCGCGTTCAACGACGTGCTGAAGGACAACGACCTGCCGCCGGCAGTGCGCCAGGAAGTGACCCAGTGGCTGCCGGAAGTGCAGGAATGTCATTCGGTGATGCGCGCTCGCAAACATGCGATGAAGGCCGCCTGATCGCATCTGGCGATCGTCCCCCGCATCGCCACGGCCAGGGCAGCTTCGTGCTGCCCTGGCCGTTTCTGCGTCTGTCATCTGCGCTCAGGCGCGTTTCCTGAGCAGGGCAACGGCCAGGCTGGCCAGCGTCGCTGCAACGGCGGCGGTCCACAGGGATGCGGCAAACCCTTGGCTGTAGATCGCCCGTGCGAGATCGACCGGGGCTCCCTTGGTCAGCGCACCCGTGGCGATGCTGTCGGCCAGGCGCATGACGTCGTCTGCGGGAACACGGGCTGACAGTCCGGCGCGGATGCCGACGGTCAAGGCACTGGAGAGAACCGTGAAGCCCAGCAGGATGCCGACGAAGCGCGTCGTGGCGCTGATGCCCGAGGCCATGCCTGCGCGATCCCGGGGTGCCGAGCCGATGATGGCCTTGGAGGTTTCGCCGTTGAGGATGCCACCGCCTGCGCCGATGATGACCATGGCCAGCAGGGCCATCGTCGGCATGTGGTGCCACGCCCCGATACCGGCCAGCGCGTTGCCGGCGGCAGTGACCGACAGGCCGATGGCCAGCACCATCTCACTCGAGAACCGTCGGCCCAGGCGCCTGCCAACGCTTGGGAACAGCAGCATTGCTGCGGCGAACGGCAGCATGCCTGCACCCGTGGCCAGCGCACTCAGGCCGACGCCGTTCTGCAGGTACTGCGGCAGCATCGAGGCCATCACCTGCGCGCTGACCGCGTAGCCGATCATGGCGATGAGTGCACCGACGAAACGCGGGCTTGCAAGCAGCCGCAGGTCGACCATCGGATGCCGACGCTTGAGTTCGATGCAGGCAAACAACGTACCCATCGCGATGCCCAGGCCCAGGCCGGCCAGCGCCACCACCGATGTCCATCCCTGCGCGAGCCCTTCCACGAGGAAGAACACGATGCCGAAGATCGCCAGGCTGAAGGTGATGATGCCGGGTGGATCGAGTGGGCGTACCACCGTGTCGGCGGAGTCGGGTACCCAGCGGACCGCACCGTAGGCCAGGAAGGCGAGGAAGGGCAGGATCGCGATGAACACCGATCGCCATCCCCACAGCGAGGACAACAGTCCGCCGATCAGTGGCGAGAGCACCATCATCATGCCCATTGCCGTGCCCCAGAAGGCCCAGGCATCGTCGCGTTGCTTGCCCTCATGGAACTCGTGGCCGATCACCGACAGTGACGGCGCCAGCAGGAAGGCTGCACCCACGCCCTGGAACGCGCGGGCCAGATACAGCGCGCTGGCCGTGGGTGCCAACGCACAGGTGAGCGATGAGATGGCGAACAGTGCGATGCCGATCAGCAGCACCCGCCTGCGACCATGGCGATCGGCGATGGCACCGGCGGGGAGAAGCAGTGAGGTGAAGGACAGGATGTAGCAGCTGATCACCCATTCGATGTCGGCGAAGTCCGCCTGCAGATCCCGCGCGATGGTCGGTAGCGCGACAGCCACGGCGTTGGTTTCCAGCACTGTCATCGTGCAGCCGAGCGAGGCGATGATCAGAATCCAGTTGGGCGGCCTGCGGCGGGGAGAGGAGAGGGGCACCAGGTACTCGGGTGGGAGAAGAATGCCCATTCAAGCAGCTTCGATCGTTTGTTTCATTGCCCGTGTTCTTGAAGTACGTTAGGTCAAAGCTAACGACCGGGCGCGAATGGAACGTCGACATCTGCAGTACTACGTCGCACTGGCCGAGGAGCTGCATTTCGGACGCGCGGCGCTGCGCCTAGGCATCGCCACGCCGACGCTGAGCGTGCAGATCCAGGAGATTGAGCGTCGCCTGGGTACGCCCTTGTTTGATCGCAGTCGACGCGAGGTCACGCTGACCTCGGCCGGCGCGATCTTCCTGGCCGAAGCGCGCAACGTGCTGCGCCAGTTCGAGCAGGCAGAGGCCGTGGGCCGCCGTGCGGGTCGCGGCGAGATCGGCAGGATCGAGATCGGTTACGTGGGTTCGGCGGTCCATGCGGGCGCGCTGCAGGAGCAGTTGCAGCGGTTCCGCAGCGCCTCGCCCGATGTCGCCCTGCAGGTGGGTGAATGGCCGATGGCCGACCTGCCGGACCTGCTGCTGGACGGTCGTATCGATATGGTGTTCTGCCGCCTTCCGATGGAGGTTCCAGATGCGCTCGGTTCGCACATCCTGATCGAAGACCAGTTCTGCGTAGCATTGCCGGCATCGCACCCGCTGGCCCGCGCGGCGTTGCCGGTGCAGCCGGAGCTGCTGGCAAAGGAGGCGTTCATCATGCCGGAGCAGCCCGCAGGCACGCTGGAAGTCGCCCGCCGTGGCGGATTCGTGCCGGACATCCGCTCCCGTCCCGGCCATCTTGCCGCCGTACTCGCGCAGGTCTCGGTGGGTGATGGGGCGGTGGCGATCGTGCCGTCGGTACTGCAGCGGACACTGCTGCTGCCGGGCGTGGTGTATCTGCCGATCGCCGGGCCGGTCATCGCCTCGACCATCGCTGCGCTGTACCGTGAACAGGAAACAGCGCCGGTGGTCCGCCGGCTCATCGAGCAGGTGCGGTGCACGCCCTCCAGACGCATCGACATGCTGCCCTTGCCCTGACGCCGTGCCGGACGCCGTTGCCGGTTACCCCGCCATGGCCTTGCTACACTGGCCGCATTCGATCTTCCACCGGATCATCAGATGAACAACGGGAACGGTCCGCAGACAGTCCGCTGAGCCGCAACAACGATACGCACGTTGTTGCGGTGGTCTTTACCTGCGATTTCCACGCACTGGGTTGATCACCGCCGGATTCCCTCCTGAGCGGATGTTTCCCCATGTCTGATCGAAAGGCCCTTCGCTGGGCCCATTCCCTGCCGGGCGCCATCGCGTTGATGGCTCCCTTCGACCTCCTGGCCTCGCTGGCCATGGATATCTATCTGCCTGTTGTATCGGCCATGCCGGATGCACTCGGCACATCGCCTGCCCTCATCCAATTGACGCTGAGTCTGTACATGCTCGTACTCGGGCTGGGCCAGCTGATCTTCGGCCCGCTGTCGGACCGGATCGGGCGACGGCCTGTGCTGCTGATGGGCGCGTTGCTGTTCACGCTGGCGTCGTTCGCGCTGGCCGCGTGCAGTGGTGGCGCGGCGTTCCTGGCCTGGCGCGGCGTGCAGGCGATCGGTGCGTCGGCCGCACTGGTCGCCACCTTCGCTACGGTGCGCGACGTGTATGCCGATACGGCCGAGGGTGCCACGCTCTATGGTCTGTTCGCCTCGATGCTGGCGTTCGTGCCGGCACTCGGCCCGATCCTCGGCGCGTTGATCGCCTACGCACTGGGCTGGCGGGCCATTTTCGTCGCGCTGGGTGTGCTGGGGCTGCTGGCGGGTGTGCGTGCATGCCGGGGCTGGCAGGAGACGCGGCCACCGCAGCACGGCAACGCATCGCCAGCCTTCGCGCGCATCCTCGGCAATGCCGGGTTCTGGGTCCACGCACTGGGATTCAGTGCGGCGATGGGCACGTTCTTCGTGTTCTTCTCGATTGCCCCGCGTGTGCTGATGGGGCGCGCAGGCTATTCGCCGATGGGCTTCAGCCTGGCCTTCGCGACGGTTGCGCTGGTGATGATCGTCACCTCCCGCTTCGCTGCGTGGTTCATCGGGCGATGGGGCATTGGTGGCAGCTTCCTGCGTGGATTGATGGTGATGATCGGCGGCGTGCTGGTCATGGCGATGGCGGCGATGCTGCCGCCGTCATTTGCCAGTGTCGTGCTGCCGATGTGGGTTGTGGCCATCGGCATCGTGATGGTCGTTGCGGTGGCCGCCAACGGTGCCTTGCGCGATTTTGCCGATGCTTCCGGTACAGCGGTGGCGCTGTACTACGCCGTGCAGAGCCTGATCGTGGCCACGCTTGGCACGCTCGCGACGCTGCTGCTGCCGGGCGACACGGTCTGGCCGCTGGTGGCTTATGGGTTGCTGCTGCCATCGCTGAGCCTGTTTGGTCTGGTGATGCTGCGACGATCGTGGAGTGAGCAGCCAGCATCAGAAAAGGATGGATGAGCGTGATACTGTCCCGCCTCGGGCAATCGAGCGCGCTGTGTGGATCGACTCTGCCTCCCTGCTTTCCTTGCCATTGCCCAGGTCGCTCCATGACACCATCCTTCCGCAAGCCCCAGATCGCGATCCTTGGTAGTGCCGATCCCGGCTCACCGGCGTTCGACCTCGCTGCACAGGTGGGGAGGTTCCTCGCAGAAAGTGGAATCACCCTGGTCAGCGGCTGCGGCAGCCCGGCCACGCGGGTGGCAGCCGAGCATGCAGTCGCAGCCGGTGGCACGGTGCTGAGTGTGATTCCGGAAGGCAGCATGCCCGCAGCGGACTGGCCGGCAACGGTGGTGGTGCCCTGTGGCATGGGCGATGCCCGCAACCTGATCATGGCCTTGGCCGGCGATGCCTGCATCGTCATCGGCGGGCGCGCAGGCACAATTTCCGAGGTGTGTCTGGCCTGGTTGCACAAGCGCCCGTTGCTGCCGCTGGTGGGCGCTGGTGGCTGGTCGGATGGTCTTCCCGGCAACCCTCCCGATGAGCGCGGAAACTCACCGATACTGCCGTGGCACGACATCGCGGAGCTGCGCGCGCAGCTGCGCCATCTGCAGCTGCTGGCAGGCTGAACCGGCGCTTTCACTTCCTCTCCCGCACACGCGGGTAGGGTGATGTGGCCTGGAGTCACCAGGCCTATCAGGGAGTGATATCGATGCGAGCCATCAGGAAAGTGATCGCTGCTGCAGTGTTTGCACTTGCGTGTACCGGTTCGGTGGCGGTGGCCGGTCCGGTCCAGCCGTGTGACCTGCCGTGCTGGAAGGCCTACCAGGCCTGCGTGGCCGGCGGTGCTGATGCCATGGAGTGCCAGTTCGAATACGATCGCTGTGTCATGGACAGGTGCGGCGCCATCTGAGGCCTGCATACCGTTCGCATTGGGGGGCCCGATCCATGGGCCCCTTTCCATTTGGCCGCAGCACGCGGTGCGCGGTCGTGATCGCCTGGAGCCACCACATGGCTGTAAAACGCGTCGTCGCCAACATCGCCAGTGCCGATCCCGCGCAGGCGGCTGCGTTCTACGGCGACATCCTTGGCATGGACATCGTGATGGACCACGGCTGGATCGTCACCTACGGCGGGCAGGGCACAGCACTGGCACAGCTCAGCGTCGCCAGCGAAGGCGGATCGGGTACGCCGGTGCCGGATCTTTCGATCGAGGTGGACGACCTGGATGGCGTGCTCGAACGCCTGCGACACGCGAACATCGCTCTTGAATATGGCCCGGCCGAAGAGCCATGGGGCGTTCGTCGCTTCTACGTGCGCGACCCGTTCGGTCGCCTGTTGAACATCCTCGCCCACGTCTAGCCAGCGCGTACCCGACTCAGCGGCGCTTTTTCGCAGGTACCGCCGCCACGCCGACCATGCGCAGGCAATCGGCGACCACCGCAGCGATGAACGCCTCGGGTGACTGTTCGGGTGCGGCGATCAGATCGTCCGTGGCGCCATGCACGCCGGCGTAGATCAGCGAGGCGGTGACCCGTGGCGCGGGCAACGACCACAGCCCTGCCTCGATACCGCTGTCGAGGATTGCCGACAACTGCTGCTGGATGGCGTTGCGGTCGGCGTTGCCGCGTTCGTGGTGATGATGGTTGGCGTAGACCACGTCATGCAGCGCATGCGTGCGCGCATAGATACGGATATTGGCCTCGATCCAGGCGCGCAGGCGGGCCTCGCCGGCGGTGGCCGGATGCTGCTCGACTGCCAGTTCCACTTCAGCCAGGAAGCGTTCGGTATAGCGCTTGGCCAGCGCCTGCAGGATTTCGCCCTTGGACGCGAAGTACGTATAGAACGTTCCCTTGGCGACGTCGGCTGCAGCCACGATGTCGCTGATGGTGGTCGCTTCCACGCCGCGCGACAGGAACAGCGCCTCGGCAGCGTCCATCAGCTCCCCCAGGCGGATCTCTGCGGGCTTGGTGCGGGACTTGGCTGACGCGTGCGGCGGAATCATCGGCGGCGATCCGGACTGGAAGAGGGTGGGCGCCATTCTAAGGCGCGGACAGCATTGACTGACCGCCAGTCATTGACCGACGGTCAGTCAATGGCTAGTGTATGCGTCGATGTTCCTTCTGGGTTTTCCGGCATGCAACGCTTTCGACGCCCAGCCCTGGTGCTGGCGGCCTATCTCGGTACCTTCTTGGCGTCGCTGGACATCAGCATCGTCAACGTCGCACTGCCGACACTGCAGACCGCACTGCGGACCGACATCGCAGGGCTGCAATGGGTCATCAATGCCTACGCGATCGCACTGTCGGCGTTCATGCTCTCGGCCGGTCCGTTGGGCGATCGACATGGCCAGCGGCGGGTGTGGCTGGCCAGTGTCGCCAGCTTCATCGCCGGCTCGCTGGTATGTGCCTGTGCCGGCAGTCTGCAGGTGCTGGTGATGGGACGTGCGATCCAGGGAGTGGCCGGTGCACTGCTGATTCCCAGCGCAATGCCGATCCTCAGCCATGCCTTTCCCGATCCCCGGCAGCGGGCAAGGGTGATCGGCGGCTGGTCGGCCTTCAGTGCCTTGGCGCTGGTGCTGGGGCCGCTGCTGGGCGGTGTGCTGGTGGAGCGTGCAGGATGGCCGAGCATCTTCCTGATCAACCTGCCACTGGGGTTGCTGGCGATCGCGCTTGGCGCCTGGGGCATTCCCGAGCGACGGCACCCGCAGCATGCCGCGCTGGATCCGGCGGGACAACTGCTGAGCATCGTGGCGTTGGCGGCGCTGAGCTATGGACTGATCGGCATCGGCGAGCATGGAGTGGCGGCGCCTCGAACCGTACTGGCGCTGGCCCTTGCCCTCACCGGCCTGGTGGCCTTCGGCTGTGTGGAACGACGGGTCGCGCGCCCGCTGTTGCCTCTGGACCTGTTGGCCGATCATCGCTTTCGCCTGCTCAACGTTGCGTCCTTCGTGCTGGGCTTCAGCGCTTACGCCAGCCTGTTCTTCCTGTCGCTGTTCTTCCAGCAGGTGCAGGGCGGCAGCGCCGCCGACGCGGGGCTGCAACTGGTGCCACAGTTCCTGATGATGGGTGGAGTCTCGCTGCTGTTTGGCCGCATTGTCGGGCGGATTGGCTTGCCGGCAGCGCTGGTGACCGGCTACGCACTGGCCGGCATTGCCCTGTGTGCGATGCCAGGCCTCGATGCCAGCAGCACGCGCGCACATGCAACGCTCCTGCTGTTGCTGCTGGGGTCCGGCATGGGGCTGGCGGTGCCCGCGACGGGCATGGCCGTGATGGGCCACGTGCCGCAGGAGCGCGCGGGTATCGCTTCGGCAACGATGAATGCACTGCGCCAGGCGGGAATGAGCGTAGGCATCGCGCTGCTCGGCAGCGTGATGAGCCAGCGCGCCGTGCAGCACCTCGCTGCAGCTGCCCATGCCGCTGGCCAACCGCAGGTGGCGCTGCAAGCGCGGCTGCTCATCTTCGAACCTGCGGTGGCGTCCAGTTCACCGCACCTGCTGGGCTATTACCGCGCGGCGATGGCCAGTGGGTTCGGCTGGGCAATGGCCCTGGCCGGTGCGCTGGCGGTGCTGACAGCCTTTGCCCTGCATCGCCGGTATGTGGCGCAGTGACCCAACAACTCAGCCTTGTTGACCGCTGCCAGGCTTGCCGGGCATGTCCTGCCGTTGCAGCTGCTGTTGCTGGCGGGCACTGGCATGCCGTGCATGCCCACCTTCACGCCCGATCGCGGCCATGTGCTGGCGATCCAGGCTGATCGCTTCGCCGCCCTTGCGGCCCGCCACGCGGGCCTCATCCGGGCTGAACTGGTGCGCATTGCCGGATGCGTGTGCGGCGCGTCCGCCTTTCGACGCGATCGCGCGCTGTTTGTCCTCGTCCATCGAGGCGAAGCCACGGTTGCTGCTGCCAGTACGTGAGTTGGCCATTGCCGGTCTCCGGATGTGAAATGGAATGCCGCCATCAGCGACGGCTTCATGCTCCACATCGCGGGCTAACGGCAGGTGGACGTTGGCCCCATTGGACTCACATGCCCTGCGCATGCGTTTGACAACCGGTTACCGCGCCGGAAGCGGGGAGATCAGCAGCCGGTCACCACGGCAGACATCGGTGTTGCTGTACAGGATCCGGCGCCCATCGTTGAAGGTGACGCGCAGATTGACGCGGCAACCGGTTCCGCGCAGTGCCACGGTCGCCTGGCCGCCACCTCCCGCGATGGGCCCGGCCAATGCCAAGGCATGGAATGCGTCGGTTTCACTCGCCGCGACTTCCACCGACGTGGCAGGTGCATGGGCGCGGTTGATCAGGGTCAGGTAGTGCAGCGGCGCAGCAGGTGCGCTGGCGGCAATGCACAACAGGCTGGCAGCGAGCAGGGTGCGGGGCAGGTGCATGAGGGATCTCCGTTGGCGACATCGCCATCTGGCGGTGGAGGCCACGCGCCTGCAATCGATCCGGGACGAATCGTCGCGACAGCAGGACCAATCGCAATCGGTCATCGCCCCGCTTCATTGCCGGCCATGCTGTGCCTAAGATGGCGCTGGCCCGCTCCGGGCACCGGGACGCATGCGATGAAGATCCGCCTTGGCCATACCCAGATCGACGTGCTGCGTTACCTGCTGCTGTGGCTGGCGGTGGCGTTCGCCTTCACACTGCAGAGGGTGTTGAGCCACAGCCTGCAGGGCCAGTCATTCCCGTTCGAGGTCTACCTGCGCTGGTCGGTGATCCAGTGGTTCACCTGGGCGGCGCTGGCGCCGCTGGTGTTCGCCCTGGGCGAACGCTATCCGCTGCGGCCGGAGCGAAGGCTGGCCGGTCTGGGGATGCAGCTGCTGGCCAGCGTGGGGGTCACCGGACTGGCGATGGTAGTGGGGGCTCTGGTATCCACCTGGTTCGAGCCCAGCAGTTTTGGTGAGCAGCTGTGGTATTTCATTGCCCAGCATTTCGCGATGGGCCTGCTGACCTACTGGGCCCTGTTCGCGATCCAGCAGGCGCTGCATTTCCAGCAGGAAAAGGTGCGCCGCGAGGTCGAGGCAAGCAGGCTGGCGACCGAGCTGGCGCAGTCGCGGTTGCTGGCATTGAAGTCGCAGCTGCAGCCGCATTTCCTGTTCAATACGCTGCACGCCATCATCACCCTGCTGGATGAAGACAAGGCCAGTGCCGAAGACATGCTGCTGCGCCTGAGCGAGCTGCTGCGTGCCTTTCTGGAAGACTACGACGGCCAGGAAATCAGCCTGCGCCAGGAACTGGAGTTGATCGAGCTGTACCTGGGCATCCAGCGCACGCGCTTCAAGGATCGCCTGCACAGCCGCATCTACGTCGCACCGGAACTGCTTGATGGCGCGGTTCCAAGCCTGATCCTGCAACCGCTGGTGGAAAACGCGCTACGCCATGGCATCGGCCGCAATCTTGGCGAAGACACCATTGAGATCGAGGGCCGCCGCGACGGTGACATGCTGTGCATCGAGGTGCGCAACCAGAACAGCACGCTGCAGCAGCCCGGGGCGCCAGGTGGCCATGGCATCGGCCTGTCCAACACGCGGCTGCGCCTGCGCGAGCTGTATGGCGATGCGGCCGAGGTGCGCCTGGACCTGCTCTGGCCGCAGGGTGTGGCCTGCCGGGTCCGGTTGCCACTGCGGATGCTGGACGATGCCGATGATGCTCCGGAGTTTGTCGTGCACGGCAGCGCCGCATGAGCCTGAGCGTGCTGGTGGTGGACGACGAACCGATCGCCCGGCGCGCGGTGACGCGCCTGCTGCACGGCGATGCAGACATCGACAGCGTGGCCGAGTGCGGTGACGGCGTGTCTGCCGTGGCAGCCATCCGCGCGCAGTCGCCGGACCTGGTGTTCCTGGATGTGCAGATGCCTGGCATCACCGGTCTGGACGTGCTGGCCACCATCGGTGCCGCGCGGATGCCGGCCACGGTATTTGTCACTGCCTACGAGCAGTACGCGGTTCGTGCATTCGAAGCCAATGCGCTGGATTACCTCGTCAAACCCTTCAGTCGCGAACGGTTCGCGGCCACGTTGCTGCGCGCTAAATCCCGTCTGGCCCAGGCCGCCAATGCAACCGACAACACGCGCCTGCTGCAGGCGCTGGATGTGCTGCGCAGGCGCGAGGATCATCTGCAGCGTATCGCCGTACGTGATGGCGAGGCGGTGCTGCTGCTGGCGGTGCAGGACATCCTCTGGATCCGCGCCAATCGCAATACGGTGCAGCTGCATCTGGCCGATCGCGTGCATGAGCTTCGCGAAACCATGAACAGCCTGGCTGAACGGCTTGATCCCCGGCATTTCGCCCGGGTGCATCGCTCGGCCATCGTCAACATAGCGCGGGTCAGGACGATCCACCCCTGGTTCAACGGCCATCACGTACTCACCCTGGAGAACGGCCAGCAGCTGCGCATGAGCCGCTACCAGAACGAAGCCTTCCTGCGGCTGGTGTCGGCCCGCTCGGAGGCGTGAGTGCCTGTTGCCGGGTCAAGCGCCGCCGACCCGACGGCGATGGCATGCAGAATGTCATCGGTTCCTATCGCCGATGCCATCGGGCTTGCCTAGAATCGGGATATCCCGGTAGGTCCCGGGCGCTGTCGAGTGAATGGATTCAATGAAGATTCTGTTGACCGGAAGTTCCGGGCGGATAGGGCGCGCGATCTTCGGTGCGCTGGCGGGTGCCAATGAGGTGGTGGGGCTGGATCGCAGTCCCTTCGCCACCACGCGCGTGATTGCCGATGTCACCGACCGCCGGGCGCTGGAGCGCGCTGTGCAGGGGGTCGATGCCGTGATCCACACCGCAGCACTGCACGCACCCCACGTGGGCCTGGTACCCGACGCGGTGTTCCAGCAGATCAACGTGGAGGCCACCGCGAACCTGCTGCAGCTGGCGCGCGAGGCTGGCGTGCAGCGCTTTGTGCTGACCAGCACCACGGCGCTGTACGGCCATGCCGTGGTGTCCGGCGGCTGCCGTTGGATCGACGAGGACACCGAGCCGCTGCCACGCACGATCTACCACCGCACCAAGCTGCAGGCCGAGGCCGCTGCCGAAGCGGCGGCCAGCACATCGTTCACCGTGCGCGTGCTGCGGATGGCACGCTGCTTCCCCGAGCCTCCTGATCGCATGGCGATGTTCCGCCTGCACCGCGGTATCGACGCGCGCGACGTGGCCAGCGCGCATGCCGCGCTGCTTCACGATGAAGGCGCACCCTTCCAGCGCTACCTCGCCTGTGCGCCGACGCCGTTCCGGCGCGAGGACTGCCTGCAGCTGGCGGCCGATCCGCGCCAGGTGCTGGCGCGCCGCGCACCGCAGCTGCTGGCCGAGTTCGAGCGCCGTGGCTGGCCGCTGCCGCTCAGCATCGACCGGGTCTATGACAGCAGCCGGATGCGCGCAGCGCTGGGCTGGCAGCCGCGTTTCGGTCCAGAGGACGTCCTGCAGCAGTACGCCGCGGGCAGCATCGAGGTCCTGCCCCGCGCGGAGTGGATCCGCGACCGCGTGGCCGAGTAGCACGGGCCGCTGTCGACGGCCGCAGCTGAGCAGGTTCAGGTTTGTGCGTGCGCTGAGGCTCAACCTCGCCCGGCCATGGCCGCTAACCCGGTGCGCGCTTTCCTGCGCCGGGTTCCGATCCGGCAGGGCAGGCGGCCCGCGCGATGGATCGCGCATCTGCGCGGTGCCCTGGTGGCACCGGTCGACCTGAACTGCCTGCGGATCCTCCCATGTCTTCTTCCCGTTCCGTCGCTGCCCGTCGCCCCGGCAGCATCGCCCACAAGCTGATGCTGGGCACCGCGGTGATCGCGTTGCTGTGCTTCGGCGCGACCGCGTTCCTGATCTATCACCAGGCCAGTTCGGCGCTGGTGTCGTCCTCGCGGCAGACCATGGCCAGCGAAGCCCGTGCCGAGGCGCGCCAGGTGGCTGCCGACCTGGGCACGGCCTTCGCCAGCAACGATGCGATGGTGGAAACCGTGCTGGCCCAGCGTGCACGCGGTGATGCGCCTGATCGCGCCAGCCTGGCCAACGTCATCGGCGAGCAGCTGCACGCGCACCCGGAATGGCTGGGCAAGAGCACCATGTGGGAGGCCAATGCCTTCGACGGCAAGGATGCCGAGTTCGTCAACAGCGAGGCGCACGACGCCACCGGCCGTTACATGAGCTACTGGGCCTGGCAGGACGGCAAGCCGCAGCAGTCGACGATGACCGACTACACCGAGACGCCCAGCGGCTCGGGCAACTGGTACATGGTGCCCAGCCGCGACAAGCTGCCGATGGTCAGCGAGCCCTACGCTTACGATATCGGCGGCAAGCAGGTGCTGATGAGCACCCTGAGCACGCCGATCGTCGAGAACGGCACTTTCCTTGGTGTCTTCACCGTCGACTTCTCGCTGGACGCGCTGCAGAAGCACCTGGCCACGTTGACGCCGATGGGCGCCGGCCGTGTCGAACTGCTGTCGCCGAAAGGCGTGGTGCTGGCCTCGGCCGATGCTGCCGAGATCGGCAAGCCGCGTACCGATGCCGCCACCCTCGGCATGCTGGCGCAGATCGCCGCCGACAAGACGTACGAAGCGTTCGAGCCCGACGCTGCCGGCAACGTGCGCCTGTACGTGCCGCTGCAAGTGGGGGACGCGCCGCAGCGCTTCGCGTTGGGCGTGGTGGTGCCGCACGCGGTGATCATCGCGCAGGCCCGCGAGCTGCTGTGGATCATCCTGCTGGTGGGTGTGGTGGCCGCGTTGGTGCTCAGCGGCGGTGTCTACCTGCTGCTGCAGCGGCTGGCCGTGCGACCGCTGGCACAGGCAGTGCGCATTGCAGGCGATGTTGCTGCGGGCAAGCTGGACACCGCCATGCCGGCGCTGGGCAATGATGAAGTGGGCCGGTTGCTGGACGCGATGCAGGGCATGCGTGGCCAGCTGCAGGCGGTGATGGCCGCACAGGCGGAGATGGCGCGCCGCCATGATGCCGGTGAAATCAGCTACCGCATGGATGCCTCGGTGTTCCCGGGCGAGTACGGCCGCATGGTGGCCGACAGCAACCAGCTGGTGGCCGACAGCAACGCGGTCACCCAGCGCCTGGTCGAAGTGATGCAGCGCTACGCGGTGGGCGACCTGAGCGTGGACATGGACGCACTGCCGGGCGAAAAGGCGGTATTCACCGCTGCCATGGCAACCACCAAGAGCAATCTGGCGGCGATCAACGAGCAGATCCAGCAGCTGGCCGCAGCGGCGGCGGCAGGCGATTTCGCGGTGCGCGGCGATGCCCAGCGCTTCGAACATGACTTCCGCCGCATGGTGGAAACCCTGAACAACATGATGCAGGTCAGTGACCACAACCTGGCCGCGCTGTCGACGCTGCTGCGCGCCATCGCCGCCGGTGACCTGAGTACACGGATGGAGGGTGACTTCCACGGGGTGTTCGCGGTGATGCGCGATGATGCCAACAGCACCGTGCAGCAGTTGACCCAGATCGTCGGCCAGATCCAGCAGTCCGCCTCCAGCATCCGCTTGGCCGCAGGTGAGATCGCTTCCGGCAACAGCGACCTGTCGCGCCGCACCGAGCAGCAGGCGGCCAACCTGGAAGAAACCGCCGCGTCCATGGAGGAACTCACCTCCACCGTGCGCCAGAACGCCGATCACGCCCTGCAGGCCAACAAGCTGGCGGCCTCGGCCGCGGGCGTTGCCAGCGAAGGCGGGCAGGTGGTCAGCCAGGTGGTGCAGACCATGGAGCAGATCGAGACCTCTTCGCAGCGCATCGCCGAGATCATCTCGGTGATCGATGGAATCGCCTTCCAGACCAACATCCTGGCATTGAACGCGGCGGTGGAAGCGGCGCGTGCGGGCGAGCAGGGCCGCGGTTTCGCGGTGGTTGCCAGCGAAGTGCGCGCGCTGGCGCAGCGCTCGGCGGGCGCGGCAAAGGAGATCAAGGAGCTGATCGACGCCTCGGTCGGCCATGTCGGTGCCGGTGCGCAGCTGGTGCATGGCGCCGGCCGCACGATGCAGGAGATCGTCGGCCAGGTCGGCCGGGTCAACGAGATCATGGCCGAGATCTCGGCCGCCTCGCGCGAACAGTCGGCCGGTATCGAACAGGTCAACCAGACCGTGGTGCAGATGGACGAGACCACCCAGCAGAATGCTGCGCTGGTGGAAGAAGCCACGGCGGCGGCACGGGCGATGGAAGAGCAGGCCGAGCAGCTGGCGGTGGCGGTGTCACGCTTCCGCCTGCAGGCTGACACCCGGCCGCACGCATCGCTGCGTGCAGCTTGACCCAGGCCGTGAACGAAGACGCCCGGCCAAGGCCGGGCGTCGATGTGATGCTGCGCTGCTGAGCGCTGGGGCTTAGAACATGCCTTCGAAGGGGTTCCAGCTGGTGTTGCCCTTCACCTGTTCCAGGTAATAGCTGTAGTTGGTGCTCGACGCCACCAGGAAGTTCATCGCGATGAACAGCGCACGGGCGACGATGTCCGGCAGCACCAGGCTGACCGCGATCAGCACGATGTTGATGCCGATCACCACCAGCGCCTTGCGCCACATGCCCAGGATGAACAGATAGATCGCGCCGAAGAAGAAGGCGAAGAAGTTGAGGTTGATCTTCAGGCGGTCGCCGAAGGACAGCGCCTTCCACGCCTGCTTGAAGCCGGGCTCCTTGGGGGCGCCGTGCTGCTGGAAGAAGTTGAAGCGGAACTGCCACTTCGGACTGAAGCGGGTGAGGTCGACGGTATTCATGTGAGTAGGGACTTCCCTGTTAGGAAAACGTTTTCATGATAAGTGAGTCACATTCAGCAAACCAGCTTGGAGCGTCAAAAATGTGACGTTCCTACGGCAAAGGGCTTGCGTCCCGGTGCCGCGCCGTCACCCATCCGCCTTGTTTTTAGGATAGGGTGCGCAGTTCCGCTGCCACCCCGGTGTTTCATGGGTAACAGCGGTATGTCCATGGAGGTTGCATGACCACACCAGCTACACCGGAAAACGCACCCGGACCGGTGCTCCTGCCGACACCCGAAGTGGTGCAGGCACAACAACTGCTCGCCCGCCAGCAACTGGCGGTTGCGATGGACCGTGCACGCATCGCGGCCAGCCGCGACGCTGCACCGGCTGTGCTGGAAAACGACTGAGCCTGAAAAAGCCCCTCACGATCGCGCTGGCCTGTTGCCAGCGCGATCGCAGTGCGCATCAGAAGCGCGCGGTCATGCTGAGGAAGTAGCTGCGGCCGGCGACGAAGTAGTCGGTGGAGCCGTCGGCGTACAGCTTCTTGTCGGCCAGGTTGCTGACGCCACCACGCAGGGTCAGCACCTCGTTGACGTTCCAGGCAGCGGTCAGGTCATACAGCGTGTAGGCCTTCAGGAAGGTGCTGACCACGCCGGTCTGCTTGCCGGTGTACTGCGCCGACAGGCTGCTGGAAAACACCGTGTTCGGCGTCCAGTCCAACGACGAATAGCCTGAGAACTCCGGGGTGTCGATCAGGTTGCGGCCGGTGGTCAGGTTCTTGGCTTCCTTCATCCAGGTCGCCGAGGTGCGCCAGCGCCAGTGATCGCCGAAGCGGAAGTTGAGGTTGCCTTCCATGCCGCTGGTGCGCGCGCGCTGCACGTTGCTCATGCGCGTCCACCAATAGCCGTTGAACTTGCCCAGCGCTTCATACTCGATCTTGTTCTTGAAGTCGGTATGGAAGTAGGTCAGGCCGGCGTCGACCAGATCGTTGTCGAAGCTGACGCCGATCTCACGGTTGGTGCTGGTTTCCGGGTCCAGGTCCGGATTGCCGGCCATGTAGCAGCCGCCGCGGGTATAGCCCAGCGGGATCAGCGAGGTGCAGCCGCGGCCGCCGGACTGGGTCGCCGCGCTGGGCGAATTCTCGGTCAGGCTCGGCGCGCGGAAGCCCTTGGAGACGCCGCCACGGATCGTCCACTGCTCGCTCGGGTGCCAGACCAGGTAGGCACGTGGACTGACATGGCTGCCGAACTGTTCATGGTGGTCCAGGCGCGCGCCCAGGGTCAGGGCCAGGGTGCGGTGCAGCTTCAGCTCGTCTTCGACGAACAGCGCCCAGGTGTCCACTTCCAGGCTGGAGCCGACCACCGGTTTGCCGGTGTAGTCGATCGGTGCCTGGCCGATGGTGTCGGTGTTGGTCAGCTCCTGGCGCTTCCATTGGCCGCCCACCGCGAACTGGTGGTCCACGCCCAGTGTGAAGGGGGTGCTCAGGCTGCCTTCGATGATCGTATCGGTTGCCTCGGAGCGACCGGTGGCGCCGATGTCGTTCTTGTACTCGGTCCAGTACGCGCTGAGCTTGGAGGTGCCGAAATCCCACTTGCCGTCATGGTTCAACGCCAGCGAACTGCGCTTGAGCTCACTGGCACCCCATGCGCCTTCGTCCTGCTTTTCCAGCGCCTGGGCGATGAAGGCCTGCTGCACGCCATGGCCCGCTTCCAGCGACACTTCCTGTGCCTCGCTCAGTTTCCACTGCAGCAGCGCGTCCACATTGCGGTCCTTCTCGCCGGCGTAGGCATTGCCATACACGCCGCCGTTGGACCGGTCCGAGTCGCGGCGCATGCTGTTGGCACCGATGCGCAGGCCGAAGCGCTCGCCCAGCGGGCCGGAGAAGGTCGCGCCGATCTGCTGGGTGTCGCCACGGTCGCCATCCTGCGGCCGGGTGTAGCTGTGGGTGGCGCTGCCGTTCCAGCTGTCACCGATGCGCTTGGTGATGATGTTGATCACCCCGCCCATCGCGTCCGAGCCATACAGCGAGGACATCGGGCCGCGCACCACTTCGATGCGCTCGATCTGGTCCGGAGAAATCCAGTTCAGGTCCTGGCGTCCCAGGTCGGGGCGATAGTTGGTCGAGGCCGAGCTGCCCATGCGCTTGCCATCCACCAGCACCAGCGTGTAGTTGGACGGCATGCCGCGCAGCTTGATCTTGGACTGCTCACCGGCGGCGCTGAGCCCACCGGTCACGCCCGGAATGCGGCTGAGCAGGGTGGCCAGGTCGTGCACCGGCTGGCGTTCGATGTCTTCGCGGCTGATCACGCTGATGCTGGCCGGGGCATCCTTGATCCACTGCTGGTTGCCCGAGGCGGTGACCACCACGGTATCCAGGTCCTTGGTCGAGGCATCGGCGCTGGCTTCAGCGGCGGCGAGGGCGGGCAGGGTCAGCAGGCAGGCGGCGGCCAGAGCACTGGCCAGGCGGGTGCGCGACAGGCGCGCGGAACGAAGAGGGGACATGACGGCTTCCAAGGGAGAGGAGAGACCCGGTGGAAGCAGCAGGCGCTCGCAGACAGCAGGCAGCCACCCCTTCCCTGGGTCGTCGGGCGCGCGGAAGGTCCGGCGCAGCTGGGTGGGTCCGGTGCGCGGAGCGCGGCGACCTGCCTGGTTAACGGAATGATAACCGTTCTCGTTTGTTACGATCCAGTACTTTTCGGGATGAATGGACATTCCCTGGCCGCGTGCCGCGGTTCGCCTGCTGATTGCTGAATGGGGAGATTTCCCGGCGTAGACCTTCGCACCCGGCTTACATTCGGGGCCATAGACTGAGCCGCATTTTTCGATTCCGCCCCGTTGGAGATCGTGTGGGTTCCTGTAGTGACAGACATCGACTGCGCGGCATGACGCCGTGGCAGACAGGACAAGTGCGGACGCCGGGAATGCGTGCCAGGAACCTTGGTGCATGCAGCCTGGCCGGGACGGCCGGTCCTGCGGCCTGCAGGGAGTAGGCGGCCATGGGGAGTGAAACCATCGACGCGGAACCGGTCACGGCCGGTCCTGACGCGGGCTGGGCCCTGCTGCCGGCCGAAGCACCGCTGGTGATGCCCGAACAGACGCTGCGCGAAGGCGCGCTGAAAGTCCGGCGCCATCGCACCTCGCCGCGCATGATCGGGCTGCGTCGCCTGTACATCCTCGGCGGCACGGTGGCGATGACCGCCGTGGCCACCCGGATGATGTGGCGGGTGCTGTCCGGCAACGGCATCAGCGTGCTGGAGGCCTGCCTGCTGGTGCTGTTCGTCGGCCTGTTCGCGTGGATCGCGTTGTCCTTTGCCAGTGCCGTGGCCGGCTTCCTGACGGCCGTGTTCGACCGGGGCTACCGCCTGGGCATCGATCCGGACAAGCCGTTGCCGACCGTGCACAGCCGCACCGCGCTGCTGATGCCCACCTACAACGAAGACCCGCGCCGGCTGCTGGCCGGCCTGCGCGCGATCTACGAATCGGTGGCGGCCACCGGCCAGCTGCAGCGTTTCGATTTCTTCGTGCTCAGCGATACCCGTCGCGAGGACATCGCGCGTGCCGAAGAGCAGGTGTTCGCCGAGCTGCGCGAGCTGGTGCCCGATGGCCAGGCGCGGCTGTTCTATCGCCGCCGTGGTGACAACAGCGCGCGCAAGGCCGGCAATATCGCCGACTGGGTACGCCGCTTCGGCGGTGCCTACCCGCAGATGCTGATCCTGGATGCCGACAGCCTGATGACCGGTGACAGCATCGTGCGCCTGGTGGCCGGCATGGAGCACAACGCCGACGTCGGCCTGATCCAGACCCTGCCGTCGGTGATCGGCGGCCGCACTCTGTTCTCGCGCATGCAGCAGTTCGGCGGGCGCGTGTACGGCCCGGTGATCGCCCGTGGCGTGGCCTGGTGGCACGGTGCCGAAAGCAATTACTGGGGGCACAACGCGATCATCCGCACCCGTGCCTTCGCCGACCACGCCGGCCTGCCGGAACTGCCGGGGCGCAAGCCGTTCGGCGGCCACGTGCTCAGCCATGATTTCGTGGAAGCAGCGCTGATGCGCCGTGGTGGCTGGGCTGCACACATGGTTCCCTACCTGGGCGGCAGCTACGAGGAAGGCCCGCCGACGCTGACCGACCTGCTGGTGCGCGATCGCCGCTGGTGCCAGGGCAACCTGCAGCACGGCAAGGTGGTGGGCAGCCGTGGCCTGCACTGGATCAGCCGCGTACACATGCTGATCGGCATCGGCCATTACTTCACCGCACCGATGTGGGCGATGCTGATGCTGATCGGCATCGCCATCCCGTTGTTCCAGGAAGGCATCGATTTCAATGCGCTGCTGCACCTGTCGCCCAGCGTGTACTGGCGCGCGCAGGATGAAGAACAGGTGGTGCGCCTGTTCGCCGCCACCATGGCGGTACTGCTGATGCCCAAGGTGCTGGGATACCTGGCAATGCTGCTCGACCCGGTCGAACGCCGTGGCTGCGGTGGCGCGATCCGCGCATTCCTGTCGATGCTGGTGGAAACCGTGCTGGCCGCACTGATGGCGCCGGTGGTGATGTACGTGCAGTCTCGCGGCGTGGCCGAGGTGCTGTCCGGGCGTGACTCGGGCTGGGATGCCCAGCAGCGCGATGACGGTGGCATCTCGTGGATTTCGCTGGTGCGCGGCTACGGCGGCCTGGGCGTGTTTGGCGCCTTCATGGGCGTGCTGGCGTGGGCGGTGTCGCCCTCGCTGGCGGCCTGGATGGCGCCGGTGGTGATCGGCATGGTGCTGGCGGTGCCGGTGGTGGCACTGACCTCGCTGCGCGGGCCGGGTGCCTTCCTGCATCGTCTCGGCCTGCTCGACATCCCCGAAGAGAACATCCCGCCGCCGGTGCTGGTGCGCGCCGCACAGCTGCGCCGGGAAGCGGCCGAGCAACCGCCGCTGTACTGATCGCACCGTGCCAGCGGCATAATGCGGCTCGAACGTACAGGAGCCGCAACATGCTGCAAACGGTGGAACAGGAAACCGGCGCCTCGCCGCAGTGGTCGGTGATCTGGCTGCACGGCCTCGGTGCCGACGGCCATGATTTCGCGCCGATCGTGCCCGAGCTGGTGCGCCCGCACTGGCCGGCGCTGCGCTTCGTGTTCCCGCACGCACCGGTGCGGCCGATCACGATCAACAACGGCGTGCCGATGCGCGGCTGGTATGACATCGTCGGCATGGACTTCCGCTCGCGCGCCGACATGACCGGCGTGCAGGAGTCGGTGGTGCAGCTGGATGCCCTGATCGCCCGCGAGATCGAACGCGGCGTCGCCGCCGATCACATCTTCCTGGCCGGCTTCTCGCAGGGTGGGGCGGTGATCCTCAGTGCCGCGCTGGCACGCACTGCACCGTTGGCCGGCCTGATCGCACTGTCGACCTACCTGCCGGATGCCGAAAGCGCGTCGCGCGTCGATGGCGCAGTGGACGTGCCGGTGTTCATGGCCCACGGCAGCAGCGATCCGGTGATCCCGCAGGCAGTGGCCGCGCACAGCGCCGAGAAGCTGCGCGCGCTTGGGCTGGACGTGCAGTGGCACAGCTACCCGATGGCCCACCAGGTCTGCGCCGAGGAAATCGACGCGCTGGGCGACTGGCTGCAGGCACGCCTGGGCGTCGCCTGAGTCATGGCCGCGAGCGCTGCCACCCCGTGGATGCCGGAACTGTGCCGCCTGCCGCGGTTGGCAGCCATGCTCGGCCTGGCCGAACTGGTGGTGGTGGTGCTGGCGCTGGCGCCCGATGGCAGCCGGCATTGGACGATGGGTGAACTGGCCTCGGCCAGCGGCTTCGCACTGTGGCTGGCGCTGGCGGTCACCGCCAGCCTGTGCCTGCTGCGGCAGGCGCTGTCGAAGCTGCCGGAAATGCTGGGTGCTGTCGCCGCCGTCGGCCTGGCCGCGCTGATCGCCATCCTGTGCGCGGGCATCATCCATGCCCTGTATGCCGTGCTGGGCGACAACTTCGCGCGCGGTATCGGCTTCTGGCGCTTCACCCTGGGCAGCGCGGCCACCACGGCACTGATCACCGCATTGGCGCTGCGCTACTTCTATGTCAGCGACCGCTGGGCGGCGCAGGTGCAGGCCAATGCCCGCGCGCAGGCGGACGCCCTGCAGGCCCGCATCCGCCCGCACTTCCTGTTCAACAGCATGAACCTGATCGCCAGCCTGCTGCATCGCGACCCCGCGGTGGCCGAGCGTGCCGTGCTCGACCTGTCCGATCTGTTCCGCGCCGCGCTGGGGGCGGGCGAGGGCGATTCGACCCTGCGCGATGAGTGCGAACTGGCCGAGCGCTATCTGTCGATTGAATCGCTGCGTCTGGGCGATCGCCTGCGGGTGCACTGGCAGCGCGATGAACCCCTGCCCTGGGATCTGCCGATGCCGCGGCTGGTGCTGCAGCCGCTGGTGGAAAACGCGGTGCTGCATGGCATCTCGCGCCTGCCCGAAGGCGGCACCATCGAGCTGCATCTGGCCTGTGTGGGCAGCGAGCTGCAGATCCGCGTACGCAATCCCGCGCCCGATCCGCAGGTGCCCGGGCTGGCCCTGGCGCAGGGAGCGGGCCATGCCCAGCACAGCATCGGCCACCGCCTGACCTGGCGCTTCGGCCGCGCCGCGCGGATGACGGCTGGCTGGAGCGAGGGCTACTATGCCTGCCAGGTGACAGTGCCGATCCAGTGAGGGGACGATCGTGAGGGTAGTCATCGCCGATGACGAACCGCTGGCGCGCGAGCGCCTGCGCAGCCTGTTGGCCGCGCAGGAAGGGGTGGACGTAGTGGCCGAGGCCGGCAACGGCGAGCAGGCCCTGCACGCGTGCGCCGAACTGCAGCCGGACCTGGTCCTGCTGGACATTGCCATGCCCGGCCTGGACGGGCTGGAAGCGGCCCGCCATCTGGCCAGTTTCGAGCCGAGGCCGGCCGTGGTGTTCTGCACCGCCTACGATGCGCACGCGCTGTCGGCGTTCGAGGCAGCGGCCATCGATTACCTGATGAAGCCGGTGCGCGCCGAGCGGCTGGCGGCGGCGATCGCACGCGCCCGGACCTTCCTTGCCGGCCGTGACGGCCAACCCCAGCACACCGGCGGCCAGGCCCGCAGCATGCTGTGTGCCCGCCTGCGTGGCAGCCTGCGATTGATTCCGCTGGATGACATCCACTATCTGCAGGCCGAAGAAAAGTACGTGGTGGTGCATCACGCACGTGGCGAGGACCTGATCGAGGAATCGTTGAAGTCGCTGGAGGAAGAGTTCGCCAGCCGCTTCGTGCGCATCCATCGCAACTGCCTGGTGGCGCGCCATGAGCTGGTGGAACTGCGGCGTGGCAGCGGAGGCCAGGTGCAGGCGGTGCTGCGGCATGGCAAGCAGCCGCTGGAAGTGAGTCGGCGCTGCGTGGCGACGCTGAAGCAGGAATTGCGGCATCTGTGAGTGTTCCGCGCGGCCTGCGGCCGCGACTGCTTCGACATCAACATCAACAGCAACAGCAACAGCAACAGCGGGTTGTCGGCTCTGTGCTGTTGCGTGTTGGGTGAGGCTGGATGGGCGGGCGGGACACGCCGTAAACCCATCCATGGGGGCTCGATGGCGCCATCCATGGCGCCAACGGTCCCGCCCGCCCATCCCGCCTCACCCTCGCGAATTTCCAGGTGACGGACGGCAAAAGCATTGTTGTTATCGGGTGGGGAGAAAAATGCAGTGCCGAGCTACGCTCGGCTCCGAGCGAAGCGACCCGCTTTTGCTCTGCTTTTCTTTTGATCTTCCGTGGCTGACGCACACGGAAACTGTCAGAGGCTGGTCGGGGTGGGCTGCGCAGGGGCGTGAGCCGCATGGATGCGGCGACCGAGCTTACATGGACGTACTTGCAGCGACCCCTGCGCAGCCCACCCCGACCGGCCAAGCCCGGCTGCTGCTTCAAGCCACGAGGGGCTCCGCCGTTGGCTGTATCCCGCCGATAGGCGCGATAATGCCCGGATGGAAACCGTCCGCATCGCCACCCGCAAGAGCCCGCTCGCCCTTTGGCAGAGCGAACACGTCGCCGACCGCCTGCGCCAGGCACATCCCGATCTGCACGTGGAACTGGTGCCGATGAGCACCCGCGGCGATGAAGTGCTGGATCGCTCGCTGGCAGCCATCGGTGGCAAGGGCCTGTTCCTCAAGGAACTGGAACTGGCCATGCTGCGGGGCGAGGCCGATTGCGCGGTGCATTCGCTGAAAGACGTGCCGATGGAGCTGGATGCGCCGTTCGCGCTGCCGGCGATGCTGACCCGGCATGATCCGGCCGATGGCTTTGTCTCCAACCTGTATGCCTCGCTGGATGCGCTGCCGATCGGTGCGCGCGTCGGTACCTCGTCACTGCGCCGCCAGGCCCAGCTGCGCGCGCTGCGCCCGGACCTGGAACTGCTGGACCTGCGCGGCAACGTCAACACCCGCCTGGCCAAGCTCGACAACGGTGGCTACGACGCCATCGTGCTGGCCGTGGCTGGGCTGGAGCGGTTGGGCCTGGGGGGGCGCATCGTCGCCCGCCTGCAGCCGCCGCAGTGGTTGCCGGCACCGGCGCAGGGCGCGGTGGCGGTGGAGTGTGATGGCGGCAACGCCGCGCTGATGGCGCTGTTTGCAGGCCTGGATGACGCCGCCACGCGTGCCTGCGTGGAAGCGGAGCGGGCGATGAACCGTGCGCTGCACGGCAGCTGCCATGTGCCGGTAGCGGCGATCGCGCAGTGGCAAGGGTCGGATCTGCACCTGCAGGGTCTGGTCGGCAGTGCCAGCGACGGCCGCGCGGTGCGTGCCGACGCCGTGGGCCCGGCCAGCGACCCGGAAGCGCTGGGCCAGCGCGTGGCGAAGATGCTGCTGGAGGCGGGTGCCGGCGAGCTGCTGAACGTCTGAGTTCGCTGGATCGTGCCCACCAAGGTGGGCACCTACCGGAAAAGAAAACGGGCGCCTGGCGCCCGTTTCGCTTACTTGAACTTGTAGACCACGTTCATCGTGGTCAGCGTATCGGTCTTGCGCTTGTCCACGGCGACGTCGCTGTTGTAACGCGCCTGCCAGCCGGCCTTCAGCGCCAGGTGCTCGTTCATGCTCACCGAAACACCGAAATCGTTCTGGCCGAAGGTGTTGTACGAACCCGATTCGACCAGCAGGGTGTTGATCAGGTCGGTGTTGTCGGTCAGCGAGTACTTCAGGTCGAACAGGCCACGACCGATCAGGCCGGTGCGGGTACGGTCGTCCTCGGTGCTGTGGGTGCGGCGCACACCGGGGCCGATCTGCGCGTCGAACGAGAAGCGCTCGGTGTTCCACAACCGGGTGCCGTAACCCAGACCGAACGAGCTCTGCCGATCGTAGGTGGCGAAATCATCACGCTCGGTACGTACCGTGGCGGTCAGCTGGCGATGTTCGCCCAGCTGCAGCGCGCTGCCAGCACTGCCGGTGTAGCGGTTGGCGGTGGTGTTGTTGCGGCGGGTGGTGGTGCCGTCGTCGCTGGTCTCGATCACCTTGGAGCTGGAGCGCAGACCGAACAGGTCCATGCTGTGCACCCAGTCGCCATCGGTATAGCGCAGGCGCAGGCGGCCGTTGAAGCTCTCGGTGCTGCTGTTGCCACGGGCCGACGCGAAGCCGAGTTCGCCACCACTGCCACTCCACGGCGAGGACATCGCCGCCAGTTCGGAGGCATCCTGCGCATACGCCAGCGGGGCACAGAGCAGCAAGGGGACCAGCAGGGACACGCGCAGGGACATCGAGGCTTCTCCGAAGCGATTGGCAGCCGGTGATGATACTGGAAGCGTGATGACCGTCCGAATCGCCCGTCCCGCCTGCTTCAGCAGGCGTTGCCGGTGCGCCCCATTCAGGGCAGATCGACCTGCAGGGCCGGATCGTTGAAGCGCGAGTAGCGCAGCCGCAGCTGGAACGGTTTGCCGTTGTTGTGGCCACTGCGCACGATCTGCCGTGGCAGGCCCTGCGCATCCACCCAGTACTCCAGGCCTTCACCGGCGGTGGCGCCGCGCAGGCGGTAGTGGCGCGTGCTGACCCCATCCAGCGTCTGCTCGCCCAGGTCTTCGGCCTCCAGGGCCTGGGCGGGGATATCGGCGGGCAGCGGGCTGCGCCATTGCTCCAGCAACCCCGGTGGGGTCGGCACCTGGCGGATCGCATCGTCGGCCTGCAGGAACATGGTGTCGCCGATGATCACCTGCGGTCCGGCAGGGGTCTGCACCCGGAAGCGATCCGGGGCGACGAAGTCCATCGCGGTACGCACCGGCTGCTGCGCGCCCAGCACCTCCAGCTCGGCGTGGAAGCTGCGCAGGGCAGCAAACCTTTGGCTGGCAGACAGCACCGCCTGTGCCGGATCGGCAGCGGGGACGGGCGTTGCAGCATCGGTGGGCGCCGGTGCGCGGTCGCAGGCGGCCAGCAGCAGGCAGGCCAGCAGGGGCAGGACAGACAACCGGCGCATCGGGCGCTCCGCAGGGCAGGGGGCGCCCACGATAGCCCAATCGTCCGCCACAACGCCCGAGACTCGGACATAATCGGGGGCATGGACCGATACGAACGCATCACCGCCCTGCATCGTCTGCTCAAGTCCGCACGCTATCCGGTGACGGTGGCGACCCTGCAGGACAAGCTCGGTTGCTCCCGGGCCACCGTCTACCGCGACCTGGCGTTCCTGCGCGATGCGCTGATGGCGCCGATCGAGGGCGATGGCGAGGCCGGCTTCCGCTACATGGCCGACGAGAGCGACCGCTTCGAGCTGCCCGGGCTGTGGCTGAGCTCGGAGGAGCTGCACGCCCTGCTGGCCTCGCAGCACCTGCTGGCCCGTACCGGCGGCGGCGTGCTGTCTTCGGTGCTGGCGCCGCTGCAGCAGCGCATCGAGAGCCTGCTGGCTGCCCAGGCAGGTGTTTCCAGCTGGCCGGTGGACCGGGTCCGGGTGATTCCGCACCGTGGCCGCAAGTTCGATGAAGCCAGCTTCCGTTCGGTCGCCTCGGCGGTGCTGGAGCGCAAGCAGCTGGGCTTTGAATACCGTGCCCGCTCGACCGACGAAGCGACCAAGCGCACGGTATCGCCGCAGCGGCTGACCCATTACCGCGACAACTGGTATCTGGACGGCTGGGACCATGATCGCGAGGCCCTGCGCAGCTTCGCGGTGGACCGCATCTACAAGGCGCGGGTGATCGACAGCACCGCCCGCGATGTCGCCGACAGCGAGCTGGACGAGCAGCTGGGTGCCAGCTACGGCATCTTCTCCGGTGCGCCGAAGGGCTGGGCAACCATCCTGTTCAGTGCCAAGGCCGCACGCTGGGTGGCCGACGAGCACTGGCACTCCAAGCAGCAGGGCCGCTTCCTCGCCGATGGCCGCTACGAACTGAAGGTGCCTTACAGCGTGTCGCGCGAACTGTTGATGGACGTGTTGCATTACGGGTCCGATGCCGAGATCGTCGAGCCGATGATGCTGCGCGAGCAGGCCAAGGCATTGCTGGAACTGGCCCTGACCAACTACGAAAAATCCTGACACCTCCCCCCCCGAGATCGATTGCGCCCATGAAGAAGACCCTGTTGCTGCCCCTGTTCGCCGCTGCGCTGGCACTGACCGCCTGCGGCAAGTCCGGCGAGCCTTCGCAGAAGCTGGTGGTGGCCGCCACCGCCGTGCCGCACGCCGAGATCCTGGAAGTGGTCAAGCCGATCCTCAAGCAGGAAGGCGTGGAGCTGGACGTGCGCGTGTTCAACGACTACGTGCAGCCCAACGACCAGCTGGTGCAGAAGCAGGTGGATGCCAACTACTTCCAGACCGAGCCGTACCTGGACGCCTACAACCGCGATCGCAAGACCGACCTGACCAAGGTGGTGGGCGTGCACATCGAGCCGTTCGGTGCTTACTCGCGCAAGATCAAGTCGCTGGCCGAGCTGCGTGAAGGGGCCGACGTGGTGATCCCCAACGACCCGAGCAACAACAGCCGTGCGCTGATCCTGCTGCACAAGGCCGGCGTGATCGAGCTGAAGGACCCGACCAATGCGCTGGCCACGCAGCGCGACATCGTGTCCAACCCGAAGAACCTGAAGTTCCGCGAGCTGGATTCGGCCATGCTGCCGCGCGTGCTGGACCAGGTCGATCTGGCCCTGATCAACACCAACTATGCGCTGGATGCCGGCCTCAACCCGACCAAGGACGCGCTGGCGATCGAGAGCAAGGACTCGCCGTACGTGAACTTCCTGGTTGCCCGCCCGGACAACAAGGACGACGCCCGCGTGCAGAAGCTGGCCAAGGCGCTGACCAGCCCGCAGGTGAAGACCTTCATCGAGACCAAGTACAAGGGCGCGGTGCTGCCGGCGTTCTGACTGCCGATCGCCGGGCATGGCCCGGCGCTACGGTCGTTCTGGCCATGTGGTAGTGCCGGCCGCTGGCCGGCAATCTGCAAACGCCGCCAAAGATCATGGGGTTGCCGGCCAGCGGCCGGCACTACCGTCAATCGACGTGGAAGGCGAGGGTGGCGGCCACGGCCTGCTGCCACCCTGCGTAGAGCTTCTCGCGCCGGGCCACCGCCATCTGCGGTTCGAAGCGGCGATCCAGACCCCACTGTGCCGCGATCTGTTCGCGGCTTTCCCAGAAGCCGACCGCCAGCCCCGCCAGGTAGGCCGCACCCAGCGCGGTGGTCTCGGTCAGCCGCGGGCGCAGCAGCGGCACGCCGAGGATGTCGGCCTGGAAGCCGGCGAGGAAGTCGTTGCCGATCGCACCCCCATCGGCACGCAGTTCACTGAGCGAGATGCCTGCGTCTGACTGCATCGCGTCCAGTACGTCGCGGGTCTGGTAGGCCATCGCCTCCAGTGCTGCCCGCACGAAGTGCGCCTTGCGGGTGCCACGGGTCAGGCCGAACATCGCGCCGCGCACGTCGCTGCGCCAATAGGGTGCACCCAGGCCGACGAAGGCCGGCACCAGATACACCCCCGCGCTGTCCGGCACCTGTGCGGCCAAGGCCTGGCTGTCGGCGGCGCGATCGATCATGCGCAGGCCGTCGCGCAGCCACTGCACCACCGAGCCGGCGACGAAGATCGATCCTTCCAGCGCGTACTCCACCTTTCCATCCAGGCCCCAGGCAATGGTGGTCAGCAGGCCATTGCGCGAGCGTACGGCCTGCGTGCCGGTGTGCATCAGCATGAAGCAGCCGGTGCCATAGGTGTTCTTGACCATGCCCGGCTGGAAGCAGGCCTGGCCGAACAGCGCAGCCTGCTGGTCACCGGCGATGCCGGCGATCGGGATCGGATGGTCGAAGAAGAACTGCGGGCGCGTGTGCGCATACACCGAACTGGAATCACGCACCTGCGGCAGCATCGCGCGCGGGATGTCCAGCAGTGCCAGCAGGTCATCGTCCCATTCCAGGGTATGGATGTTGAACAGCAGCGTGCGCGCGGCGTTGCTGTAGTCGGTCACGTGCGCCTGGCCGCCGCTGAGATTCCACACCAGCCAGCTGTCGATGGTGCCGAACAGCAGCTCGCCGCGTTCGGCCCGCTGCTGCGCGCCTTCGACGTGATCGAGGATCCAGCGGATCTTGGTGGCCGAAAAATAGGCGTCGATCAGCAGGCCGGTGCGCTCGCGGATCAGCGCTTCGTGGCCGCCGGACTTCAGCCGCTCGCAGATCGCCTGGCTCTGCCGCGACTGCCAGACGATGGCGTTGTGGACCGGCTGGCCGCTGGCGCGGTCCCAGACCACGGTGGTTTCGCGCTGGTTGGTGATGCCCAGCGCCGCGATGTGGCGGGGATCGATCTGTTCGCGGCTGAGCAGTTCGGTGATCGTGGCATAGACGCTGGTCAGGATCTCGCGCGGGTCATGCTCGACCCAGCCCGGCTGTGGAAACACCTGTGTGAACTCGCGCTGCGCGCTGCCGACGATGTCGCCGCTACGATCGAACAGGATCGCGCGCGAACTGGTGGTTCCCTGGTCGATGGCCAGCACGTAGCGGGGCGTCATGCAGCGTCTCCGTTGGCGATGTTGGAATCGTAATGCATCGGCGGCGGCTGGCCGTGCCTGGCACTACCGGCAATGTGAATCCATCCACGCCTGCAGCCGTGCCGCCTGCGCCGCATCCATCTGCAGCCCCAGCTTGCTCCGTCGCCACAGTACATCCTCGGCGGTGCGGGCCCACTCCTGGTCGCACAGGAACACCACCTCGCGTGCGTGCAGGCCCGCGCCAAAGTCTTCGCCCAGATCGAGCAGGCTGTGTGCGCCGTGCAGCAGATCCAGGCTGCGGCTGCCATAGGCGCTTGCCCAGCGCCGCCGCGTGGTCTCCGGCAGCCACGGGGCCTGTTGCTGCAGTTGCCGCCGAGCCTGCCCGGCATCGCCCCAGTCACTGCCCGGCAGCGGGTCGCCTGCCGCCGTCCAGGCTGGGCCTGCGTGCGGCAGACTGGGGCGCAGCAGATCCAGTGCTTCCTCGGCCAGCACCCGGTACGTGGTCAGCTTGCCGCCCAGCACGTGCAGCGCAGGCGCACCGTCGGCGTCCAGTTGCAGGCGATAGTCGCGGCTCAGTTTCGCCGCGCGCGGGTCCGGGTCGGCCAGCAACGGGCGCACGCCGGCAAACTGCCAGACCACCTCGGCAGGTGCGATCGGGTCGCGCAGGTAGCCGTTGGCCGCGCTGCACAGGTAGTCCACTTCCGAGGGCAGCACACTGCAGCGTGCGGGGTCACCGCGATAGTCGGTGTCGGTGGTGCCAATCAGCAGATGGTCATGGAAGGGCAGCAGGAACACCACGCGGCCGTCGGGCTGCTGCAGCAGGCAGGCCCTGTCGTTGGGCCAGGGGCGGCGCAGCACGATGTGGCTGCCCTGCACCAGGCGCAGCGCAGGTCCGCCGCTACGGGCGTGCATGCGCTCCAGCAGGCCGCCAGCCCAGGGGCCTGCGGCGTTGGCCACCGCCCGCGCCTGCACGGTCTGCTGATGGCCTGAGGTGTCTTCCAGCACCACGCGCCAGCGCCCGTGCTCGCGGCGCAGATCCACGCAGCGCGTGCCGGTCAGGATGCGTGCACCCCGTTGCGCAGCATCGAGCGCGTTGAGGATGACCAGCCGCGCATCATCCACCTGCGCATCGGCATAGCTGAAGGCCTGCCGCAGCTGCGGCGACAGGAGCGCGCCGAGCGGATCGTCGTGCAGATCCACGCCGCGCGACGCAGGGAAGGCGGGGCTGCGCCGGCCCAGGTGGTCGTACAGCCAAAGCCCGAGGCGCAGCATCCAGCGTGGACGCAGGTGGGGTTGCCACGGAAGCACGAAACACAGCGGCCGCACCAGGAACGGCGCCTGCCGGCGCACCACCTCGCGCTCGCCCAGCGCCTTGCGTACCAGGCCGAACTCGCTCTGCTCCAAGTAGCGCAGGCCACCATGAATCAGCTTGCTGCTGGCGCTGGAAGTGTGCGCTGCGAGGTCGTGCTGTTCGCACAGCAGCACCTTCAGGCCACGGCCACTGGCATCACGGGCGATGCCGGCACCGTTGATGCCACCGCCGATCACCAGCAGGTCGACCTCGTCCATCGCGCCTCCGCATCTTGTTTATGTAGAGCCGAGCCCATGCTCGGCTGCTTTCCGGGTGGCCGGGCAAGCTTGACTCTACAAAAAAGCAGCCGAGCATGGGCTCGGCTCTACAGGCGGAATGCGGGTGACGGAAACGACGACGGGCCCCGAAGGGCCCGTCGCGGTACAACAATGACGCAGAAGCGCTTAGAAGCGGGCGCCGATGCCGAAGCCGACAGTCCACGGATCCATCTTCGCTTCGCCGATCTTCTCGCCGCCGACCTTCACGTCCGGACGCGAGCGCATGTAGCGGGCGTCGGCACGGGCGAACCAGGTCGAGTTGATGTTCATGTCCACGCCGACGGTGCCGATCACGCCCTTGGCATCCTTCAGGCGGATGTCGGAGTCGCTGCCGTCTGCCAGGGTTTCATTGCTGAAAGCCGACTGGAAGTAGCCCACGCCCACGAACGGACGGAACACGTTGTCGGCCTGGCCGAAGTGGTACTGGCCGCTCAGTGCGACCGGCTGCTGCTCGACGCTGCCGAGGCGGGCATTGCCCGGGCCCTTCACCTTGTGGTCGAACTTGTCTGCAGCGCCCCACAGTTCAACGGCCCAGTTGTCGTTGATGTAGTAGCTGAAGCTGACGGTCGGTGCCGGGCCGCCATCGACCTTCTTGATGCCGTCGATCGGGTCATTCTTCGGCTGCAGCAGCGAGACGCCGCCAACCACGGCAAAATGCTTGCCGGAGGCGGTGTCGGTGCTGCTGTCCTGCGCGAAGGCAGCCGGTGCGAACGCGGCGGAGGTCAACAGGGCGAGGCTCAGGATACGGATGGAGCGCATGGGGGAATCTCCTAATGTTTCTTGTTTTGGGCCCCGGTTGCGGGGCGAGCACACCGTAGTCGCCCCAACATGAATCGAATCCGACGCGCGTTAAAAATTAGTTCGCATTGTTCAGCGAACAGCGCGAAACGCTTGTTTTCATGCGGTTTCTGCCATCCAGGAATATTCATGCAGTTGGAGAAGATGTGAGCACCGCAACGTTGTGCATCGGCCTGCCTGCGCAGGTGAACACGGATTGCCGGGTGTTGCTGCTGGGTTCAATGCCCGGTATCGCGTCGTTGCAGGCACAGCATTACTACGCGCACCCACGCAATCGCTTCTGGCCATTGCTCGGCGAACTGTGCGGCTTCGATCCGTCGTTGCCGTACGCGCAGCGACTGCAGGCACTGGCCGCCAATGGGGTCGGCCTGTGGGATGTGATCGGCCGCTGCGAGCGACGCGGCAGCCTGGATGCGGACATCGTGCGTGGCACGGAAGTGGCCAATGCGCTTCCCGCACTGATCGCCGCGTTGCCTGACCTGCAGCTGATCGGCTGCAATGGCGGTGCAGCGATGCAGGCCTTCCAGCGCTGGGTGCTGCCGCAGCTGTCCGCCTCGCCAACAGTGCTGGCGCTGCCGTCCACCAGCCCGGCCAATGCAGCATGGTCGTTGCCGCGCCTGCGCCAGGCCTGGCAGCCGGTGGCCGTCGCACTGGCGACATCAAGCGGACATCGACAGGACAATACGCTACCCACTGGAGGCGCCGGCGAGCCATGAGCAACAGCGTGTCCCGGCTGCGTGCGTACTGAAAACACCTGTAACGGTTGGCGCTGGCTCCCGCTGGCCGCACAATAGACGTTTCCCTACACCAGATTGCCGGAGTTCTCCCCATGGCCGAAATCAAGGAAGCACGTGTCCCCGATATCGGTGACTACAGCGATATCCCGGTAATCGAGGTGCTTGTTGCCGTCGGCGATACGGTGAAGAAGGACCAGGGCCTGGTCACGCTGGAAAGCGATAAAGCGACCATGGAGGTGCCGTCCTCGGTGGCCGGCGTGGTCAAGGAAATCAAGGTCAAGCTGGGCGACAGCCTGTCCGAAGGCAAGGTCGTGGCGCTGATCGAAGTGGCCGACG